>DBDW01000013.1 GCA_002293825.1 Candidatus Magasanikbacteria bacterium UBA922 | reverse complement strand
AGATGTGTATAAGAGACAGGTCAAATAGTCTGTCAACTCATTTTTAGGTTCCCAAACCAAAGACATTGGAGAACGATGTAGATACGGACATCCTTCCCCAGACCATCCTTCAGCAATAATAGAAAGATTTCCCCAAGACAAACCTTTGCTGTGTTCAATATACGGAGCTAATTTAAAATCACCTCCCCATTTTTCATTAAATGGTAGACGCATGGTCAATTCTTCATTCTCAAATACAACATATGAATTAGATTCGTCATAATTGAGTTCTGGACATTCTTCAGGATCAAGCATCTGAGGATCAGAAGGATTGGAGGTAAAAAATTCACGACCTGGATTCGAATACACTCCACTCCATTTCTTCGTCATCCACCCATCATTCGAGGGATCATTTTCACGGAGTTCAGGAATTAGAACTTCATATTCTTTTTCTATCTTAATTTCAGGTTCGGGCTGAACTTCTAGTACAGCAGAAGAGGTCTGAGTTTGTTTATTCTCTTGACGAAAAGTTGCGGAGTTAGAAGTGTCTGATATTTTTTCTTTTAACAAAAAAGTGCCGAAGATTACGTTTAGCCCAATACTGACACACAATCCGATAGTTATAATTTTATTCTTATCAAAAGTCATAGTTATAAATCACCTAAAAAATCATTATGTAAATCAAGTTGCCCGGGAGTAAATCTGTGGTACGGCTCACCATTCCCCTGCTCGATCTTTTCTACTATATTTTCAGAAGTACTATACGAAAAAATTTGATTTTCGTCAACGACCACATTGACCACCTTCTCGCACCGATCGACGCACCCACAGGCACCAACCTCCGTTTTGGTCCCTGCATATTTTTCTTCAAGCACACCCAAAATAGTATGGGCGCCTGCTACCATACAATCCCCTCCGCAACAGACTTGGATTGTGTTTGGTTTTTTGCTCATAAAACTTCTAGTATTGTCATCCTGAACGAAACGAAGTGTAGTGAAGGATCCCTTACAGAATGTTCTACGTATAACCTTCGCTAAGGGATCCTTCGCCTACGGCTCAGGATGACAGTAACCCTTCATTATTTTCAAACCTCCTCGATAAGTCATCCCAATGAGGACTCAACCCTCTGATCAATTCTTCTTTTCGACTACGTTTCCATCCTTTTAACTGCTTTTCACGTCGAATAGCTTCCTCAATATCGCTATAGTGTTCAAAATAAATTAGCTTATTACAATTGTATTTTTTGGTAAAATCATATGCGACACCTTGTCTATGCTCTGAAACTCTTCGTTGCAAATCATTCGTCACTCCAATATACAGTGTCCCAGCATGACTGGCCATGATATATATGAAAAAATTACTCCTTAGCATACACTTATACCCCCAATGCTGCCCGCAACTCATCCGAAGGCTTCCATGGTGGCTCAAACGTTACCTCGACTGAAATTTTATCATACGCAAAACCGAATTCACCTATTTTTTCTTTTACTTCATCTGTAATCTGCGGGCCAAATGGACAAAACGGAGTAGTATATGTCATGACCACATGAACTGAAGATTTTTTCTCGTCAATTCGAATATCGTATATGAGTCCCATGGTAACAATATCTACATTGACCTCTGGATCCTGGACTTCTTTTAATTTTTCTAAAATTAATTCTTTGGTTACCATATTTTTACATTAGTCATCCTGAGCCATAAGCGAAGGATCTCTTAAATCATGTTTGAAGCAAATGAGTCGATAAGGGATTCTTCACTCTACTTCGTTCCGTTCAGAATGACAGTGTAGTTTACTTAAATATTGCATACCCACTCTTCTCCACTTCATGTGCCATTTCTTTTCCACCACTCTTCACAATCTTTCCATCAATCATGATATGTACAAAATCTGGTACCACATAATCGAGAATTCGATTGTAGTGTGTAATCAACAATACACCTGTTTTCTCATTTTTGAACGCTTGTATGCCTTCTGACACAATCTTCAACGCGTCAACATCAAGACCAGAATCAGTCTCATCGAGTATTGCGTACGTAGGCTCAAGAATTGCGAGTTGTAAAATCTCAGCACGCTTCTTCTCTCCCCCCGAAAATCCAGTGTTTACGTATCGAGTAGCAAACGACGGATCCATCCCAAATTCTTTTATTTTTTCAACCAATTTTCGATGAAATTCAAGAGGATTTACCGATACTCCTTTGAGGGAATTATATGCAAGACGTAAAAAATTTGAAATCGTAACACCCTCAATCTCAGGCGGATATTGCATCGAAAGAAATAGTCCATGTTTTGCTTTCTCATCCGTAGACATATGAGTGACCTCTACTGAATCCACCTCTATCATTCCATCAGTAATGACATATTTTGGATGACCAAGTAGTGTATTTGCAAGTGTTGATTTACCCGAGCCATTGGGGCCCATAATTGCATGAATCTCACCTGGATTAATTTCGAGATCCAGACCTTTTACAATTGATTTTTCTTCCACACAGACGTGCAAATTTTTAATTTGTAGCGACATACTAATTTGAATTAAGTGCATTCATACACGAATGATACGCAAGCAATGCACATTTTGTACGAGTAAGCCCGATTTCAATACCAAGTAATTTTAACATTTCTTCTTCTGTAATTTTACGCACGTCTTCATATGACATACCTTTGATATGTTCTGTCAGAAGAGACGCAGATGCTTGAGAAATCGCGCATCCAATCCCATCAAAACCCACCTCAGTAATTATTCCGTCAACAATAACCAGATAGACCGTTAACTCATCTCCACAACTTGCATTTCTTTTGGTGGATACATGCGTAGGACTATCAATCTTCTTTTTATTCTTGGGATTGCGATACAGATCCAGAATATATTCTTTGTAAATCGAATCGAGTTCGTGTTCGTGTGTATACATATTATCCAAACGTAGTTTGTAATTCTTTCAAGGCAGAATCTAGATGCATAACATCTTCCTCTGTGGTATAGATGCCGACGGTGGCACGAGCAGTGCCCTGCATGAGATCACAAGAACGCATGAGCGGCATCGCACAATGATGCCCTGCTCGAATTGCCACCTTTCGCTCACCCAAAAATCCTGCAATATCGTGCGGATGTATCTGATCTATGACAAATGAAACCACTCCAGTCCGACGAGCACTGTGCGAAGGACCAATAATTCGAGCGTATGGTGAAATGACGGAGAGTAATTTTTCTGTCATTTCTTTTTCGTGTTGTTCAATCGCATTCCAGCCAATCGACTGTATATAGGTAATCGCTTCTCCAAGTCCAATAATTCCTCCTACATTGGGTGTCCCTGCTTCAAATCGATATGGAATATCTGCCCATGTACTTTCGGTGAATTCTACCGTTTCAATCATATCTCCACCAAACATGCTCGGACGAAGTTTTTCTAATGCTTCCTGTGAGCCGTATACAATTCCTGTTCCTGTGGGACCGTACATTTTATGTCCTGAACACACGAGAAAATCGCACTGAAGTTCCCGTACATTGCTCGGCATATGTGCCACTGATTGCGATGCATCCACAATCATGAGCGCCCCTACCGAATGTGCACATTGAGATAATCGAGTAATCGACTGAATCGTACCGAGCACATTTGACACCTGTGCAACACTTACAATTTTTACTTTTTCATCAATATATTTTTCAAAATTACCATCCAATTCGTAAGTTTCTTTATCTACTGGTATAACACGTAGTATTGCGCCCGTACGTCGAGCTACCTGCTGCCACGGTACGATATTTGCATGATGTTCTAATTCAGATAATACAATCACATCATCTTTTTCTATGATATGTTCGAGGCCGTATGCAAGCATGTTCAATCCATGTGTTGCACCAAAGGTAAAAAATATTTCATGTGGTGTACAGCCAAAAAAATTAGCAACAATCGTACGCACATTTTCGTATTGCGTACTTGCGTATTCACTATCTGGATACATCCCCCGATGAATATTTGCCCTATATTCGAGGTAATATTCATCCATCACTTTCACGACCGAATCTGGTGTGAGTGAGCTCGCCCCACTATCCAGATAAGTGTATCCTGGACGTTTTCTTAACATGGCAAATTGTTCGCGTATTGTTTGATTCATATTCACAATCAGGAATGAGAGAAAAAAGTTATATCAGATGATGGACAATTCTTTCAAGGATATCCTGTCTCATGTGCTCATCTGTAATTGCATCAATACAGGGTGATACATGCCCTTGCACAAATAAATCAGTCGCACTCTTCTCATCGATCCCCCTACTCTGCATATAAAATAATTTTTCACGATCGATATGTGCCGTCGTCACTCCATGCGAACATTTCACATCGCTATTTTCAATTTCCAAATTTGGAACAGCATTCACTTCTGCATTATTCGACAACACGAGCGTATCTTGCTTCTGATACCCGACACACCCCACCGCACGCTCATCAATATGAATAAGTCCTTGATACAACGCTCGGCCTTTGTTTTGCAACACACCCTTTGTAAGCATGTCAGATTTCGTATGTGATGCCAGATGATACATAGCGTGATACATATCAAGAACTGTCTCGCCCGACAGCGCAAATAAATCTTTTATTTCTGCTCTCCCACCTGATTCATATAAATACGTTCGTGTGTGAGATTGCACGAGCGCACCCTCAATCACTGCCTCGTGCCAGATAATGTGTGCGTCTTTACCTACATACGCATTACGAAGGATAGTACGCTGAGACGGAATATTCATCGCAGAAATAAAATCCACCACCGCCCCTTCGCCAAGAGTAACAGTAAGTTCGTATCCGAGATACGCAGTACTCGTACTCCTCTCTACAATAGTAACACGTGCACCAGCCTCAACATCAATCACAATGCGAAGACGAGCAGGATTTGTATTTCTAATATCTAGCAGGTGTACAGACATTTTGTCAGTACTTTTTTTAATCTGAAATTGATATATATCCGTTGGTTCTGTTGCAACTTTTTTGAATAATGGAAAAGTGTCTAGATGCGCAGTAGCACGTGATGCTAATTTTTTGTTATGTTGAAATATTGCATGTAACTCTGTTTCTTGTTTTTTTTCTGAATGAGAAAGCTCGACATGAGTACTACCTTCCCCAAATTTCAGTGTATCATACGCTAATGACTCAAAACTCATGAGCATTCCTATACCGTACTGGATTGTATAGGGACTTGATTTCATACTTGACTATATACTATTTTATGAGTAAGGTTATCGTGGTTCAATTCTCTATTCAGGAGTACCAATGTCCAAAAAAACGGTTACGTTTGAATTCTGGGATGAAGAAGAGCGCCAGTTCTTCGAACGGTGGTGGGCTGACCAGGGAGGTACATCACTCAGACAATATTCAGATCAGAACGATCGCGAACTCTGTGTGTCTTCTACCACAGAAGGCAAAACCACATTCTTCAGACGAGATGAAACGATTCGGAAGATGGGATTCTTCAAAAAGAGGAACTCTACTTCTGATGACTGAATCGACTCACCACGCACTGCACTAGATACGTCTCCTGACACAGGATTGACGACTCTGGTGCAGTGCTTTTTTGATTTGATGCTCGTGTTACATATAGTTTTTATCCTACACTTCCTTCCATCTCAAGCTCAATAAGCTTATTGAGCTCAAGCGCATATTCCAATGGAAGCGATTTGATTACTGGTTCGATAAATCCTGAAACCACCAAATTCATTGCGGCTTCTTCGGAAAGCCCACGTGATTGCAAATAAAAAATCTCATCATCCCCTATTTTTCCCACTCGCGCTTCATGTGCAATATCGGTCGAGCTGTTGTTTATTTTCATATATGGGTATGTATTTGAAATCGCATCATCCCCAATCAGAAGCGCATCACACTCGACCGACACTTTTGATCGCTCAGCACCTTTGGCAACTTTTACCAATCCTCTATATGATGTAACACCGCCATTCACTGAAATAGATTTTGCCTTAATTGTAGATTTTGTATCAGGAGCCACATGAATGGATTTTGCACCTGTATCCTGATTTTGACCTGGACCTGCAAACGCAATACCGAGACTATCTGACCTAGCACCTCTTCCACGAAGGATAGACGCTGGATAGAGCATGGTCGTACCTGATCCCATATTTCCATTTACCCATTCGATCATCGCCTCTTCGTCGACCAACGCACGTTTGGTATTGAGATTGTAGGTGTTTTTCGACCAATTCTCGATTGAGGAATATCGGCATCGCGCACCTTTTTTCACAAAAATTTCCACCCCTCCCGCATGTAGAGAGCTCGCATTATACCGGGGAGCAGAACATCCCTCGATATAATGAAGTTCTGCACCCTCGTCAACAATGATAAGCGTATGCTCGAATTGCCCACCACGTTCCGCATTCATGCGAAAATACGCTTGTAGTGGCAGCTCAACTTTTACATTTTTTGGTACATAAATAAATGTTCCCCCACTCCACACCGCAGCATGAAGCATGATAAATTTGTGGTCATTGATCGGAATGCACTGTGTCATGAAATATTCCTTCACCAAATCAGGATATTGTTGAACCGCCACATCCATATTTTCAAAAATCACACCTTTTGCCTTGAGATCGTCTTTGATTCGATGGTACACCACATCACTATCATATTGTGCGCCTGCCCCACCAAGACTATTTCGTTCCGCCTCTGGAATTCCTAATTTTTCAAATGTTTTTTTGATATCCTCGGGCACGGTATCCCAACTCGCAGATTCTCCAGCATCTGGACGTGCAAAATAAATAATCTCATTCAAATCAAGACCAGACAAATCAGGTCCCCACGTTGGTAGATTTGTGTGTTTGAAAAATTCAAAAGCTTTGAGTCGTTTCTCTAGCATCCAACTCGGTTCATTCTTCTGCTCTGAAATTTCTCGTACAATACGCTCACTCAATCCAGGTGCAGTTTTAAAAACCGAACGATCGATATTCGCAGAATCGTAAAGGGTGCGGTCTAGTTCGATTATGTGTTGTTTAGACATACGCTATTTTTTTCTTTGAACATCATACTCGTGAAACCAAGCATGATGAACCAAGGTATTATTTTTGCATTCCACGAATGTTACTTACAATATCTGGTAATACATTCACTACTCGATCAATTTCTTTCTTCGTAGTGTTTTTTCCAAGCGTGAATCGTATGGCACTGTCCACTCGTTTTTTCTCATACCCGCAGGCTTTCAATACGTGTGACCCTGACTGCGAATCTTCGGCGCACGCAGAGCCAGTACTCACAGAAATTCCCATTGCATCTAAATAAAGTACGATCGCCTCGCCAGACGCTCCGACAAAAGAAACATTCAAATTATTTGGTAATCTGTGAGCATCCAACTCGGTACCATTCAATATCACTGCATCAATCGTATTTTTAATCCCATTCCATAACCGATCACGAAGTTGCGCAATTTTTTCCTGGTGCTGATTCTCAGGAATCAATTCAATCGCTTTCGAAATACCCGCAACCATTGCCATATCGATCGTACCACTTCGTTTTCCTTCTTGCTGGCCACCCCCGGCGATCAAGGGCTCGATTTCGACTCCACGTCTCACATACATAATTCCCGCTGATTTTGGACCATATATTTTGCCACCATTACACGACAGTGCGTCTACATGCATTTTTTCAACCGATGATTCGAGATACAATACACTTTGACATGCATCTGTATGGAATAACGGGTACATGGTTTTTTCTTTTTTCCTATATTTCAAAAGTTCTCGACCAATTTCTTCGATCGGCTGTATTGAGCCAATTTCGTTATTAGCATGCATCACAGAAATCAAAATCGTGTCTTTCCGAATCGCGTTCACTATATCTGAGACTGATACCACCCCGTGCTCATCTACCGGAACATACGTAATTTCAAATCCTTTTTTTTCGAGTGTTCGAACAGATTCTAATACTGCACTATGCTCTATCGTAGAAGTAATAATATGTCTACCGTGCTTCGCGTGTGCCTGTGCAATACCGACAATCGCCCCATTGATCGATTCACTTCCCCCACTCACAAATGTGATTGTGTCGGGTGTAGTATGAAAAAAATTCGCAACAACCTTTTTGTGTTTTAGATATTCTTCGCATACTCTACGCGATGATTCGTACAGTGATGAGGGATTGGTAAATTGTTCTGAAAAATACGATTTCATGACTCGAAATACAGCATCATCTACAGGAGTAGCTGCCGCATAATCAAGGTATACTGTTTTTTTTCTCTGAAACATATCACGTATTTTAGGCAACAAATCGTTCTCCGAGCAATTGCACAATTTCACGCTCAACCACACGTAATCGATGTTTTGCACTACATCTCATTTCAAACTGACACATACTATTCTTAGAACAAGCAATGACCCCAAATTTCCCTTCAATTGCTTCAATAACTTCTCGAAATGAAATACGTTGTGCTGGCTTTACTAATCGGTACCCTCCATTCATGCCACGCACAGATTCGATCAACTGCGCACCACGGAGTGAGCGTGCGATTCGTTGTAGAAAGAGAAATGATATGTTACTGTGCTTTGAGAATGTGCGCAGACTCAAAAGCTCACCTTCTCTCAATTTTGAAAGTGCCAAAATAAGCTCTATCGCATAATCGGTCTGTTTGCTTATCGATAACATATCATTGCAAAAATCATACTTTTGTAGTATGATATATAATACGTTCTCAAAAGTCAACTATTATGGAAACCTATACCACACGACTTCTTTCAAAAAAATATCTTACCAAACACATACTAGAATTACGCTTAGAAAAGCCACAAAACTTTGAATTTCATGCTGGACAATTCATCCAAGTCAAAGCTCCCATCGGGGATACACATATATACAGATCATATTCTATCTCCTCTACTCCGAGTGATGAATACCTCGAACTATGTGTAAAACTATACGACACCGGAGTCGCTTCACAACTCTTCCGGATGATAGAACCTGGTAGTGAGCTCACCTTCAAAGGCCCTGCCGGACGCTTCACCGTCGAAGAAACTGACTCCGATCTATATTTTGTAGCCACTGGAGTAGGACTTGCACCTATCATGGGAATGATCGAAGACGAACTCAGTAACAAAAAAAATACCCAAAAAATCCATCTTATATTCGGTGTCCGATACGATACTGATATATTCTGGAACGACCGACTAAAAGCATTGGAAAAAAACCATTCGAATTTCACCTACTCAGTCACTGTGTCACAACCGCATGATGAATGGACTGGACTTCGCGGACGAGTAACTGAGCACATACCCGAGGATACAAGTACTATTCATGCGTATCTATGTGGTAGCATGGATATGATCAAAAGTGTCAGAGACATGCTCGGACAACGTGGTACCGATATGCGTACGGTACATTTTGAAATTTTTTAATTCACACCGAGCGTTATAATAAAAATCCTCCCTAATCAGGAGGATTTTTATTACGCATACTCTTTCTCTTCTAGAACGGTAGTGTCAAATTAAATCCGCCCTGCACACCACCATTCTGCTGCACCACAGCAGCTTTTGGTTTTGGATCAAAATTCACTGGAAAAGGCTGTATCTCTCCGGTAAGCGTCGGATAGTACAACATCTTGTTCTTACGTCCAAAATCATAAATTTCTTTAGTAACTTTCACATCTTGCTCGCAGTATTGCTTGATCAAATCAATCTTTCCTTCCTTGTACCACTCCATTGCCTGAAGACCATCAGCACTTTTCTCGATTTGTAATGTTGCCTTCGCTAAATCATTTAATTTGAAACGTTTCCCTGCAGATTCTTTTACCTCTTTCAAAAGATCGAGATGCTCGATTCGCTTCAGATCACCTGTATAATACTTTGCAAGTACCGGTAAATCAAAACTTTCACTATTGAATCCGATGAGGCGCTCAGCTTTTTCAAAAATAGGCCATAGTCCACCAAGCTCATGTTCATCAAACGAACGATATGAATCTGTCTCATATTCATATACTGAGACAACCGTGACTTTGAGTGAATCAAAATCTCTAATATCTCCGATAGTTTCGATATCGAATACCACCTCTTTGGACATAGTGATTACTGTTTTTTAAATTTTACACTAAAGATAGGTTCGTAGGTATTTTTATACTCATCAGAAAGTTCGACAGTTTCACCTTTCATCATTTTGGTAAGAGCCATGTCATTCAACATCTCCATATCAGATTCCAAATCGATTTTGAGATCATCCAGTTTTTGCATTTCACTTGAAAAACCTTCTTTTACTGCAGTCTCTACTCGTTTCTTATTTTCTCGAATTGTTTTCAATTTCTCCTGTAATTCCTGATATTCACCGTTACTGTCGAGCGCATCTCGAAACATTACCTTAATATCCTTCATTTCCTTCTTGGTTTTTTGAATACGTTCGAAAATTCCTTGGATATCTTGTTCCATAAAGTAGAAATTATGTAAGTGAGGAATAGTGTACCATTTTTTTTACCAAGAGGCAACTATCTTATCGTGCGCTATATAACACAATGATGTATATATTCCCCATGTTTTTTATAATCTATCCTTATACTTCGAAACCACTGTATTAAACGCTTCGCGGTGATTTTCTTCAATCGGTTCACCCGGAGGAAATTCCACTGTTAAAGGATTCACCAGTGCACCATTTTGTCGAATCTGATAGTGTAGATGTGGGCCCGTAGAGAGACCTGTAGAACCTACATATCCAATTACCTGCCCCTGCGTCACTCGTACTCCAGCCTTGATACCTTTTGCAAACGACGAAAGATGTGCGTATTCAGTAATAAATTTATCATTATGCTTGATTGTTACAAAATTTCCAAACCCTCCACTATTCCACCCTGCAAATGAAATCGTACCATCTCCCACTGCCATGATTGGTGTCCCAATCGGTGCAGCATAATCAATCGCAAGATGTGTCGTGTTTCTTCCGAGTATTGGATGGAATCGTGCAGTCGTGTATCCAGATGTAATACGTTTGTATTCAAGCGGTGCTCTCAAAAATGCTTTTACCATCGATTCACCATTCTCATTGAAATATGATGGTTTTCCCGGCTCTTGTTCATAGAGAAAAGCGTATAATTCTTTACCGTTATTTACAAATTTTCCTGCATGCATACTCCCAGTTCCCGCATCCTCTCCATTTCGTCGGCGCTTATCATACACAATTGAAAATGAATCTCCTTGCTGGACTTGTGTCGAAAAATCAATTGTCCATGCAAATGTATCAGCAAATTGCATAATCACTGCATCAGGCACACCGAGTGTCAATGCATCAAGATACATCGACGAAGATACGACACCCACCGCATTCACGGTCTCAGTCTCATATTCAATCGGAATGATTTCAGTACGATTGTCGGCAAAAAAGAAACGAACAATCGTGTCTCTATTTTGCTCATAATCTAGATACGCAAATGATCCATCAAGGTTTTTTGCCAACGTTAACGGCTGTCCGACACGTACTCTCGTAAAATCATAGGTCGATGAAGCTGCATCGAGAATTCCAAGCATTGTACCGTACGAAATACCGAGTGCGTCAGTAGCAATGCCAAAGGTATCACCTTCGGCAATTATATGTGTTTCAGTTGTGAATTGAGGTTTCATCTCTGCCGATGGTGTAATCGAAAGTTCATTACTCACCTCATTGATTTTTTCACCCCGTACCACTGGATCTTTGGTAAAAAAATAGTAACTTCCACACCCGACGAGTATGATTGCGATACCAAGTATTATAGTAAATTTCATAATATAAAGTTGCCTTGCAATCATATCAAAAAAATCATTTTCTGTCACTGAATCTTGAAAAAAATATATATTTAAGGTACATTTTCATAATATTAGCATCTATGCCGATTTCCATTATTTTTTTTGGCACACATCAATTCGGATCTACGATCCTCGAGTCACTCATAGCCGATGATCGTTTTTCAGTTGATCTCGTCGTCACTCAGCCAGACAAACCAGTGGGACGAAAACAAATACTCACTCCCCCACCCGTAAAAGTGCTAGCGGACACACTCGGAATTAAGACCGAGCAACCAGAAAGTCTCAAAAACTTTCATCTTGAGAACGGTATCTTCGATGTTGCGGTCACTGCACAATATGGGCTATTGATCCCTTCGCACCTATTCAATGAAACCAAGCATGGTTTTATAAACGTACACACCTCACTTCTCCCAAAATATCGTGGCGCTTCACCCATTCAATCGGTACTCATTAATGGAGAAACAGAAACTGGTGTGACAATTATGATTATGGACGCGGGCATGGACACCGGAGATATTTTGTCGCAAGAAAAAATTACCATCAATCCAGATGACACCTATCCCGAGCTTGATGCACGACTTGCTAAAACTGGCTCACAGCTACTCCTGCGTACTCTACCCGACTATATTGGTGGAAACATTATTCCACACAAACAAGATGAGACACACGTAACTGTCTGTAAAAAACTTTCTCGAGATGATGGAAAAATTGACTGGAATAACACAACTGAGGAAATTTATAATCTCTATCGAGGAACCACACCCTGGCCTGGAATCTGGACAACTCTTGATGGTGCTCGGGTAAAATTACTCAAAATCAAACCTGCAAACCAAAAAATCGAGCCAGGACTCATCAAATGTGAAGAAGGTAAAATTTTTATAGGAACTTCTAACGGATCAATACAGATTCTCAACATTCAATTTGAAGGAAAGCAAGCACTTGATGTTAATGCGTGTCTCGCGGGATACTGGCTTACACTTGATAAACAAAAATTTGTATAAACAAAAAACCGACATAACATCGGTTTTTTTATATATAACAGATACTCTTCTTATCAACGAGATTATACTTAAAAAGAAATTTTGTGTTTGTTCAAAATAATCTGTCTTGCTTGTTCATACTTCAAAATACGTTTTCGAATATATGGTAACCATCGAAATGGTGCTTGATATACAAAAGACGGTAACCACGAACTCATAGTTCCATCTGTTTCAACCTGGAACAACACTTCATCGATCCACACACCCTTTTTCCCGTGTTCTGCCATCGTAAGCCACAGATCCCAATCCTGAAAACGTTTCAATGTCTCATCCCACAAAATCGCATCTTTTGTGCGAATCAATGAGGTGGACATAATATAATTCCTCTGTTTCAAGGCTTCAAACGAAAATGTTTTGCCACGCATGTTCTTTTTTCCAAACAAAAAATTTGAATATGCAAATGACGCATTGGGATTCTGCACCAATGCATGGTGCATTTTCTCAAGCATCTGTGGTTCACCGACAGCATCTGCATCCCAAAAAATTACATACTCACCCTTCGCTTCTGTTAATCCTCTATTTCGTGCAGTAGGTGCACCACTATTCTTCTGCCGACGATAGATCAGTTCCACTTCTGCAAAATTATTCATCTGTTTACTCAATTCACATACCGATGCTATATCTTCGGTACTTCCATCATCAATCACAATAATTTGAAGCGGGCGATACGACTGATGTACTACTGATTCAAGTGCTCGAGCAAAAATTTTTGCTCGGTTGTATACTGGGATGACAACGCTTATCTGCTCCATAATGATTTTATTTCTTTTTTCTCTGCACGCTCATCTTCTTCACGAAGTGTAAGTGATTCTCGCACGACAGTCCGATCGTCCCATGGAATCATCGCGCCACCGGCAACACACATACCCTGCTCACTCCCTTTCCCCGTCACGAGCACGATATCACCCTGTGTTGCCAATGCCACCGCACGCTCGATAGCTTCCCTGCGATCAGCAATAATAAACAAATTTTTCCCTGGTACTTTACCTCTTTTTTCTACAGCACTTGCAACATCCTTCATAATTTCAAACGGATCATCATCATAGGGATCCTCGTCGGTAACAAATACAATATCTGCATGTTTTCCCACGTATTCTCCTACTGAGAAACGACGAGATTTATCACGTCCGCCACCAGTAGAACCGAATACATGAATAATACGCTTGGGTGCCAATTCTGACACGATTCTATATAACGCTTCAATCGCTTTTGGTTCGAATGCATAATCTACAATCACCCGAAAACCATAGTCTTCGGCCTCGTGGATGAATTCTGTTCTCCCTGGAGCATTTTCGAGCATGTGTGCACTGTCTCTAATTTTTTCTACCGAACACCCCAGTATTGAAAGCACACTCAGTGCAATCGCACAGTTCTCTGCATTGTGTACCCCATATAATCGAGGAGCAACACGCATCGTGTCAAATGAAAAAGAAATCCCTGTAGATTCTGATCGAACTTCTGAAATAGTAAAATAGTGCTCAATATCTTTAACCTCACGTTCTCCTCTACCAAATGCGTATCGACGATCAAATCGTGCTGCATTCAAAAAGTCAGCCGCATGAATAGAATCACCATTCACTATCGCAACCTTAGGAATCGGACCTTCTGATTCATCGAGTTTTTTCCTACGACTATTTCCTACATGCTGAAAAATTGATATTTTTGCTTGTTTGTAATTCTCAAAACTACCATGTGATTCTATGTGTTCAGGATATAAATTGGTCAAAATCATGACATCATAATTGATAAACGAGTGACGATATTGTACCGCACCCTCTGACGTAGTCTCGACAAGTGCGATATCACATTTTTTGTCGACCATTTCACGGAGATATTTTTGTATTTTCATTTTTCCAAGCATGGTCATCTTTTGATCATTCAATTTATTCTCTCCTGCAATATAAAAATCAATTGTAGAAAGCGATCCTACACGATACCCTACTGCTTCGAGTGCAGTCCGAAGTAAAAAAATGGTAGTAGATTTCCCACTTGTTCCGGTCACTCCGATTACCAAAAGTTCTTGTGACGGATTCCGATAATACAGTGCTCCGACCAATGCAAAAAACCAGTGTCTCAGATTGAGCACCTTCTTCGGAATATATTTTTTGATGAGCAATTTCAACTGTTGAACCATACTATAATATTCCAGACTTATTTCCTCAGTGATAATTCATACACGACATGTTCGATTTTTGAAACCGCTGTTTTTGCCTGGTCAAATTTATTGCGAAGATAGCTCGTAAGATTACACTCGATCAATTCTCCAATGATTTCCTCTGCAGCTTCGGCACATTTGGTGACCGTCGTATAGTCACGTGCAGTCGCAGCTTTGACCGCATATCGATACAATTCTCCCGGTACATCAGTAAGTCCAGCAACGTATGATTCTGATGAAATTTTCAATCCTTTTATTTCTCCAATTTTTCCTGTCGTCACAAACTGATACATCAACTCTGCCTCCACATATTCTTCAATTGCAGCTTTATATGCACCTTCATCGAGTGCTCGCGCATCCTTGCTATACGTTTTTGAGATAGCCCCAAGGATCTTTTTTGCTTCTACCAGTTTTGCCCCTGCTTCTTTCACCTGATCACGATGTAATGCAAAAATCGCACGCTTAGCATGAAATAAGCCGTCATTTGAGTCTTTGATCACTTTCTGACGGACGTCAGCATAAGACAATAAGTCTTTTCTGATTTTTGAGAGTAATAATGTGTTGAGCATATACTAATGTTTCTGAATAGATAATTTTCGAAAAATTAAACTAAGCGCTAATAAAACAAAGCCGATCATCAATAATGCTATATACATAAATAATTGATACGGTCCACTGCCAAATTGGCTATAGGGTGCAGGTCCGTGAATAATCCACAGATATCTCTCATAGTCTCCATGTATCCACCAATGTAACAACAATGGACTAATTAAAAAAATAAATCCCTGTCTCTTATACACATCT
>DBDW01000007.1 GCA_002293825.1 Candidatus Magasanikbacteria bacterium UBA922 | reverse complement strand
AGATGTGTATAAGAGACAGTTTCCGTGCATATACCCCACTCGTAAATCAGGAAAAATTTTACTCGAAAGTTTTTCGTATTCAGACAGCACGGTTTTCTTTTCCGAAACACCACCGCTTAATGTTTGATGGTTTGTGTTTTTTTTACGCTCTTTTGAATCTGTACCTTCATCATTCGATTCTATGAGCGGACACACCACAAACACCTGTCTTCCTACACTCACCTGCTCGCGAATAAATCCGTATGCTTTATCACGTTTGTGTGGATCAACCACGCGAGTGATAATTTCTTTTCTACCCGCAGGCTTGGTCTTGATATATGACACATCCAAATCACCATATATCGTCAATGCATATGAACGAGGAATCGGTGTTGCCGTCATTGAAAGAAAATGTGGATACATGCCCTCCATTCCTGATTTATCTCGAATGATTTTTCGTTGCGCTACCCCAAATCGGTGTTGTTCATCCACAATCACTAATCCCAATTTTGCAAAACGTGTATCTTCGGTAAGTAGTGCATGCGTGCCTATCGTTACCCCAATTACACCTTTGTGAATTGCTTCTTTCAACTCTTTCTTTTTGTTATATTTCGTACTCTTTACCTGCGTACCCGTAAGAAGTCCTACCTCCACATGGGTACCTAAAATATTGACCAATGTTTCATAATGCTGAGTAGCGAGTATTTCAGTGGGTGCCAAAATCACGGACTGATACCCATTCACCTGTGCAAGATACGCAGATAGACCCGCAACAATTGTTTTTCCCGACCCTACATCACCCTGCAAGAGACGATTCATCGGATTCTCCTTTCCCATATCTTGGAAAATATCCCACGCAGATTTCTTTTGATCAGGTGTCAGCGTAAAAGGAAGTGAAGCAACCATGTGTCTAATTTCCACTTCTTTGAAATGAATAGGCGGTGCTTTCTGCGTTGCACTAGACTGTCGAATCAATTCAGCACGAAGTTGAAGCACTAATAACTCACCAAATTTCAATCTTTTTTCAGCCACAATCCGCGCTTCATGATTTTCTGGAAAATGAATATCGTGAATTGCACGATCGAGTGTCACGAGATTATATTTCTGGAGTATTTCCTCAGGAATCCATTCTCTAATTTCAGACGCGAGTGAGATCACCTGCTCGACCAGTAGACGCACTTGTTTTTGGGTTACCCCTGCGGTAAGTGGATAAATTGGCACAATACGTGCGGTATGTGTCGTGTCTTTATCAGGTCGTACTTTTTCATATACTGGACCCACCATCTGCACCCCAAACACATCTTCTTTCACCACTCCAGATAGATACACTTGATCCCCCACCTGCAATGTTTTTGCGATAAATGGTTGCCCAAACCACACGACACGTATCTGATCAGTCTCATCTCGAACCACTGCTTCGGTGATCATGGTGCGACGACGAGGACTACGTTTATTGGCAATAAGCTCGATCGTTCCTTTTATTGTCAGCTCTACCCCTGCCACAACCTGTGCAATCGATACCACTGACCGGTAATCTTCGTATCGAAATGGAAAATGAAACAAAAGATCTTGGGCAGTATGTATTCCAAGCTGAGCTAATCTGGTGTGCAGTTTTTTTCCTACCCGATCAAACGTGTATATTGGAGTTTTCAAGTGGAAAGTATTCATACCTTATCAACATTCCTAGGAACCATATAACCTATTACGGTATTCAAAACTTTTATCGCATCACATTACTCGTATGGTAGCACACGCATTTTCCTTTTGCCACCCAACAACAAATTTTATATTCAAACAAAAAACCTCCCTGTTGGAGAGGTTTTGTATTTTTTGCACACGTTATGAACGTGCTTTTTTGAGTGCGTGTGCCCACCACATCAACTGTGCTATCATACGTTCCGATTGAGATTGCATTTTTTCAAAAAGTTCTGTAGCAGATGATGCACCAAACAATACAGGGAAATAATGCTCACCTGGAATATGCACTGATTCTCGAATTGGTGCCATCTGAAGTTCTACTGCGATCAAACGAAGATGTTCGATCGCACGAGCTCCGCCCACTGATCCATAACTCACGAAAGCAACAGGCTTATTATTCCATTCTTGATACACCCAATCAAGTGCATTCTTAAGCACTGCAGACGTCGAATGATTGTACTCTGGGGTAACGATTATAAATGCATCGGCTTCTGCTATTTTTGAAGTAAAACGTGCTACCTCACGATCTTCATACGGTTTTGTCTTATGAGCAGGTGTCTCAAGTGCATTAAAAAATGGGAGATTGTATTCTTTCAGATCGATAATTTCTACTGACACACCTTCGTGCTTTTTTAATTCTTCACCAATCCACGTTGCAGCTCGATCTGCAAAACGCCCTTCACGAACACTCCCTGCAATTACTTTGATATTTAGATTCGACATAGTCTACTGATTACATTAGTTAAAAACTTATTTTTTTAGTTTATGTGCACGAACCTCAGTTGTAAGCCGCTTGAGCAGGTCGAACATGTGCTCAGTATTCAGTGTATAACGGACCTCCTGTCCCTGCCGCTCATCTGTCACCAATCCAGTCTCTTTGAGTATTTTTAGGTGTTGCGACACCAATGGTTGCGAGAGCGCAGTCTTCTTTACAAGCTCAGAAACCGTTTTTCCACCAGAAAATAGCGCCTCGACGATTTTGTATCGAGGTGCACTACCAATTCCTTTACCAAATTTATTAATTTCATCGCACAATGTAGTCATATCAATATATTAGCATATTCTAATATATTATGCAATACCTGTATACTACACACAAACAGTGATATCAAATTTACACGGAAATCACCCTATCCCCACGATACTTACCACAAATAGAACAAACTCAGTACCCCCTGAGAATATAAGACATTGAAGACGATATTGCCCACCAATACAATTGGAATAATATAGCGGAATTTGTAATTGAGAAATGCAAATGGAATAAGTAAGACTTCATTTGGAAGCGGGGCGACTGTAGCGAATATAAATAAGACCACGAGTGGAGCCCATGCATATTTTTCGTGTAATATTTTTATTTTTTTCTCTAATTTTTCCACTATTTTACCTCGTACCACCTTCTTCCCTACATTTCCCAAAGCATACGCAATACTATCTGCAGTGGTCATGCCCATACTAATGACTACAATGGTAGACCAATAATCCAAACCTGACTCAAGAAATAACGGAAGAAATGAAATTGCAGGAATTGGAATTACAAAATTAAATCCACTGACCACTGACACAAGAAATATCCCCACAAAACCATAGGTCGAGACCATGTGCTGGACGCTTTCATTACCTCGAGCAAGATCAGCAAAATAAAAAGCAACCCCTATAACTAGAATTACTGCAATTACCTGAAATACCAATGTACGTAGTATATTTTTTTTCATTACATTAGTATACAAAATTTTACTCATATTGCCTACTTATACAAAAACACACTGATACAGATCGGTGTGTTTTGGTGCACTCGCTAGGAATCGAACCTAGATTATCAGCTCCGCAAGCTGATGTCCTATCCGTTGAACGACGAGTGCATAATAAAATAACGAGACGTACTATATCTCGTTATTACAAAAAAGTCAAGAATTACGTAAAAAATAACTCTAACGAATCCTCCATTCTCGAGCAATTTTATCACTCAATGGCTCTTCTTCTTTTTGAACATTTTCTTCCAAAAACTCAAGCAACAATTCACGCACTTCGTTTGGATTCATATCCATAAGAGGAATTCTGAGACGTGGACGCATGGTCGCTATAGTCTCAATAAATAACATTTTTACCTCAGGTGGCTGATATATGATATAAAAATCTTTCAATTCTGAATATTGATATAGACGATTATTAATAATAACGCCTAACTCTGTAATACGAAATGGGATCACAATTGGCTTTTGATGCGATTGCAGGAATACAATGATCGCGAACAATACGATAATAATCGCGAACATAAAATTATCAGTGAGAATTGCATATCCCACCAATACACTCCCCACAGCGGTCATGATCACATACCACGCAGTGGGACGCACGTGCTCATCATACTCAGCAATACTCCATTCAAGAAGCGTGTTACCTGTTAATAATGACTCATCGACTACTTTTGGCATATTTTGAAACAAGACACTCTTTTTTCAAATAATATTTTCAGTATAGCACACAATAGGACTACTAATCCACAGCTATACGATAAATTGCAAAAAAGCTTTTTTTAAGCTATACTCAGACATACTTGCTATGAATGAAGAGCAACCTATAAACCTACTGCGCCGTCAGTTACCTCATCGACCAGAATCGCCCACCGATCAAAAAAAGTGGTGGCTTTTTTTGTTGGTTGGTATTATGATGTTTATCCTCGCAGGATGTGGTGCACTTGCATACCTCAGCTACTCTTCAGACTCGCTTGAATATGATCCAGTCACTCTGGAACCCAAAAAACCAGATGGTTTTTTCAAAAAACTAAGTTATCTTGTCTTTAACAAAGATATCAATCTTGAAGGAGAGAAAAAAGACCGCATCAACATACTCCTGCTCGGAATGGGAGGACTTGGCCATGACGGACCATTTCTCACTGACACTATCATGATTGCAAGCATGCAGCCCTCTACCAATGAAGTGGCTCTCATCTCCATTCCACGTGATCTCGGCGTGCGCATTGGTGAACGAGGAATCTACAAAGTCAATCATGCGAGCGCATTTGGAGAAACAGAAAAAGCAGGATGGGGCGGTGCATATGCTACTGAAATTATTGCTAACACGCTTAACATACCCATCCCCTACCACGTACGCCTTGATTTTACTGCGTTTGAAGAAATTATTGATGAAGTTGGTGGAATTCGAGTTGATGTTCCAAAAGCATTTACCGATTATCAATACCCTGGTCCGAAAAATAGTTACCAAACGATCAGCTTCAAACAAGGGCCTCAAACAATGGACGGTAGCACTGCTTTAAAATACGCTCGCTCGCGTCATGGTAATAATGGTGAAGGATCTGATTTTGCTCGAGCAAGACGACAACAACAAATACTCGTCGCACTAAAAGACAAAGTGCTCTCATTTGGCACACTTACCAATCCTCTTAGAATCAAAAAAATCATGGATGCCCTTGAAAAAAACATGACCACTAACATGAGTTTCGACGAAATTCTTGAATTTGTAAAAATGGGACGAGAGCTTGATACTACAACCATCAGAAACCTTGTCCTTGACGATGGTCCTCATGGATTTCTTGTCAATGCATCTTCTCCAGGCGGAGCATTTATACTTAGTCCCAAAACAGGTTCGTTTGCAGATATTACCACTGCGATTACCTCAATTTTCACCACCACCTCTACGCTACATTCGACAGAGCCCGAATACAGAGAAGCAGAGCCACCCCTTGCGCCCACAGGCACACCTGCGGTACTATCCCACACCGAAGCAGACCCTTCGATAGAAATCCAAAACGGTACCTGGAGCGCAGGACTTGCAGCTCGCATTGAAGCACGGCTCAAAGAACATAAAATTTATAGTGATAAAGTGGGAAATGTAAACCCTGATTACAAACCTCTTACCACCAGCGGTATCTACATACTAGACCCCTCTGCTCATGACACTGGTACTGAAATTGGAACTATACTCAATATTCCCCTTCTCACCACCTTACCACCAGAAATTACACCGCTCGTAACACATTCAAACATCGTAATACTCCTCGGAGAGGATTTTGCGGAATAATCCACCTTCAGTTATACTCATTTTATATGGCAATCCCAGGCATCGCACTCAAAGAACAACTTCCGCTCATCGTAATCGTTGGACGCGCAAACGTAGGTAAATCCACATTGTTTAACGCACTTATCGAAGAACATAAAGCACTTGTATCAGACATTGCGGGAACCACTCGAACTAACAATGAAGGAAATATTCTCTGGAGAGGTAAGTACGTACGCCTGATTGATACCGGTGGTATTGATTCAGATGAAAATGAATTATTTGCACAAGAAATCGTCGCACAATCAAAAAAAGCACTTGGGGATGCTGACGTGATCCTCTTTGCTGTCGATGGACAAGACGGTATTCTCCCACAAGACAAAGAACTTGCTCGTAGACTCGTACAAACGTACAAAAAAACCACTCCCGTACTTCTCGTGGCAAACAAAATTGATAGTAAAAAAATTGAATCAGAATTTTTGACACTTCCCTGGGCATCACTTGCAATGGGTGAACCCCACATGATCTCAGCAACAACTGGCCGAGGAATTGGGGATCTCTTGGATGCGGTATATGACCTCCTCTCCACGCAACGTACTCGCCCAAAACAAAAAAGTCTTGAACAAGTAGAGACTATTCGTGTTGCACTTATTGGCAAACCAAACGTCGGAAAATCAAGCTTGTTCAATAAACTTATAGACGAAGAAAAAGTTATTGTAAGTCCCATAGCTCACACCACTCGTGAACCTTTTGACACTACGGTAGAATATGAAGACAGTGGAAAAAAATTTCTTATCACCTTTATCGACACTGCAGGAATCCGTCGAAAAACAAAAGTTACCGGTGTGCTTGAGCGACAAGGAATCTACAAAAGTATCCAGATGATTGAAACATCAGATGTAGTACTTCTCGTAATCGACGGAAGTGAGATAATTTCGGTGCAAGATATGCAGCTTGCAGGTCTTATTGAAAAACGTAGTAAAAGTGTGGTGATTCTTATCAACAAATGGGATCTTGCTGAGGATAACACTGATGCACATCGAAATGAAGTGAAAGACATGATTTATTCTCATTTTCCTCATCTCGATTTTGCTTCAATCCTATTTGTATCAGGAAAAAGTGGATATCGTGTACAACAAGTATTTCCACTTCTTGCTCGCATTTCTGAAGCTAGAAAAACCGAAGTCGATCAACGAAAACTTGATATCTTTATCAAACGCGTTACCTGGGAACACAAACCTGCCCGCGGTAAAGGAACTCGCCAACCTTCAATTACTCGATTCCGACAAATTAATACAGATCCACCAGTCTTCGAAGCGTTTATTAAATATCGCACCTCTCTTCACCGTTCATACCTGCAATATCTTGAACGACGATTGAGAGAAGAATTTGATTTTGAAGGTACACCAATTGTTATCAAATTGACAAAAATGAAACGTGCGTAAAAATTTTGAAAAAATGATACAGCTACCTGTGTCGTGTAATGTGAGCTATGAAATTAATCATTGGGCTCGGTAATCCAGGAAAAAAATATGAGCATACACGCCACAATGCTGGTTTTATGGCACTCGATCATCTTCATTACAGTTTTCGAAAGGATGGAATTAACGCATGGGAACTAAGTAGCAAATTCAATGCGTATATTGCAGGACTTACGATCAATGGAGAAAAAATACTACTTGCAAAACCAGTCACCTACATGAATCGCTCGGGAGAGTCGGTATCTTTACTCACTCATTTCTACAAAATACCTTCTTCTGAAATTATTGTCGTTCACGATGACAAAGATATTCTTCTTGGTGAAATCAAAATTCAACATGATCGTGGACATGCCGGACATAATGGTGTGCGGTCAATCATCGAATTACTCGGGACTCAAGCATTTACTCGTATACGACTCGGAATTGCTGATCCAAAAAAAATGCACGATGTGGGAGACTTTGTGTTAAAAAAATTTGGATTATTTGAAAAAAAGAAATTGCATATCATGCTTACTGAAGCAGTAGAGCATATACGCACCCTACTTCCTTAAATATTATCTGTGTATGGAGGCACTGCACCGATTCTGTCTATACCCTAAATTTAGTTATTCAAAATATCAGATACTAAAAAGTAAATTTTCCACCTTTGACCAGGCGTGGGATAGCACACGTACCACTCTCATTGCGTGTGGTTTTGATGAGGATGCTGCGCATCAATTTATTGAATGGAGAAATAACTTTACTGAACAAGCGTACCAAGAAATACTCACACGTGATTCTATTTCTATTATTACCATTGAAGATTCTCAATACCCGTCACTTCTAGCACAAATTTTTGATCCACCAGTAGCATTATTTACCCGAGGATTCCTTAATAATGCACGTCCACGTGTCGCAGTGGTTGGCACACGAAAAATGACAACATACGGGAGACATAGCACCGAAGAAATGGTTTCTGAACTCGCAGCACACCGTATCGAAATCGTAAGTGGGCTCGCACTTGGAATTGACGGGATTGCCCACAAAACAGCTCTTACGGTACATGGTAATACCACCGCAGTACTTGGCTCAGGAGTAGATGAGTCATCAATCTATCCACGAGCACATTATGGACTAGCCCAATCAATCATTGACAATGGTGGGGCTCTTGTCTCAGAATACCCTCCGGGAAGTGCTCCCACACCGTACAGTTTTCCTCGACGAAATAGGATTATTGCAGGAATAAGCCTTGGAACCCTCGTTATCGAGGCAGATGAACAATCGGGCGCACTTATTACCGCACTTTGTGCTCTTGAATATGGTCGAGATGTCTATGCGATACCCCACCCCATCACCTCACCCACAGGAAAAGGTCCGCATAAACTCATACGAGACGGCGCATATCTCGTCCAAAGTGCCCAAGATATTCTCGAAAACCTTCCTATACAAGATTTCATACGACACGCCAAGGCACAGGAAATTCTTCCAGATACACCCGACGAAGCACTCATTATAACCCAACTCGCTCACGAGCCACGCCATATTGACGAGCTCATGAGAAGCATCGCTCTGCCTAGCCATAAAATAACTGCACTACTAACACTCCTTGAAATGAAGGGAAAAATAAAAAACATAGGAAACATGACTTACACGATTACCCGACGATAATCACTTTCACTCTCTATGAAATTTGCCGAAGCTTACCAATGGATTCTTTCTCTTTCGAACATGCCACGAAAAGAATATATGAACGATCCTCGTCTATGTGGGTGGTATTTAAAACGACTACAGGCACTCCTGAATATTCTAGGCAATCCTGAACAAAAAATTCCGCACTATATTCATATTACAGGTACCTCTGGTAAAGGTTCTACGACTGCGTTTATGCATCATATCTTACATGCCGCAGGACATCGCGTAGGATCGACCTACTCACCACACCCAAGTATTATTACCGAACGATGGAAAATCGGAGATCGTTATATGACCAAAAAGGAATTCGCTGAAATCGTGTCATATATTCGGCCCAAGCTCGATGAATATATTCGCACCACCAGATATGATATGGTTTCTTTTTTCGAACTCACCGAAGCGATTGGTCTCATATTCTTTGCCCGACACCGTGTTACACACGCAGTCATGGAAGTTGCCGCAGGCGGAAGATACGACTCAAGTAATATTATTCCACACAAAGACATGGCAATAATCACTAATATCGGCCTCGATCACGTTGGAATTATCGGCAACAATAAATCGGAAATAGCTTATGAGAAAGCTGGCATTATTACTCGAAAAACTTCATACGCAATCATCGGAGAAAAAAATACGCGTATTGCAAAAATCATCGAAGCAGAGGCACAGAAACATCGAGTGCCCTATCTTCGCGTACACAAACCTACTGTGTCAGACATACACATAGCCCAAAACGGTACATCATTCACCTACCACGGACAACGCTATCACCTCACCACGTATGGAGAGCACCAAATATCAAATGCTGTTTTATGCATTGAAGCAGCTATTCAATTGGGAATACCTGCGCCCGCGATTAGACATGGACTCGCTCGCACCATCCAACCACTTCGAATGGAAATCATTTCACACAAACCACTTGTAATTCTTGATGGTGCGCACAATGAAGACAAAATATCTTCTACCGTAAAAACATGCTCGTTACTCACTTCATTATTTAATACCAAAAAACTACACCTCATCATTGGATTTTCAGGAAACAAGGACATACAAGCTATGCTCACCCATCTCCTTACCCTACGTCCAACATCTATTGCGATTACCAGAAATACTACCAATCAATTCAGAAAAGTTGCAGATATGTCTGAATTAAAAACTCAGATACACAAACAATTACCTCGCACTAAAATTGAACTGTTTCTTGATCCAATTGATGCATACGAGTATACTATGAAAAATGCAGGTACTCATGATTGTGTTATCGCAACTGGATCCATCTTTATGTCTGGTGAGATACGTGGATCACGCACACGTTGACAAAACTGTATCTGACTGGTATAAGCTAACGGGACAGAAACTATATTTCCCTTACACACTATGGGTATTCTCGTCATTGTGGAATCACCAACCAAAGCAAAAACTATTGCTCGTTTTCTTGGCAAAGCATATACCGTCGAGTCTTCGTTCGGACACGTTCGAGATCTCCCTAAAAGTAAAATGGGGATTGATATCGAAGGCGGCACATTCATGCCTCACTATATTGTAGCAAAAGATCGAAAACCTCAAGCTGACAAACTCAAAAAACTTGCAAAACAAAGTAACAGAGTAATATTCGCTACTGATGAGGATCGAGAAGGAGAAGCTATTTCTTGGCATCTTTCTGAATTGCTCGGTATTGAACCTACAAACGCAGAACGTATCGTTTTTCACGAAATCACCAAGCATGCTATTGATGAAGCACTGAAAAATCCACGAACAATTGATCTCAAATTAGTAGATGCACAACAAGCTCGTCGTATTCTTGATCGATTAGTCGGATATGAACTATCACCTTTTTTGTGGAAAAAAGTAGCTCGTGGATTATCTGCAGGACGTGTTCAATCTGTCGCAGTTCGACTTATCGTCGAACGAGAACGAGAACGAAACGAATTCAAATCCCAAGAATACTGGACTATTAAGGGTATTTTTGAAAACAAAAAAATATTGATCCCTAGTGAACTATATTCCATAGGAGGTACTAAGCTTGAAAAATTTGATATCCCCACAGAAGTTGATGCACACAAAATTGTAACCACGATACAGACTGAATCTTTTGCCATTTCCTCAATCATCAAAAAAGAAACAAAACGCACACCCCCTCCACCATTCACCACCTCAACACTACAACAACAAGCAAGTCATAAATTAGGATATTCTGCAAAACAAACCATGCGACTCGCGCAACAACTCTACGAAGGTATCCATGTAGGCGAAGAAGGCGAAGTCGGTCTTATCACCTATATGAGAACTGACTCAGTCAATCTTGCTGATAAATTCTTGAAAGAAACTACAGATGTAATACTCGATACATTTGGGAAAGAATATACGCTTCCCCAGCCACGAAAATATAAAACCTCATCAAAAGGCGCACAAGAGGCACATGAAGCAATACGCCCGACCGATCCTGCTCGAACTCCAGAAAAAATTAAAACATATCTCACTCCTCAACAACACAGATTATATCAACTCATCTACAACCGAGCTGTGGCAACACAAATGAGTGAAGCACGCCTCAATAAAACAACCATTGATATTGCTTCTACACAGCACGTATTTCGTGCATCGGGCCAAACTATGATTTTCCCAGGATGGCTCGCACTCTACCCTCAAGAGATCAAAGAAGAAACTCTTCCAGAACTTACAGAAAAAGATAGACTGACTCTACAAGAAGTGCTTCCTGAACAACACTTTACCGAACCCCCTGCGCGCTATTCTGATGCCACACTCGTCAAAGCACTTGAAGAATATGGTATCGGACGTCCTTCTACTTATGCACCAACTATTGGTACTATTGAGCTTCGTGGCTATGTCGAACGCGATGAAAACAAACGACTGTTTCCCAAAGATATTGCATACCTTGTAAATGATTTGCTCGTAGAACATTTTCCTCAGATTGTTGATTACAAATTTACCGCTCAAATGGAAGAAAATCTCGATGAAATTGCAGCAGGAACCAAAGACTGGCAACCAATTATTTCAACCTTCTATCATCCTTTTCACGAATTAATTGAAAAGAAAAATGATGAATTGACCAAAGCTGAAACCGTACAACAACACCTCATTGGCACTGACCCAGCAAGTGGAAAATCAATTTACGGAAGAATTGGTAGATTTGGTGCATATGTTCAAAAAGGTGAAGCAGAAGATGAGGAAAAACCTGTATTTGCATCACTCAGACCAGGTCAATCACTTGAAACTCTCACACTTGAAGATGCACTACAACTATTTAGCCTCCCACGAACACTTGGAACAACTACTGATGGAGAAGAAATTATTACGAATGTTGGACGTTTCGGTCCCTATGTAAAAGTGGGTGGAAAATTTATTTCTATCAAAGATAAAGATCCCTACACCATCACTCTCGACGAAGCGAATGAAGTGATTGCAGCAAAACAAAAGGCTGATGCAGAAAAAACAATTAAAACATTTGAAGGATCACCAATTCAAGTACTCAACGGTCGATACGGTCCGTATATTACCGATACAGTCAAAAAAATAAATGCAAAAATTCCCAAAACTATCGAGCCCACCGAACTCACACTCGAACAATGCCAAAAACTTCTTGAAGAAGCTCCCACCAAGCCGCGACGAGGAAGATTCAAACGAAAAACTACCAAAACATAATTTTTATTATATAAAAAAACACGATACAGCTTTCTGATCGTGTTTTTGTTTATATAGTATATGTGTGCACCATTACTCATCAATTCTTTTTTCCTGGAATTACCGAGCGAAGCAATTTCTTGATACTCATTTTCCCCTCCTGCTTGAGTGCGTTTCTGATGTGCGTTCGTGCGCTGTGTGTTTTTACAATTTTAATCCAATCTTGACTTGGATATTTTCTATTCTTATCAGTCACGATTTCTACCACATCTCCATTATTCAGCTCGGTATCGAGGGAAACCATCTTGTCATTCACAATTGCAGCAGTACATTTGTTTCCAATTTCTGAATGAATATCGTATGCAAAATCAATCGGAGTTGCTCCTTCTGGAAGATCAATCACATCTCCTTTTGGAGTAAAGACAAAAATACGTGTCTGCAAAAAATCAACTTTAATTTCTTCAAGATCAGAAAGCTTATTCAAAATATCTTTTTGAATTTCAGCTAATTCTTTTACCCACTTAATCTCTCGAGATGGCATCCGACTTCCATTCTCCGCATAGTGCCAATGCGCTGCAATACCGAATTCTGCATTCTCATCCATCTCATGTGTTCTAATCTGAAACTCTACCACCTCACCCTCATCACCGAATACTGTCGTATGCAATGACTGATAATCATTTGGTTTTGGCTGAGAAATATAGTCTTTAATTCGACCTTTCATCGGCGTCCATATCTTGTGCAAAATCCCCAATGTGGCATAACATTCAGCTACACTTCCCACAATAATTCTAATTGCCACTAAATCATACACCTTATTGATATCATTATTTTTTCTCAATAATTTTTTATACAGACTATATAATCTTTTGTTTCTACCCTGAATTGATTCAGGTGTTATCCCTGATTTCAATAATTCTTCTTCCGCTTTTTTTATTACACTTGCAAAATATTTATCTCTCCCTTCAAGTTTCTCATCTCTAATCTTCTTTACTCGATCGTACTCTTTAGGATACACATGCTTAAAGGACAGGTCCTCCAATTGACCTTTGATATCATCCATACCCAAACGATTGGCAATAGGTGCATAAATTTCCAAACTCTCGAGCGCAATACGATATCGTTTCTGAGGCGGAAGCGCATCAAGCGTCGTAAGATTATGAATACGATCAGCAAACTTAATAATCATCACTCGAATATCCTCTGCCATCGCAACAAACATTTTACGCAAATTTTCAATATATCGTTCAACTCCACGATATTTTAATTTACCAAGCTTGGTAATACCTCTAACCATTGACGCAACTTCTGAACCAAAATTTTTTTCAATATCTTCAAGTGTGCGGACAGTGTCTTCAGGTACATCATGCAGCAATGTAGCAATAATAATTGTAGGATCAATACGAATCTCAGCCAAAATATAGGCCGCAGCAAGAGGATGTGTAATATACGGCTCTCCTGATTTTCTCACCTGCCCCTGATGTGCGTCCGCAGCAAAATCATATGCCAATTTAATCATATCAAAATCAGCATTGGGATTATACCCACGTACCAATTCCACCAACCCTTCAATTGTCTGTATTTTTGACATACCTTATGAAATTTTCCAATATATCCACCATAACACTCTTATATAGATTTTACAAGATACTTAGGTAAATATACAAAATACATGGATCCACATACAAATCCCTGAAAGGTTCCTTGTATATTTTTCCATGTATATTATATTTTCTTTCGACGTTATGGACTTTTAACTTTCGACTACAGTATTTCTTCCAAAATTCGTTTTAATTCTTCTTTCGTATGATAATCAATCACAATCGTTCCTCGCTCACCCTTGCTCGTAATTCTCACGCGAGTATTGAGACGGTCTTCGAGCATGCGCTCAGTAGCCGACACATTAGGATCCCGTCGTACCGACCCTTTGCGAGAAGCAGCTCCTTTACCTGAAACCTCAGCTTCAAGCGCACGAACACTCATCTGACGACCTGCCATACTGTTAAAAACTTCAAGCTGCTCTTTTTCATCTTTCAGACTCAATAATGCACGAGCTTTACCCGCACTTATCTCACCTGAAATGAGCGCCTTCTGAATTGGCGACGGTAAGTCAAGCAGTCGAATCGTATTTGCGACCGCTGGACGACTCTTTCCTACTTGCTCTGCGACTTCAGCCTGAGTCAAATTGAATTCTTCCATTAGTCGTGAATATGCGTATGCCTCTTCAATAGCATTAAGTGCTTGACGCTGAATATTTTCAATCAATGCAAGTTCTAATTTTTCTTGCTGTGTCGCCGTGCGCACCAGTGCTGGAACCGTAGAAAGCCCTGCGATCTGAGATGCACGAAGACGTCGTTCACCTGCAATAAGTTCATATCCTCCATCAGTTTTTTCGGTTACGACAAGTGGCTGTAAGATTCCATGTTTTTTGATAGAAGCGACCAAATCCTCCAAATCCTGATGATTAAACTCTTTTCGAGGCTGTTCTGAATTGGGAATAATCTCAGAAAGTGGAATCTGAAGAACTTCGTCTCGTACTCGTGGAACCAGCCCTGTTTCTTTTCTTACGATTTCCCGTACTTTTGTTTGCTGAGGAATCAAAGATCCTAATCCTTTACCAAGTGCCATACGCAAAAATTATTGTTGATGACGTTCGAGAATTTCTCGAGCCAATTTCTCATACGCCCGAGACCCTTTGCCACTCGGTTCATATTGTAAAATTGATTTACCAAAACTAGGCGCTTCTGCAAGACGCACAGTTCTCGGGATGACTGAGCGAAAAATATTATTTGGGAAGTATTTATATAATTCGTTCATCACTTCTCCCGAAAGCTTGGTTCGTTTATCAAACATAGTAAGCACTGCACCCAAAACTTGTAAATCAGGATGAATATGTGTCTGCACCAATTTGACTGTTTCAAGTAACTGACCCAACCCTTCAAGGGCATAATATTCTGCCTGTACTGGAATTAACAATTGATCTGCTGCAACCAAACTATTGATGGTCAAAAGCCCGAGTGATGGCGGACAATCGATAAAAATATAATCATACCCATGTCTGATTTCGGAAAGTAATTCACGTAATTGAAATTCTCTATTATCAACCGAAACCAATTCTACGGATGCCCCTGCGAGATTCTGTGTTGCAGGAGCTATCCTCAATCCTTCATGAGAAGTGTCAAAAACAATATCAGACACTTGTCGTTGTCTTGCAAGTGCCTCATAAATACCGTGCTCAAGATTTGCCCGACTGACCCCAAGACCACTCGTCGCATTCCCTTGCGGATCCATATCAACTACCAACACCATCTTACCAAGTTCAGCCAAAAAAGCAGCTACATTAACGGTAGTCGTGGTTTTTCCTACCCCACCTTTTTGATTCACCACTGAAATAACTTTTGCCATATTATATTATATGTACAAGTATAGCACACCGTTGACAAACGTGCGAGTACCAGGTACACTAATTCACAGTCAAATAAAAAAACCATACAGATTACACTGTAAATCCAGCACTCAAAAAGAAGCCGCTGTGGTGGAACTGGTAGACACGCACGACTCAAAATCGTGTGCCTCACGGCATGTCGGTTCGATTCCGACCAGCGGCACTACACAAAACCTCTCACGAGGTTTTTTATGTATACCTATTGACTTTTGCCAATTCTGTACTATACTGTGGTCAAATTTCGTACCATACACACTTTCGACCACAGGAGAATCGTATGTTCTGTCACGAAATCATCGTTCATTCCAATGGAAAAATCGAGCACCGCCCTCACATCAACCTCTACCGATTCGGAATCGAGATTGGTGGCGGAGGCCGACAGATGCCTTCAGTGCACATCTCTTCCAACATGGAACTGAGATACCATGTCACTACGAACGGAATCCCCAACAAGGACCACCAAGTACTCACTGAAGCTGAAATCCTCGTCGGGAGCCATGGTAAGCCCCTTCTCGTGAGACAATGGACATCATCCTTACTCAGCGACAAAGCACTCGTACTCTGCCGAGTCTTTTCGAGTGGTAAATCCTTCATCTCTCCTGGCGCACACATCACCACATGGGCACATGGACAACGATGGAGGAATCCTCGACCTGCCAACTACGCGAGTCTAGGCATCGTTGCCGAGTGTCTCATGGTTATGGAGTGTGACAGCTCATTTACCTGGAGACAGGTACACAAAAAGGGCAAGGAAACTCTGGGGGCAGTACTCTATCGTGGACGCAGACACTCTTCACCGTTCTGCTTCACCGACCCTTCTCGCCTCAAAGCGACCGGCTAGCTCAACCAGACTCTGACCTGTGTCAGAGTCTGGTACCCACACCTTCTCCACAACCGCACTCGATGCGGTTTTTGAATAACCAATTTTATGATAGATTATTGAGTATATGAAACCTACTTTTTACGATTTCTGCATTGGTGCTGGTAGTGTAATTTTCCTCCTTATCGGAATCATATGTTTTCCGATCTCCCTACACATCTCCTTTCTCGCTTTTCTTGCATTCAGCATTCTTATTTGGGGTAGTTTTATTGAGCCACGCATTATTACGATCAATCGAGTACGAATTCCCCTCAAACATGCTACACATTCATTTACCATTGCGGTGTTAACTGATTTACACGCAGGTCCCTATAAAAAAACAAAATTTTTTGAACGTGTAGTTGCACGCACTATCGCACTCAATCCTGACCTTGTCGTCATTGTCGGCGATCATGTCTATAATTGTATTACCGATCTTGATGAAGTAACCTATCTTTCACCACTCAAAAAACTCGCCCTGCATTTCCCCGTATATGCTGTGCACGGTAATCATGAATACGGTATGGGAGAACAAGCTCAAAAATATACAGACGTGAGCGAACACGTAAAAAAAATAATGCAATCCTACGGCATCATCTATCTTCAAAATGAAATAGTGAACATTACTGTCAATGAGCACAAAATAACTCTATTCGGAGGTGATGAGGTATGGGCACATAAACTAGATTATACATCTCTTACAACACCGACCATATCATCCCCTACCATTGCATTGATACACAATCCTGCATATCTATATCACCCACATCCAAAAGGTGTTGATCTTACCATCTCAGGACATACTCATGGTGGACAACTTCGCCTTCCTTTCATCGGACCTATTGCGCGAGTCGACCGACTCATACCCCGACACATGTACTATGGGCTTCATACACCTGAGCGTCCTGATGAATTTGTATTTATCTCACGCGGACTCGGAGAGTCCGAACCGCGCGCGCGTTTGTATTGCCCTCCTGAAATTGCACTTCTTGAGATAACACACGACAACACCTAAAAAAGTTATACATCACCCCTCACTCTTTCAAACCTTTTGAAACATTATCGTGCAAACAAAAATCTAATCGTTTCTCCTGCAAACAGTGTGAGAAGCACAACAATACTTACCGCAACAATTCCTCCAAGAAAGATAAAAAATGCAGCTTTTTTGTACGGAATATTGAATATAAAAGCCACGAGAGATGCGGTCCACGCACCAGTCAATGGAAACGGAAGTGCAATAAAGCTTACAAGTGCAATCGCCCCGTATTTCTCAAATTTTTTTGCAAACTCAATACGATCTTTTTCTACTTTTTTCAATAAAAAAGGACCAATCACTGGCAAGGTCAATATCCAATGATACATTTTTGGTAACAACCACAAAAGAATAAAAACTGGTACCATGTTCCCACTCAATGCTAGCAACCACACCTCCCACACCGGAAGATCAAAGGTCTCAATACCCAACGGAATAGAAACCTGAAACTCAGTCAATGGGATCATGGAAAGAAAAAATACTGCAATCTCAGGTGGAACACCTGCAAACCATGCGACAGGATTAATCATACTCAACGCCATTCATAATTACGAAATGCCCATTCAGCAAGAACTTGAGCATCAGTAAAACGGGATTCTGCGCCATGTGACCCAAGGACTACTACAATTAATTTTCGAGTATCGTCCGCCACAAATCTTCCTGCAAAATTATAATCTGATTCAATAATGTACCCAGTTTTACCTACCACTGGTTCAAAAAAATCATGCGTAACCCAATTAGTCAATAACCAATTAGTGTTCCATATCGTCTTGTTTTTTCCACCTACCGAACCTGTATAATCGATTGAATGTACTGAAAGTGTTTTTGCAATATGATCATTTTTCAATGCTTCGACCAATAGAATTGCCGCATCAGCTGCCGATGAACGATTCCCTGCATCAATACCCGTAGGATCAGTAAACACTGTATCGACCATTCCCATTTCACGAGCTTTTTCATTCATTCGAACCACAAAATCTTCTCGAGAAATTCCACTTCCATCGACAAGTGTCAGCACTGCTCTATTCGACGATACCACAAGCCCTAGTCGAAACCACTCTTCAAGCGTGTCTACCACACCTGAGTACACATGCGAATCATAAATACTATCTCGTGAAGAGGTCGCTGACTGTTTCCAATCTGAAATAATTTCCTCAAGAACAAGACTGCTCATTAATTTTGTGATACTTGCAAGTGAACGTGGCTCATATTCTCTCATTCCAAAAAGTACCTTTCCTGATTCCACATCCTTCACAACCACATGTGATGCTGAAATACGTCGAGTATCAAAAGGAATAAACATTGTTCGTTCCTGAGGAATTAGGATCGGTGGATGTGCCGACACATCTCCCCCAATAACATACGACGCATATTCTTTCACCCCACGAATTTCACTATCAAGATTCACGCGCACTATTGACGACGACGCACTATCAGAAATAATAACCGGCGCAAATAATCTACTGTACAATCCATAGGTCCCCACACCAAGCATACATGCACCCACAATCACACCTACCACAATATTTCTCCATGTATTTTGAAAAGAGTCCTGAAAAAAATCGTTATGTTTTTCTGATAAAAAATTCATATTCATGTTATACACGCGACTCTTCTGAATTTTCTGAAAAATAAGGGTGCGCATGAATCTCTGCGTACTGAGGTAATTCTTCTACACGATTGACACCAAGATGACGAAGAGCGCTCACCGAAAGCGTGTATGTAGGCAATACACTTTCATGAGATTCATGCTCCTCTACCAAATCTCGAATCAATAACGTACGTAAAATTACCGCACAATTTACTCCTCGTATTTCTTCAATCTCTGGTCTAGTCACCGGTCCACGGTACCCAATCACGGTGAGCGTTTCCAACTGTGCCTTGGTCAAATCACCCAACACATCGCTTGCCACAAACTTCTCAACCATTGAAGTGTTTTCAGGATTGGTCGATAATTGAACAGAGTCTTCAACACGTAGTAAATGAATTCCACATGACCCTGTATATTTTTGTTCAATCTCGCCCAGAGCACCCTCAATTTCTCCAGGCGGAACTTCAAGTGCTTTTGCAATCTGACTCACGGTCAGTGGCCGAGATGCAACAAATAAAATTGATTCGATACTACTCGTGTAATTCATACTGAAATTTTTTCGATATGTATATCGGTAAACACATGTTCTTGCGTAATTAATATTTCACGTTGTTTCACCATCTCAAGTATTGCTAAAAAACTTATAATGCGTTCTGTTTTTGAAGCATGCTTTCCTATAATATCAGAAAAACGTGCCCGTTCTTCAATTTCAAGTATTTTTTTTAGACGATGCATAGTTTCTTTGAGAGAAACTGTTTTATCAATCTTGGTTTGTGGTAGTGGTTTAGGCGGCTTAAGTCTGTCAAGCAATTTTTTAATAGCAGTATTCCAGGAGGTGATTGTCAAATTTGCAGGAAGTGGAATGTGCTCAGGTATTCGTGGAGGCTCAACACGAGTGTACCCACGAAATGGCGCTACCCATCTTGTATGCACCTCCTTACTTGCTTCAACAAATAATTGATATATTCTCAACTGATCTTCAAGTGGTCTACCCTCTTCATCTTCAGGCTCACACGATGATAGTACATGCCTCGATTTCGTAAGCAATAATTTTGTCGCAATAACCAAAAAATCAGCAAGCTCTTCGGCCTCAACCTCTTCAAGTCCTTCTACATATCGAACAAACTGTTCGGTGACATGTGAAAGTGAGACTTCGCTTATTTCCATTTTCTGATCCTGAATCAACGAAAGCAGGAGATCAAGCGGGCCCGAAAATTGTCCTACAACTACCTGATGCATAGATACTACACAGTCTATCACGTCCCTTAGTCACTCACAAGATCCTATCCTTCCAATAATTGGAAGGAATTATAGTTAAAATATATGATCTGAACGTCAGGATTTTTTTTCAGAAGACGTATCATGTCTCCCCGGTGATCATCCCGACGAAATCCTTCGAGTGTCGCATGTACCCCATATACCTCAGACACTGGTAATCCAGTAAATATGCGTTCCGCACCATTCGAGGCATACATACACACGACTGACGTAGTATCACCGCAATATTCCACCCTCACGACTGGCTTCTCGCCTGTGTAACCATACTCAAGAAGAGGAGATACTAGAATACGATCACCAACAAAATTTCCATATCCCAACATTTCCAATGCTAAAAAAGTACCGTTTCGAAATGCCTGAGCACTTCCAAGTCTGTCTGGTAAACCAACAAATACCACTGGACGTAAAGGATTCAAATCCAATTCCTGTATAGTAGGAAGTGTCTCTGCCACCGCCACTCCTGCCCGTACCCATTCTGCATTTTTATGTACTATCGAATATGAAAACATTGCCACCAGCACGACAATACCAGACCCATAGAACGCGTTATGTATATTAAAACGCTTGTGTATCATATACAAAAGACCAGACACCCCAATCGCGATAAAAATTGACGGTAAATAGGTATACCGTTCTCCTTCATTTGAAACCGCATTATACTCAACCCCTAGATACGGTATCAGAGAAAACACATATACGAAAATCACCACTATCGCTGCACGCATACGTCGATACAATAATCCTATCAATACACCGATCACAGCTATCGCCCCCACATAGAGTAGTACTGAGTTTTCTACAATACCTCTCACGACATTATCTCTCCATGGATATGACCAAAACATTCCAATCGTCATTTTAAGCCCCATCACTATTGAATCCATAAAAGATACTTGAAGTGAGGTTTCTCCATAGTATCCAAATAAAATTCCTGTTGCATATTTTCTAAGTAGTATATATACACCCACCACCATTCCTATACCAATATATTGCGTAATAATTCGTACAAAATTTTTTACCATCTCTTTTTTTTCTTGTGACACACGATAATTCCCATACCACCAATCAATCACGATACATGCACATATAAATGTAATACCAATTTCTTTGGTCAATAGAGATAATGCAATACTTACTAATGATCCGACATAATAACGCACTTTTTTTTCTGATGAAAAAACTATGTAACTATACAATGCACATATATAAAAAAATGTAGCAATCAGGTGTGGCTGTCCTGCCACCCATGTCACCGCCTCGACATGACTCGGCATACATACGAATAATAGAGCAGCACCGCATGCAATAGCTGTATTACGAAATAGATACCGTGTGGATTTGAAAATCATCCATGCAGTTCCTACCAACAAAAAAATGCTCACCAGATGATACCCCACAGCATTCAAATGGAACATGTGATACTGCACATACATAAAAAAATTAAAGATCGGTCCATACGTTCCACCACTTCGCTCCCCTATAATATTGGTTCCAAAAAAACTAAAAATGTTCTCAGTATGCGAAGCCACCCATACTGCATGCCAATCATCACTCAGAAATCCTACACTCAGTGATGGCGCATACACCGCTAACGCACACACCAATAGTCCAAAGAATATTCCTATCGGTGACGTGCTATGATTTCGTATATATTCCACGAATCGCATACCAGCGAATTTTAATAATATCTACCAAAATTTTTAGTCCGTGCTTTAGAATGCGCACCCCACCTCGACCAGTAATACTCGAGGCTTTCAATATCACTGGCAACTCTCTCAATACCACACCTTGAGCCTCTGCAATTAAAAACAGTTCTATATCAAACACCCATCTTCCTGTTCGCACCAATGGAAATAACACACCCGCAGCTGATTTGCTAAATATTTTAAGCCCGCTTTGAGTATCACGTATTCTTCGTATGTGTTTCGGCAATAATACACGGAACATGTGTGTTCCTATTTTTCGATACAATGAATATTGACGCTGTTTTTTCTCGGCCTCAGCACGTGAACCATACACAAATTCTACACCCTGCTCAACCAATTCAAAACCTTGTTCAAGCGCCTCGATACCGTACGGTATATCCACATCAGTAAATGCGACTGACACACTCTCAGCCGGTACATGTCTCATCCCTTCCTGAATTGCATATCCTTTTCCTCGATTTTTATTCGTCTTCACAATCGTCATGCGCAACTCCGACTCACTCTTAATTTTTTCCAAAATATTATGACTCTCATCAACACTTCCATCGTCAACAAAAATAAAATGATACTGATGATTACTTTTTTTAGATAACAATTTCAATTCCTTCAAACTTTCTAAAAGATGAATTTGTCCATTGTATATAGGAATAATAACTGTACGCATACTACTCTTCTCTTTGTACCTCTATCGGAACTAATACGACGTACCCGTCAATCGTGTCTAATTGAAATTTTGTAGAATCAATAGACCGGGTAAATTCCTCGGCTTCCTTCATAAATCTAAAAATGTACAATGTTCGATCTGCAACAATTCCTTTTTTAAGATTTTCTTGTTCAATTCTCATAAACTCTTCATTTGAACGTCCTGCCGCACGAACCACATATCCAGTATTTAGTGTCAACTCATGTTGAGCAGCAAAAAACGCAATCGCCTCATACATACCCGGCACATATTCTGGAATAAATGAAATATGATCGACATGTTCGAGTATCTCATTCCAAAATGAATTTTTCAGCGGATTTACCCATTCCTGTTCAGTAAAATATGCTCGTGATTCACGTAACTTATCGTTCATGTCATAGATCTGCAACACCGCACACCCCACCACGATCACCACGGCCACCCACATGCGAGTTTTTTTTAAGACAAATAAAGACCCCAACAGCAGTATATAATACACCGGCCAGAATAGTCTGCCGCTCGAACGTACAATTCCCAACACATCTTCTGTCAAAAATAATGGCAACGGAATATGAATAAAGACTCTACCCCACACCGAAACTGTATTTGTAATTGCCACCACCGTCAACAACGTGCATACTGCAAGTATTGGCCACCACTGCAAAATCCACGACTTCACGGTATGCATATTCAATTCACGTACTCTCTCGTACAATGAAAGAATAGACAACAATACTACTCCAAACCCTAAGTACATAAATCCCTCATTAGGCTCTCGCACATTCATATTTTTTATAATGGTCGAGTATCCATAGGGATTGATAAGTCCATTTATATCAAGAGAGAACACTCCATATCCAGGCGCTGATCCTGACCCTGCAGAAAATACTCCAATTATCCAGGAAACAATTATCGTAGATGTGACCGTAGCCCCTACAAAAAACAAGCCGTTTCGTACTGAGACCTGTTTCAATACCCACACTCTCCTGACCACATCCCCCACAAATAATGGACCACACATAAACAAAAAATATGGATGGATCAATACGGTGAGCCACAACAGTATCGTCCATTGTACGATACGAAGAGATGTTTCGGTACGAAGCGTGAGTATCAATGCCCACAAGATCAGCCAATGAGCGCCGAGTGCCGAATGTCCACCCAATCGAAATAACATGATTGGAGAAAGTATAAAAAAAATACTCCCGATAATAGACAGTATCGGACGACCCGTGAATCGGTGCACTAAACTATATCCACAGACACCTTGCAACACAAAACAGGTCAATAGCCATATCCCCTCAAATTGAAATGGGTACGGCAATAGATTTGAAAATAACTTGAAAAAAAAGGAAAATAGTGGAATTGAATCAGTAAATGTCAAAGAAATACCTGTCGGATATACCAATGACGAAATATGACCCAGTGGAAATGACCATGGAGATGATCGAAACATCTCCCATCCAATATAATGCTGAAACGGATCCCCTCCAATCATGATTGCCCAGTCGATATATGAAGGATCGAGTAATCTACCATACAGTACCACAAATGCGATAGCACCGAGTATGCCAGAAATGATCATGTAACAATGTGCACGTATAAATCGAGCAACCATGCACATACAATTATTTCACTTCGGAAACTCGTATTCCCAATTCTTTTAATTGCGCATCATCCACTTCACTTGGACTCCCGACCATTGGTTCTTCTGCTTTTTGATTTTTTGGAAATGGAACTACTGCACGAATATTATCCTCTCCACGGAGAAGCATTACTAGTCGCTCAATTCCTGGAGCAAACCCGCAGTGTGGTGGTGCACCAAAACTAAACGCCTTGATCATGTGACCAAACTTCTTATCTACTACTTCAGGTCCGTACCCTGCAATCTCAAAAGCTTTATACATCACCGCAGCATCTTTGTTTCGCACGGCACCACTCGATAATTCGAGGCCGTTTGCAATAATATCATACTGAAATGCATTGATCGTCAATGGGTCTTGGGCACATAATGCGTCCATACCTCCCTGTGGCATTGAGAATGGATTATGTGCAAAGTCAATTTTTTTCAAATCTTCATTCCACTCATAGAACGGAAAATCCACCACCCACGCCCACGCGATTTCATCGGGATCGGCAAGCTTTAATTTCTTTCCTGCAAGATCGCGTACTGCACCCAATGCTTTACATGATACTTCCCATGAATCAGCTACAAAAAATAGAATACCCCCATTTTCTACACCTGATTCTTTTTGCAACCGCTCAAGCTGAAATGCATCAAAAAACTTACTAATTCCACCGTCAAATGAATTTTCATCATATTTCATCCATGCAAGCCCCTTGGCATGTGCACGTTTTGCAACATCAGTAAATTCAGCATCAATTTCTGCACGAGTAAATTTAGCACCATCAGGAATTACAAGTACACGGACATGAGGAGCTTTAGCAAACACCTCAAACGAAGTACCGTGCGCCCATTCAGTGACTTCTTTGATTTTCAAATCATAACGAAGATCAGGACGATCACTACCATATGTTTCCATCACTTCTCGAAACGGAATACGAGGAAATGGTTTTGATTTTACTTTTTTACCTGCCACAGTTTCGGTAAGCTCGATAAACAGCGGCTCCATAAGCGTAAAAAACTCATCTTGAGTCAAAAAACTTGTCTCACAATCGAGCTGATAAAATTCTCCAGGAGACCGATCTGCACGAGGATCCTCATCACGCATACATGGAGCAATTTGGTAGTACTTATCGAATCCTGCCACCATCAATAATTGCTTGTATTGCTGAGGAGCTTGTGGGAGGGCGTAGAATTTCCCCTTGTGCAATCGGGAAGGTACCAAAAAATCACGCGCACCTTCAGGAGAACTCACGGTCAAAATCGGAGTTGCAATATCCACAAACCCACGTGATTCCATGAAATTTCTGATATGCCCGATCATTTTTGCACGAAACAATATATTCTCTTTCAATCGTTCACGACGAAGTTCGAGAAAACGATATTTGAGACGGAGCTCTTCGTCCTCTTCTCCTTTTCCTGCATCAAAAATTTCAAACGGTAATGTGTCTGCTTCACTCAAAATTTCCAATTTCTCAGCTACAATTTCAATTTTTCCAGTCAAAAGATCGGTATTCACATTTTTTTCATCTCGTGCAATTACCGTACCTGTGACCGAAATCACATATTCATACTTCAATTTTTCTGCAACTTCAAATCCAGATAATTTTTCTGGATTACACACCACCTGAGTGATTCCATATCGATCACGAACATCTACAAATACTAAATTACCGAATTTTCTTCGTTTATGAACCCAGCCAGCCAGTGTTACCACCTCTCCCACTTGTTTTACAGTTAGTTCTCCACACGTATGTGTTCGGTACATATTTTTGCGTTATTTATCACTAGAAATATAGGTTGAGTGTACCAGGTAGAGACGTATTTTTCAAGCGTATATCATTTTTCCTATTTTTATTATTTTTTTCACACTTATCCACATCTTTTTTCCCTTAAAATAGCTTAATTTTACCCCTAAATATTGACATTTGTGCATACATATGGTCTACTCGGACTAGATCGTTCATTATCGAACACATTGATCGCTCCAGAATATCAGCCAATACGATCTGTTGTATGATACTCTGGAGTGATGCCTTCTGGGAAATGCCCAGATAGGATAAGCCCCATTGTTGAGAGGTGCTCACATGTTGCGACGACTTCTGTTTCTCTTTGTCGCCACCCTCATGACGGTGGTGGCTTGCGACGGCAACCCTGGCGACGAGCCGGGGGATACCTACCCGGCCGATACGTCCACCGGAAAGGGTGACGGACCCAATCCGACGGACACGACCAACCCCGACACCGCCACTCCGACGGACACGAACCCCCCTTCGGACATCGTGCAGGTGGAAGATCCGTGCAAGGATCTCTACCAGTACGATGGTTTCTACTGGGGTGACGACCAGAAGGGTCATTCTGAGTACGATGACACACTCACTCTCACCGTCTCTCCTTCGGAAGAGAAGGCGACGTGTCTCATCACTGCTGAAGGTTCGATCCTCAACTACCCCATCATTTTCGAGGGCCGAGAAGAACCTCTCGACTACCTGGAGTGGAACAATGTCTCACAAGCTGAATACCTCTTTCGCTTGTGGAGAACCGACCACTACACTCGGATCACATACTTCAACGGAACTGAAGATACTGATCCGATCGACGCCGACTTCTGGTTTGTGAAGAGCCAGTAGTCAAGAATCGGAAGAGTGTGTTTACCATGCTCTTCCGATCAAAAAGCCTCGTACAGATCTACGAAGCTTTTTTTATTTTATATATGTATTTTAACTAAGATGGAACAATAATGATATTTCCTTTATAGAACGTATATGCTCCTTGATCAATATCACATGTACTCACAGCATTATCATTGTAACAAGCAGATCCATTGCAATTAGGGCCAGTAGCACGTTCATTATTACACCACCCCCAATTATCCAGTACTTGCACCCCTGGCTTGAAGACGCAAATTTCGGTCTCATCAGTGATGTTTGCACGCTCTTGCAATCGTGCGTACGCTTCTGGGGTAGATGTTCTAATACTACCCACGGTCGCATTAGTATCTGCATCGGTACACTGATATACATGTGTAAATTCAAAATATTCTTCCTTACATGCACGTGGTGCATCTCCAAATAATCGAGTTGCAGGAGCTTCATTATTTGAATTAATTGTCGATACGTCACAGAATTTTCCTTCTGCGTTCGGAATTTGAGAACAATCAGCACTCGAACTACACGAACCACCTGTCGATAACGCACTATCCACATATTTACAGAAACCACCCACTGACTGATGTGACGATTCTGAGTTTCCACTCAATTCACACGACACAGTTTTGCCTGATAACACCTGACAATCACTCGTCTCATCACATGTAGTGCCTGGATAGTCTACTCTATTATATCGACACACCCCACTCGATTGCACTCTTGTTCCTACTTGTGTCGGTATGGCACATGCGACCGACGTACCGCCCGGACCAGCATACACACAATCACTACTACTACCACACGTTATTTGCGTACCCACACATCGGCCCAATCCTGTATTAGTGTTAGCGTCGAAATTGTATGTAAAATTATTAACCACAGCACAGTACGGTTTACGATTCTTGTACAATCCTTCTCTCCCATCATTTGCCTCTGTCCCATCACCCCAGTTCACTTTCACCCGTTTGATCGGCATCCGATTGTCATCAGCGTATGCAAAGAAATTTACTGTCGCCTGAAATACTCCATCAGCAATAATCGGATCTGGACTATTTGATCGATTCTTATCTTCGTCTGACTGACCATCTCCATTGTAATCTGCGAGCGTATAATTTCTAAAATTAATTGTGAACGCATTCGCTTCTGCCGCAGTACAGTTTCCACCACGCTGTCCACATGTATATGGATTCAATGCAAAGACACGAGGAGTGCTAGTGCTTCCATACACTTGATCACCCTTATCATGATTTCCTTCTGTAAGTGTTGCTCGATTTACATCACGAATAGCATAATAATTTCTAAATAAATTATTCAGCACACTCCTACCATCCCCTTTACCCTCACCTTGAGTATTATCATCAATTCGAACAGCCGTGGACACCGGATCATCAGCACAATTCAATGTAGTGAATGCAAAGTTTCCTCCTCTATTAGCACAACGATATGGTACGCCCAGCGCATAATCAGGGAATGTGTAATACAGTCCTGTGGTAATAGAGTTTCGAATAGAGTCTGCAGTAACTGATGGAACAAATTTGTTTTCAGCACTTGCATTGAGTGATCCAAATGGTTCGAGCCCTACCAGTGCTGCTTTTTCTCTCAATTGCCAAAGCAAACCACTCTTAACATCGGTATATGCCAAACCATTAGTACTGTCTCTCCATACACGGTCGGTAAATGCTTTATTTTCTCCCAACGTATCTGTAACGGCTGTAAATTCGACACATCTATCAACCAATTTTGCAATCGTAGCAAATCTGATACCAGAATTCTCTCCTCCGTCATTCTGATTGTTCATGCACCAACGTGAGATATATCCCAAAAATTCACCATTTTTATTGAAATCCATACCAATCGCAAACCAATTTCTCCTCGCATTCCCTGTGCTTTCACACGCGACAGAAAAAGGATCGTTAGAGGCATTAATTTGAGGATTGGGAGAACTTTGTAATCCAGCAAACACAGTCTCTGTATTTGGGTATATCAAGGTAACATACCGACGATGAATACGATTACGTTCTACCAAATTACTGTCAGCTTGGTAGGCATTCCACCACTGACCCGTCGCACCTGCTCCTGCATAGTCACAATACGATGTGAGTCCATTGGACGCACAGCTACTTGCATTACTAGTTCGTTCGAGTAAGTATGAAATACGATTCATGTTTGCATTTGCATCTACAGCATTGTAAAACACTTGTTTATCTGCCGCTCTGTTATATGCCATGATTGTTGCTTTTTCTACTTTTTGATCCTGAAGTAATCTGAAATCCATATACAGATCCTTTGCGAGTAGAACCGGACCAAAACCTTCTAATCCGTCTGGGAATGACATCGGTACCAAATGAATCGTTCCAATATCGTCTTCACGTAATCTCGACTCCATCTCACCATCCACGTGAATGTATCTATTATTACTCAAGAATCCGGTGTCACGTCCAATTTCAGGAGAAAATACAGCCGTACCCACGAGTGCTCCAAAATCTCCTTGCCCAGGATTCATAAAATAATCCCCCGGACCATACGTATTCTCACCTACAGTAAATAGACGAGGAGGATGCATGAGTGTACCTGTATCCTCATCCGGACGCTCATCCATCCCATCTGAACCTATTATCAGGGGAGCAAATGAATAGACCTCCCAACGCCCATCTGCATTCTCTTCTGTATATTTAACCCTATGCTTAGTATCTCCATCCGGATTACCACCTCGCGTATCAAGACGAAGTACCCGTGCTGATTGTCCAATATTTTTCCACGCCCATGCCTGCATGGTTCGATATACTTTTGCTTTTTCTACTAATGAATTATTTACAGTCTCTTTCATCACATCTTCATATTCATCAGTAGTACCAAAGACTCCATTGGTCGGATTATCAGAATCAAACATTTTTGCAGTATTAGCAGGATTGGTACCAAATGGCTTGCTATACGCCACATTTTTATTGCCTTCTTTAAACAAGAAAATACTAAACGGACCACTTAAAGAAATTCCACCACTTCCATTGTTCATATTTAATGGAGTGGGCATAAATTCACCTAGAGATTCATTAATAGCGGTGGTATCAAAATATGAATCATAATATCCAGCTGCTCGATTGGTAGCTTCGGTACAATACGCTTCTCCACCTCCATCTGGTGCGTCATACTGTGCGACTGGATAATATCCAGCTTCTCTATTTAGATTATAGAGATCTTGTGCTGAAGCAGACACCTGAATTGGAAGCCATGTCAAACATGCAAAAGCTTCGTGGATCTTTGCGGTTGGTTTTGAAATTCCAAGTGGTCTGCTCAAATCATACTCAATACACAATCCACGCTGACCATAGAAATTTCCTTTCTGTCTCACCATACTACACGTACCACCGGTACCACACTGATTGGAATCGGTACATGGATTACCGTCATATTCTCCACCCATACAAATTCCCGAAGGAATCACGCGACTACTGTCTGAATGCAATGGCCAGTAATCAGTAACCCCACTCTTGTATTCCACTTTCAGATATTCACACGAACAATCTTGCCCTGGCTGACATACATTTGCACGTTCATATTTTTCTTTTTTCTGAGTATAGTCTACACGAATTTGTGTACCATTCTGACGTCTATCAGTATCACTAATCTCACCGACTGCAATTTCGGTGGAATATGGACTTGTTGTTTCTGGATACGATTTACAAATTCCTGGTTGTAATTTCTCTAATATTTTTTCAAGATTTGTCTGACGAGCTGTTTCGGAATCTCCTTCTGCAGGAGTGAATGTGAACCGATCATTAACTGGATAAATACATCGCTGACGATAACATCGCCCCCCATCATCAAATCCGCACACTGCTCCATCTCTTTCTGCAGGCTGTCGACATCCTTGCGCTTCGAATCCGCTGCCACTTGCAAAATTAGCATGACTCATTTCATACCCAAGATACGCTTCTGTTCGTCCTTCGAAAAAGAGATACACATAATTACTCGGATTATATGCACCGAAGAATGTATACCCCGAATATTCAGGAGCAGACCAGCTTATGTCTCGAGAGACATATTTTTGCTCGGTCATTCGAGTGTTATCGTTATTTGCAGGTGCCCACTGAGCACAATTACCAAATGCGTCCATCTTGAGACATGCCGCATACTGCTGACAGAGCGTCTGAGGTTTTCCATCTGTATCATACACGGTGATCGATGTTTTGCACGCAAGCCATTCTCGACACTGACGATCACGGTCTACTTTGAGAATGAGATTTGCGTCAGCACCACTTCCGGTTACTGGTGCTACCAAGCTATTTGGAGGATTAGCCGATACACTCTGGGCATATGTAGCTCGTGTGTTATAGATTTTTGATGGATTCTCAGTCAAGTCAAACAATATACACCCTTCTTTCTGACTCACTTTACCCGCGCATTCACCCACATTCTGAGTCAATCGATCATTCATGATGACAAAATATGATTTTCCTTGTGGAGTCGACGTACTTACTGAAGCACGATCCACCAGCTCGGTACATCCATTGCTTCCAGCGTCACACGCACCTACAAAACCCTGATAATTACCTGCAGTACCTTGAGACCATAGTCCATATTCATTACCTGCACCAAGATAGTCGGGATAACATGGCGTGGTCTCATCAGACGCGAGGAACCATCCACTGTATACCCCTCCATTGCGTTCTACTTTTTCTCTGTAGACACATATCGAATTCCCTGTAACTTTTGGATCTTTGAAATACACCGTATTATTATCTTGTCTGAATGCTGCACAACCCACCTCATTACCAGTACACAACGTATCTCCATACCCACGTGGATCGTTTTTTACAAACAACTCTCGATAGGTGGTCGTAGTCCCATCACGTTCTTCTAGACCTACTTTCATACATCCCATCTGTTGCTGATTACACACAAATTCGCTTCGATGCGTAAGGTAAATTACCTCAGAATCTGGGCGAGTAACTGTCGTCGAACGATCAACAAAAAGACGGTCTTTCGAAGAATCATCACATGAGCCACCTACTGAAATACATCCATCAGACTGCATTGTAACCATGTCTGATACCGGCATTGGGGTTTTGATACGACACTCTGTCTCACCTGTCTTCACGGTGCAGCTATACGTGTTTGATTCAGTAGCTGATTCTACCACGGTAACTGAACACTGTGTTGCAGTAGTCTGTACCGATGGTTTACGACACACCGCGTGATAAATTTGCTTGTCTTCTGGACGATTTCCAGTAACGGTATTCTGCGTATCGACCAGTGCCCGACACCCTACCGCCTCTGCTCGACATAGGCGATCGAATCCAGTAATCGCAATTGTACTTCCATCACGTTTGGTAAATTCACGACATCCAAGATAGGTACCTGGCAATCCATCATTTGGTGTTGCGTCACATGCAAGCGGAACATCATACCCTTCTGGAGTCTTCCATGAATCCTTGATCAAATAGACATGATTACTCGAAGAACCTCCAATCTGCACGAGAGAAATATTGTCAAGGAAATAAAATTGGCTCGTACCATTTGCCTGACTACCAAAGTATAATTGAACACCTTCGGCACCATTTCCCACAAACTGTACCGGACCCACACGATATTCTTGCCATTCAGTACTTATTGGCGCAAGCGCATTACTATTGGTCAATGGATCAAACGTAAACGGAACCCCCACCGTCTGATTATTCTGAGCAAATCCACTTGAGATACCAAACGATCCGTTCCCTCGTGCCCAAAATCTAAGTTCGTACCATGCACCTGGCTGTAATTTTCCAGATTCAAAATTATATCCCACACTCGATCCATTCACTCTCAAAGAATTCAATCCTACCTGAAGTGATTCAGCTTCGACTGAAACAGTACCTACCCATCCTGCACGTGCCTGATTGAGTGCATCAACTGAGTTTCCTTGTGGTTCAAATCCAAAAGAAGCCACTTGTTCAATATTATTTCCAGTATTGCCAATATATGAACGACACTTATTTGCAGTTGCAGGACATAGTGTAGCTTCTGATCTAATAGAATTATACACACACGATCCTCCTGCACCTGCAGTATTTGCTTCGTACACACCCCCGTTCATACACCGATTACACTGACCACTTCCCCATACCCCACCCTTGTCCTGACACACCGTGGCATTGGTAATGTTACTATCAATAAACAACTGAGAATCAGTTTTTCGAAGTGGAGTACATTGTGCAGAAACAGTTACCGTATCCCGAAGTAATCGATAATAGATATTTCCGTTTGAATCATAAAATGCTCGACAATCAGGACTCGCAGCATTGGGGCTATACGGATTTGCCAATAGCTCATTGTAGGCAACCTGATTACAGACGTCATAATTTTTTTGCATGACCACACCCGCATCATCAGCATACGCAGGAGATCCTACAGGAAATACACTAGAAGCACTTTCTCCACTCTGATACGAAAGACCTAATTCTCCGATGTATGTCTGATCCACATCAGTGATCTGTAATAATGTATGACGCTTCAATACATACCCCTGAATTTCTGACCCTTCCCACGAATAGAACACTTTTCCATTATTTCCTTGTGGCAACTCGCAACGTTTCAAATTACTATAATATTCAAGAGATTCACCTCCAGCACGCGCAACACCAATATTGGTAAATTCATCACATCCTACATGCTGAATGGCACATGTCTCGGCATCGCGTGCAATAAAATTAAGTGGGAATTTTGCAGGCTCAAATACAGTTGACTCCTGCTTGAATGTTTCATATCCCACACACTGACTCGGACACGCCCCACCACCGACCACTCCGGTAACTGCAATACCACCATCTTTTGGAGTATATTGATCACATCCCATCTCATCTGCCGTACACGCACGCGCAAACGTAGAACAACTCTGAGACTGACGCTCGGCAATTGCTGTCAACTCTGCCGATGTTTCTGGCCACTCAATTGTATTTGGCGTATCAATATTGGCATCATAGCACTGCAAATAATCAGGTGCTTTTTTCAAAAATACTCGCTCCTCAGTTATTGGGTCTACAAAGAGCGTACATCCTTCAGCACCTGCGGGGCACTGCTGATTATTGATTTTCGCATTAAAGTGTAATGACTGTGTACGTCCTGCAAACACACGGGCCAAATCTACAGTATCTGTTTCTACCCACGTATTATTTTCCTGTTCAGCACTGTATGCTCGACACCCCACTGAATCCGCACTACATGATTGTATATCCAATGTGCGCGAAAGGTATGATGCCACGGCACCTGATGTCGAAGTATACGTTTTACAGGTATTAAATTGCTGTGGACAAGAATTACCTGGTATTTTCCATATATTTTCTTCTTGTGTGCAATATCCAAATCCAAGACATTGCCCATTTGCATCAGTCTGTAGACACGTAGAAAAATCCACACATTCCTGTCTTCGATTTGCAGCATTTTCAGTCAAAAGCTCGGGCCCATTTACCAATGCTTCACATCGAGCTTCTGGAGCTTTAATAACCCAATTTGGATCAATTAATTTATAATATGGACTTGATGAAACATTAAACCCTTGAATAACCTGACCCAATGTCAGTGGTGTGTCCGGGTTTGATTTTTGCACAGCAATTTCAAATCCAAGCGGTAAAATTCGAGCTTTACGCAATTTCTGAATATTTGAATAACAATATGCAGAACTATAACAATACTGAGCATCAGTATTTCGTGCATTAGTCGGAGGAATCAATGGCCAATTTGCGTGTAATAAATTCTGCTCGATCGCTTCAGCAATTGTAAGAGGTACTTCAACTCGTGCACGATCGGTAGCCTGCACCAATCCTGAATCCATGACACAGTTATTGAGACCAGGGTTTTCATTACAGGTACTGTACTCGGTTACCACATCATAGGCAGTCAACGGACGTTGCGGAACTCCTGTGATCAAGTATGAAAACGCAGCTTCAGCAGCGGCTCGATTATTTCTCACGTTTGCCGCATAAAAATCCACAGCAGAACCTCCATCTGTTTTATTTGGAAAAATACCTTTTTCAAGTACATTTTGTAGCAATGCACTGGTAAGCGTACTCGCAAATATTGAAAGTGCTGAAGGTAATATTTGCAATGCGCCTGATCCATAAATTCCTGCAATTTGCTCAGTATTAAGTTTCGTCGTGTAATTACCTGTTAATGTTTTGGTCTCTTCTTGAATAATTGATGCCGGCGTCCTGATATTACCTGAAATTCGATCAGTAATTGGCTTAAATCCCTGACCTTCAAGACGGTCGAGCTGATTATTGGCCTGCTGACTAATTGCAATATTTTCTACCTTTCCCATGAAACTAAGCGCGATTCCAATATCTCCCTGTGAATGTTTCAGTGAATCATTGAATTTTGCTAAGACACTCTGATCATTCAACAGTGTCTCAGGAGCATTTCTCCAACTCTCCTTAAACTGATTCCACGTACAATCTGGCTGGACCGGTGCACTTCCATCTGCTCCACCATATTGAGACTCAACGATTTTTGACAAGCTGACTTGTAGTCCAATTTGTACACGTAAATCTGGCGGGGTACATAAATTTAGCCCAAACGGCTCTCCAAAATCTTGTATTGCACCGGCAGCACTATCAAGTGCAGTATTTTTCAAATATTCTCCAAATCCTTCTTGGAATCCAAGTGCACTCTGCCCCTTGCCACCAGATACCACATACTTTGCAGTATCATAGGCAATTTTTCTCATAAAATATGACGTACCATTGACTAGAGCACCCAATCCTGCAGCAAGTAACGCATCTCCAATATTATCCGTAACATTTCGCAACCCTTGGTTCACGTCCGTAAATGCATATGTGGTTGTGGGACGAAATAATGTAAATCCAAATGTGTATACAGTAACCATTACTACTAAAAGTGCAACAATACCGCGTTTTTTTGTTTTTTGAGAAAAGGAGAACATAGTGACAAGCAATATATATACTACGGCTGCACGCTCGCAGAAGCTGAGGTACTGGTAGTAGTTTGATAGTCTTTGATCATTTCTTCAGCCATGGTCACAAGCGTCGCATCATCGATTCGATTCAAATCTTCTTCTGAAATTTTTCCTGTAGCGAGTATCAGTTGACGTAATTGCACAGGATCACGGAGCAGTGCTGCAACTGCCTCAGCATCGATTGCATCTCCACCCATACCGCCAAGCTGACTATTCAACAAAATTTCATCAGGCGTAGTAGCTGTACCAAGGAGCGGAGAAGCTAGTGTAGAGCTCGGCGTAGCACCAATCGCAAATTCACTCTCACTACATGTTTTTCCAGTGGGACAGAGCGGGTCAGTTCCTTCTCTAATTTCGAGCGCGTCATCTCGTGTATCACTATCGGTATCCGCCAAATATGGACTCGTCGAATATAGATATAACTCTTCATAATCATTGAGTCCGTCTTGATCAGTATCTATTTGCTGTAATCGAGTATTTTCGTCGTAGACCGCTGTATTGAGAGATGTGGTCTCTTGTCTAATAATAAACCGACCGTACACGGTATTTCTCAACTGCAAAAAACTAAAAGAAATCGTCACAAGTGCAAAAACAAGCAAAGAAATAAATCCTGCTTTTTGAGCTGAATTTAATTGTCGAGGCTCCGACGAATTCATGAAATCAGAGCTTAAATATACATGTAGCTTAGTATATCAAAAATACTACTTCCAAACAAAATTTATCTTGTGAGTAACTTTGCAAGTTTGATCCACTGTTCCACAGATAACGACTCAGCACGGACACCTGATGGAAGATTTAATGATTCAAGATGTTGTTCAATTACTTCCTTTTCAAGGGAATAGGCATCTCTCAAATTATTTGCAAGCATTTTTCGTTTATGATGAAAACCAGACTTTACGATTTTAAAAAAGATATCTACCCCCTCTCTTTTTTTGATATCAGAAATTTCAATCACTGCTGAATCTACTTTTGGACTAGGAAAAAAAGAACCTCTTCCTACGCGAGTCACGATACGAGGTGTGCCAAAATATTGGACAGCCACCGCAAGAATACTCATATCACCTGGTTGTGCTACGATACGTTCGGCCACTTCTTTCTGAACCATACAAATAACACGCTCTGGTGGGCGCGCTGATTCCAATATAGTCTCAAGCGCTTCTGATGTAATTTGATAGGGGAGATTTGCTACTACCTTATACTCCATCTTCTCACGTGAGCTATATTCATCCCACACCCGCAATGCATTGCCCCATATAATCTCCAGATTAGGGTATTTTTTTTGCTGCTCCTCCCAGTATGGTCGTAATTTTTGCTCAATTTCAAACGCACGAACCTGGGCACCTGCTTCGAGCAATGCATAGGTCAATACACCAAATCCCGGACCAATTTCGTAAATCACATCACCTGATTTAATTTCTGCGGCTTCGATCATTTTTCGTATCGGAGCATCTGAAATTAAATAATTCTGACCATACTTTTTGCTCGGATTAAGAGCGTATCTTTCACACAATTGTTTAATAACCGTTGGAGTAAGGATCGACATAGGAAGTACACTCGTTACATGTTCTAAATTTTTCCAAGAATTATTTCTCCCTGCCGCACAATTTCTACACTTCCATCATGTAGTATTTTTACAATTGTAGAGGGACTATGGTGAGGTAAATTCCCTGCATCAATAATCAAATCTGGTATCTGTTCCCTCCCCTCAAAACTCGAACGCATATATTCGATATCGTATGGATTGGCATGTGAACTAATATTTGCAGACGTGGACACAATCGGAGCTCCCAACATCTCAGTAAGCCGAGCGGCAAACGGATGACTTGTCACTCGAAACGCTACCGTATCATCACTCCCAATCACTCCTTTCGCAAGCTTAAACGGACTATTGTTTTTTATCGTGGAAATAATGGTCAGAGGACCTGGCCAGTACGTCTCTGCGAGACGTTCAATTATCTCATTCCACTCAACATATTCTCGAAGTACTGCTACTGAATGTGCAATAATAAGAACTGGTTTCCCAGGATCACGCTCTTTGATCGAAAAAACCTGAGCTACCGCAGTGTCATTTCGACTATCACAACCAAGGCCATAACATGTCTCAGTCGGATAAATAAGTGTACCCCCCTTTTGTAGCACATAATACGCGCGGTCAAATACCGTGGAATCAGCGTATGGAATCGTAGGTATCATAGTTACCTCTAGAATACCCTAAGATGTGTAATCATGCAATTATACACAGTACTTGATTTTTTTCTTAATTATGCTATACTTTCAAGTAAATTATACACAGTGGTTGGATACGAATTACGAACAGTACGAATAAATGAATATGTTTCGCATTCGTAATTTGTATATAACACTTTAAGTTTAACTGTATGGGACTTCCCTCAAAGAAACGCACCAAACGTTCACAACGCGAACGCCGGGCACATCACGGTCTTGCAAAAGTACACGTGACTTATGACGCTGATGGCAATCCACAGCTTCCACATCGCGCAAACAAGACTACCGGTAAATACAAAGGACGCACCGTAGTAAACACTACCAAGCGAAAAGCACGCAGTGCTCGAGCACGCAAAACCGCGTAACTTCCTTACCTGTCGTATGTCCAAACGCCACCTTGCACGATCAGTTGCTATGCAATCCCTCTATCAATGGGACTTCCGTGGCAATCCATCAGCAGCACTTCCTGCAATTATTGCTGAGACCATGCGCGAATTCGGCGTTGGACTTGAAGAACACCAACAATTCGTTGAATCTCTTGTAGACGGAGTAATTACCCATCAAAAAGAAATAGACGAACGTATTGCAGAATATGCAATTCACTGGTCAGTCGATCAAATGACTCTTGTTGATCGAAATATTCTTCGTATTGGGGTGTATGAAATTCTTCACAGCTCAGTTGACGTACCTCCCAAAGTAGCTCTCAATGAAGCTATTGAGCTAGCAAAAAACTACGGGGGTCCGTCAAGTGGAAAATTTGTTAATGGTATCCTTGGTGCACTCTACAAAGATCTTGAGAAAAAAGGATCATTTACTGATTCTGCTGCGAGCACCACTCCTTCTGAATAACTTCTATGGTACCTGCGTATACTGAAAAAAAATTTCACACCATTGAAGAACGTATCGGTGTTGTGTTTGATAATAAAGATCTTCTTGTCCAAGCACTCGTACACCGATCGTACCTCAATGAAAATCGAGATTTCCCTCTGGCACACAATGAACGTCTTGAGTTTTTAGGTGATGCAATCCTTGAACTTGCCGTTACTGAATTTTTATTTGAAAACTATCTCAACCCAGAAGGTGAACTCACCAACTGGAGAGCAGCACTGGTAAACGGAACTATGTGTGCTCGAGTGGCGCGAGAGCTTGAACTTGAACAGTTTTTATTTCTCAGTCACGGGGAGTCAAAAGACACCAACACCAAAGCTCGGGATTATATACTTGCAAACGCACTTGAAGCCCTCATTGGAGCAATCTATCTTGATAAAGGCTGGGAACTTACCGAACAATTCGTTATTCGTTTTATTGTAACCAAACTACCTGAAGTACTCGAACTCGGACTCTGGATGGATGCTAAATCACGTTTTCAAGAAGCTGCTCAAGAAATTACGGGTATCACCCCTACCTATAAAGTACTTGGTGAAGATGGTCCTGATCATGCTAAAAACTTCGTCGTTGGGGTATTTCTCGATCGTGAACAAATCGCACACGGAGTAGGTACGAGCAAACAAGAAGCTCAAACTGCTGCTGCAGAAGCAGCGCTCACAGTAAAAGGATGGAAAGGTCCTAAAGTCAGTATTGTTCCCAGAAAAGCTGATGACCCAATTGGCTAGAAACAAACTCTTGATTTTCTGAAAGAACTAGGATATACTTGAGCCCACGTTTCATTTACAATGGGCCGTTAGCTCAGCCGGTAGAGCAGTTGCCTCTTAAGCAAACGGTCGCAGGTTCGATCCCTGCACGGCCCACTCACAATAAGCCCCTGTGGTGTAATGGATAACACAACGGTCTTCGGAACCGTTGATCTGGGTTCGATTCCTGGCGGGGGCACAAAAAATAGATGGTTATACCATCTATTTTTTATTTCTTACCTTATGATTATCGAAGGGCAATTCCACTTTCTACTTTCTTGATCACCACTTTACTCACCTCATCCTCTGCACTCATGCGTACTCGTGACATCAAATCTTTTTGAGTGGGGTTATCTGTCTTCAGAGTAACTGGAAAATTAAACGTGAGAATATCGACACTTGTAGGCATTTCAGGAATAGTCCATATAATACGTTTTTGTCCTGCATCATAGGATACACTCCCTCCACTTTTTTCAAACATTGATTCATCGATCTCTACATCTCCATAGATATCAGCTTCAATTTTGATATTTTTTAACGCATGAAAAGAATTGGTCAGTGTCCATGACACGTCATATGTCCCAACCACTTCGTTCTCTGTATTCAACTCATAGTCAACCTCAAGCGCAAAATCACTTACGAGCGCGAGATTGATCTGATTTGAATTCAATGTCTTACGATCCTGCGAAGGACCATGCGTAAATCCTGAAGTTACGACAATATTATTCGTGGTAAAATTCCCCAACGTGATTTGTTCTCCAGAACGAATTGGAATAGATATGTCGAGCTGCACTTGTTTTCCAGGTGCAATCGATGCGAGTTCAGGAAGATATTTTTTACTCCATATAATTTTTCCTCGTCTCGTCTCAGGAGAGAGCTGTTCCCCACTCACATCAGCATCTCCTGTCACTGTCAATTCTTGCCATCCAAAAATACTTCTTGCATCATATGAAGGACCATCGAGTACCACCTCAACCACAACATCAGTCAATGGAGTGGTGCCTTTATTTTGTACCACCAGACTTGCTGAAATAGTTTCTCCTGGAGCAATCGTAGTATCTCCAGCACCACCATTGATCACGAGACTAATATTTGTCTCCGACTCAACAAGTGCAATTGTTTTTTGTGCGGTCGCAAGTACAAAACCATCTCCCTGTTTTGATACATCCCCCCACCCACGAACCTCAAGTGCTACGGTACCAGATGACGAAGCACTCGCAAATACAGCATTCATCTCAATCGTTTTTTTCTCATCCAATACATCGAAAGACCATACACATGATTTTCCCGTATCTGCTTCAGGAACACTCTTTCCACTTTCACTAAAATCGGAAGAAACGCACCTCACTTCGACATATTCAAAACGCTCCCCGTTTTCAGGAGTAATTGTAACTATGATTGGAATTTTTGAACCACGAGCACCTTCATCAGGAACATTGATTTCCACATCTACCACACCCTCTCTCGCTCCGACCATATGAGTTGCCACCTTTTGAAATACTGACGTAAAATTAGAAGGTTTGTAAGATAAAAAAGCCCGCAATGACTGCTCTGTCCCAGAATCTCCCGTAAAGGTTCCTACGATATCGATATATCCACTCTCACCTGGGTCAAGCACCCCCAGATCCCATGAGTCCATTTTTTCATTCGTAGAAGACACACTCACCATACGAACGCTGAATCCCTGTGGATAACGCACCTCCAATCCCACCTCGCCCAAGGAAACATTCTGTGTATTACCATATCTGAGTCGATACGTAACTTCAGACCCAGGCGCTACCATCTTTTCGCCCGAAATTGCCAAAACTACATCAGCTTCTGAAAACTGCGAACGTGGCTGTACTACAAATAACCCTACCCACGCCGCAGCAGCAAAAAATGTACACGCCAACAAAAACACGACAAGTGCACGTATCATTCTTCCACTTTTTCTACTCTCAAACGTCTTCATGTCAGGCATGCTTCCGTCACTATTTTCATAGATCTGTGCAAGCTGAGCTGCGATTTCTGCTTCCCGACCTTTTTCTACATGCGTCATCTGAGATTCTTCAACATCAATCGATGTGTCTGTCTCAGAGAGATCTTCATCTTCGTCGTATTGAGAGACAACCTCTTCTTTCTTTGAACGCTTTTTCTTTTGTACCTCTTTTTTATTTTTTTTCTTTTTGTGAACCACCTCTTCGTGTATATCCAACTCTTTCTTTTCAAACGAACCATGAGAAGACAGCGCTTCCTCATGGACTTTTTCACCCTCATCTTCGGACGGTGTCATTGCATCTTCCCACTCTTGCTCCAAAAGAGCGTCGCGGTCGATAGGTTTTTTAGTATCATTACTCATACAAACATGATTACTCTTGTTTCATAATAATTCCATACACCGTATCACGAGACAGTATACCATGAAGTGAAGCCCCATTGAGAGAGACATCGATCATATCTCCTGTCTTCCACATTGGTCGCCACCCTTCAGGATAAATAACCGTATGTATCAACTCACTATTAATTCCTGACTGTTTTTGAAAAATTATACTATATTGGGAAGTCGTATTATACGTCGTATCAATCATACGCTGTACATATGCTTTTACACCTTCTTCTTGCTCACGCGAACTATCAAAGGCCTTAAACGGAAGCTTGTAGGTAAAATACACCCGTGTCTGTTTTTCTGGATAGGTGACGATCCAGTTACCAAACGAGGTCTTTCCAAACTCTTTTACAATTCGTGTACCTGATCCACTATGGATCGATTGTTCGACCTCAAGAGACGCTAGATCAGCATCATCCTCATACCAGGATGGTGCGATATTAAACGAAGAGTCATCAGGATATACAAATCCACCCGCGTCTATCAACTCAGCACCCTCAGGAACATACACACGAATATAGCTACTATTCATCTGCCCCAACAATGTCGATGTGCTATCACCACCCTGATGCGTACGCGTAATTACAACCGTATCAATAATACTTCCGTCTGCAGTAATTTCTGCTTGGTGTTCAATCGTCTGTGTCATATTCGCGTCACTTTTCCCTCCACCTATATTCGTGTTCACGACCATGAGATAATCCTGATTCTCTCCGGATGCAAGAATTTCTCCACTCCAGCCATATGATCGAATCGTAGACGCCACTCGCGAATCAGTAAAATAGGCTTGTATTTCACGCTCGTCAAGAGCATCCGAAAGCTCGGTAACCATCGAAATCAACTGTTCTGGACCCAGATTCTTCATCATCTCAGTTATCTGGCCTAGCAATACAGAGAGCACTGCTTTTGGTGTATTCGCATCATCTTCATTGTCATATGTCTCTATTTCATACATCAAATTTTTGATTGCATTCTCACTATCAAACAACGTGTCATATTCCGCACTTTCAAGTGGTCCCACAATACGTAATAGTCGTTCAAGCACACTGGCATTCACTGCAATAACTCCATCCACCGTTGTACCTCTACTTTTTTCATACAATGATGCAAGTTTTTTTGCAGATGCTGTCCAATCAGGAAACCAATTAGCATCTTGAAATTCCCATCGCTTGTTAATAAGCTGAAGTGGAAGTGGCGGACGTAGATATACACTTAACTGTCCTTGTAAATCATAACTTCCCCCGCCAGGAATATCGATGTGTAATATTTTTCCACTCTGCACATCAAGTGTTGCAAAACTTCCGATAAATCCACCTGTCGGACGCAATTCATACTGATTTTGGAATACGAGTAAATATCGTTTGAACCCATCGCTTCCCAAAATCAGTTCAAGTCCTCCAATTACATCGGCCACATTTGTGATATCACGAACCAATAGGTGGAACAATTTTCTAAATTCAACAAATGATTCTTGGTATTCCACCGGTACACTTTCTGGAGCAACACTGTCCAGCCGCTCGACCGCACGTTCGTACTGTGGTAACGCACCCCTAATGTGTGTTCGAAGTACTTGAAGACGATCTGCAGTAGTATCATCTCCTTCTGTTGTAGCAGCACTAATACCCTTGATCAAATATGCGTTTCCCAACGCGAGGTATTGCCCTGCTTCTAATAATTCCTGCCTACTCTTAATTTTGGTTCCTACTACTGGCACCATATCAAGCACATATGTCAAAGCTTTATACTCTTTATCCACCATCGTCTGTGCGGTGCCAAAAGAATTCAGCGCTTGATTCAAATCATATTGTGCCTGTGGTAAATTCTGATTAAATGCCGCAACCGTGGATGATTGTAGAGATAAAAAAGCATTCGTACTTTCTGCAATAATTCTATTCGTATCTTCCTCAACTTTTCGATACCATCCGACTGCGGGAAAAGGTAATAATGCGAGTAGTGCAAGCACCGCTACTGAAAGTACAAATTTTTTGATTCGAAATGAATCTGCGAACATCCGCCCTCTCTCGACCACCTCTTCTCTCAATGAGATACGTGCACGAGTCTCTTCGATCGGGACATAGTATGATTGTGTAGGCTGAATACGTACGGATTCCTCTGGTACTACTTTCTTTGAGATACGCGAAGGATCAATCGTCATCGGAATATCTCGCTCAATCATTGGAAACTGTATCTTTTCTCGAAATAGATCGACCGTTGATTGCTTTGGCACCGTCACACGGTCTATATTCTTTTTTTCAGAAGACTGATTGGCCACTCGTACCATCTGTGCAAAATCTACCGACACTCGACGAGCATGCATCTCTTTTTCAGGTTGGTATACTGAAATCTCATTCCATCTACGGTCACGTTCCTCATTCTTGAGCGAAACGACATGAGGAGAAGTCGGCGGTTCTGCTTTAACCACTGGAATTACCACACTCGCTTTTTTTACACTTTTTTGTTGTTTTTCTATAACAGAAATAGGCGATACTTCAGTCGCTTTTCCATATGTACACGTTCGTGCATTATGTCCCACCTTATCACAAGTGGCACACCTCCTCAGAGGTGCACGTTTTCTATTGTTAGACAACGATGAGTGTGGCATGGGTACACATCTAGTGTTCAGAAGTATACCACACTTCACATAAAAGCTAAAACACAGCCACTACCCAACACTTACGAAGCATCGATAATACGCTTCATGTTTTCAACAAATACTTCTTCTCGAAACTGATCTGCTTTTTTTTCACAGAAGGGTCTCATTTCACGACATTTTTCTGGTGTGAGATATTCCACTCCACGAATAATATCATCACACGATGGATTTGGTGGAAGTAGATATCCATCTTTTTTGTGTTCAATTGTTTCACGTAATCCACCCTCGGCAACACCGAGACACGGCTTACCCGCTGCCATCCCCTCAAGAGGCGACATGCCGAAATCTTCATCTTTTGGTATATATATCGTAGCAATACATGCACCCACCAACATCTTCAATTCATCATCAGACACACGACCCACGTATGTAATATTGGGTGCGTCTTTAATAATTTCCTTCACATGCTCGACCTCGGTACCTGTTGACGCAATTATTAATTTTTTTTCAGGCATTTGTTTAAATGCTTCAGCAATATCTGTAACTCGTTTTACCAGATCTATCCGCGCATATGACACATAATAATCTTTCTGATCAATCCATTGAAATTTTTTTGTATCAATCGGTGGGTACACCACCACTGAATCACGTCCAAGATATTTTTTGATACGCTCTTGAATTGTTTTTGAATTCGCCACAATGACCTGAATATGTTTCAAATCGCGCTCGTAATTATACCGAATATATGCACAAAAAATCCGATACACATAGGCTTTCCACCATGGCATCCGTGAGTGATAAAATTCATACAAATCATATGCATTACGAATGGGTGTATGGCAATAAAAAATAGTACGTGCATCTGTTCGACAATTTCTTGCAGCCTGAATACAATTGGCAGAAAATACGACTGCATCATACTTTTTTAACCACGTCGTGCGATGGCGAAACCACCACTGAATAGCAAGGTACCGAAAACCTGGATACTCGACCACCTGACCAAGTTCCTCATATTCGACACCGAACTCTTGTGGCTCAAATGCGCCTTCTGAACGAAAACCTACCACCAACTTTGAACGAAGTGCTCGAGCAAGAGTCAATACCAAACGTTCACCACCACCTTTGTGCTGTAAATAATCATGCAATATAATGAGGCGTTTATTATTCATAGTAAAAAAATATCATGCGCTTTTATTTTTCAATAATTCAAGCATACCTTTTGCAACACTTTCCCAAGAAAACTCAGACACCCGTCTCTTTCCTTTCGTACGATACCACTCTCGCACTTCTTCGTGAGACGCCATATCACGCATCGCATGTATCGTGTCTGAAATCACCCGTGGTCGTACGAGGTACGCAGCACCGCCAGCAACTTCTGGCATTGACGAACAATCAGACGTAATTACCGGAGTCCCTAGCTCAAAGGCTTCGAGTATTGGAAATCCAAACCCCTCATACAAACTCGGATATACCAGAGCTACAGCCCGAGAGATCAGCTCTCTTTTCTCATGTTCAGTCACATACCCAAGATATGTAATTCCTGGTGTAGTATCAAGTAGCCGCACACTCTTTCCATATTTCCATCCCAATCTGCCTACCACAAGCAACTCGACTCCCTGACGATGTAGTCCACTTTCTCTATACGCAGTAATAATTCCTTCAAAATTTTTTCGCGGCTCAATCGTAGAAAGTGCAACAAAAAATGTTTTTGGAATCGAAAAACGTATCGTGCTATTCTCATGAGTGATCATACGAGGTGGGCCATGTGGTAGCACCCGTATACGAGTGCGCGGAATCCCCATGACCTGCTCCACATCATGCGCCGTACTTTCTGATGGTGTAATGATATATGTTGCTCGACACACCCGTGAACGCGGGGAGAGTACATAGTGCCACATTCGCATTCGATATGAATAATACTCAGGAAATCGTTCAAAACTCATATCATGTATGACCTGTAGTACCCCCATTTTTTTCGACACATGCGCAAACCCTAAATTTGGAAAAATAATCCACTCAAGCGATGCAATACGTGCATATTTTTTAATTACCCAATCCAATCGAATAACTCGAAACATGAGCAATAGATTGAAAACCTTATTTGGAAATCTCGTTCCTACGATACGCACATTTGAGCGATCGCGCAATCGTTCAATAGCTGGTGGAAGTTTTCTCAATTTTCTTTGATTGTAGTATATATACCACTGAATTGAAGTGTCAGCGACTAATTCTTCTACCATCGCACACGTATAATATCCCACACCACTTATATGCGATACCAGTAGATTGCGAATATCAATCGCTACATTCATATTCATCTTATTCACGATGTTTCTGATACTCCTCTTCCACAATTTGTCTCATACGTGTTTCAAATACCGACGTCGCACACATCTGTGCGTGTGCACGAATTGTTTCGGGATTCCATGCTGTAGGATCAAATGATTCGATAATTTCAAACAGCACATTCCATGACTGTTCTTCAAATAATACACCGGTAACTCCTGGCACTACCGTCTCACGAGCCCCACCCTTACCATACGCAATCACCGGACGACCACATGACATGGACTCAATCGGAGTAATTCCAAAATCTTCGAGCTGAGGATGAATAAATGCCTGCGCTCGAGAAAGTAATTTTATTTTTTCATCATCAGATATTTTACCTACAAACGTAATATTTGATCGTGCACGTTTCTTCAACTCATTCAATGCGGGCCCATCACCAAAAATAATCAATTTTCGATGTGGCATACGATTAAATGTTTCAACAATCAAATCAAAACGTTTATACGGAACAATTCTTCCCCCTGAAATAAAATACTCATCGATTGGATGCGCTATTACCCCCTTCTCTACCATCACCGGAGGAAATACTACTGTACTATCTCTATGATAATACTTCTGTATTCGTTGTTGAACGGTTTTTGAATTCGCAATAAACACTTCGACGCGTTCGGCTTGCAATCGATCAATCATCCGTAAACGATGCATTACACGCGGAAGTATAAGTTTTATAATTTTTGGATACTTCAAATCTGCAATATACTCCGCCGTATCGGTCCATAAATATCGTGTCGGTGTATGGCAATAACAAATATGTACTGTACCTGGTGGTGTAATAATTCCTTTTGCAAATGCAGATGTAGATGAAATCACCACATCAAAACCAGAAAAATCAAATGATTCAAATGCACCTGGCATAAGCGGTAAATACCACTGATACTTAGTACGTCCCAATGGTAAACGTGCGAGATACGACTCACGTATTTCAGCATGTTCAAAACCACTCACTGAACCGGGTCGATGAAACAGCGTAAAAATAGGTGCCTCGGGCCACATCTGATGTAGTCGACGCAACACCTGCTCCGCACCACCATCTTGTGCAAGATAATCATGAACTAATGCGATTTTCATAAAAAAGCTTCAAAGACTAACAACGGCCACCAGACCAAGAACGTGTCCTAAAAAACTGTTCAAGCTTTAAAAGCTTTCTAAACGTTTTAGGACTAAAACCTATTCAGAACTATTACCATTTCTATTCCACACGACGTTTTCTGAACAACACAAAGGGTGTTTTAAGCATAATAACCAAATCGAGGAATACTGTCCAGCGCTCAATGTAGAGAATATCGAGACGCATTTCTTCCTCGAATTCTAGATCGCTTCGACCAGAAATCTGCGACATTCCTGTGATTCCCGGCTTGATCGCAAACACCGTCGGATATGAATCTTTGTACAAATCGACTTCACGTGGCTGATGAGGACGTGGCCCCACGATACTCATCGACCCTCCCAACACATTGAAGAACTGAGGCAACTCATCGATACTCCATCGACGAATAAATCGACCAAACGGGGTCACCCGAGGATCATCCCCAATTTTGTAAATTGGACCTGAACGTGTATTTTTTTCTCGAATTAATTCTTGTTCACGTTTTTCAGCCGCACTCCCCGCTCGCCCAAACTGTACACCGGTAGAATCTTTCTGATACATGGATCTAAATTTTAAAGTGAAAAATTTATTTCCACGATATCCCACTCGTTCATTTTTATACAAAATCGGCCTACCAGTTTCAAAAAAAATAATCAATGCAGTGACCAGCATTATCGGAGACGCAATCACAATACACAGCACCCCACACACGAGATCGGTAATTCGCTTCAATACTTTTCCCCACCCATCAAGTGGTGTTTTCCGTAATTCCACCATCGGTATACCCGCAAGTGCGGTAATCGTGGCATTTGCTGAATATGCTTGAAACATATCAGCCGAATATTTGAAGACGATGTGATGTCTCGACGCATACTCGATCGCTCGAAGCGCTTCGTTCTCACGACCTCTCGGATGTGCAAAAATAATTTCGTCGACACCTCGACGAGTATAAATCTCCATGTCTCGCACACTAAACTGTTTGAGTACTCCCACCACCTGATACCCCAATTCCTTCCGAATCGTAAGCTCATCTGCGATCTGTGCACCCACTGTCTCGTCCCCCACAATCACCACGTTCCGTAGCCCTATCCCTGCTCGATATAATACCGCCTTCACACCTCGTACACAGATACGACCGAGCGATACATACACGATCGTCAAAACCCAGCTCACCATCAACAAAAAGCGTGATTCGAATTGAGTGGTCGACAAAATAATTCCGAGTGAGATAAATCCTAATGCGACAGTACTCGCAACTACCACCCGTTTGAGCGTATCTCCCAGCTTTCGATTCGGATCTGCGACATAGAGTCCAGCAAATGCAAACAATGCAACGACACCAATCGAGACGACCGCGGCACGTGCCACAAATTCCTCAAGTGAGAGATCAAATCTAATCGATCTCCATTCTACAAAAAATGGCAAAAAACGCATGCCGTATGCAGATACTGCTGCAAGCAAGAGCAGTACATAGTCAAGTGGCACTTGGAGCACCATGAGGAAACCTTCGGAACGTTTCATAGTAAAAGTATAGCTATAGTCTAACAAAAAACGGGGTATACAGCAACTCAAAACTAAAAGTTCATCACGTAAAACTCAAAATTCAAAACCATAGCTTATGCCAAAAAAATTTAGAGGCTAAATCATTTTAATTTTTTACATGTGAGTTTTGAGTGGACCCTATATTTTAACCCTTGACTACGCTTACAATCTATGGCATTCTATGTAGGCAATTTATGCTCAGGTGGCGAAATTGGTAGACGCACTACCTTGAGGTGGTAGCGCCGAAAGGCATGGAGGTTCGAGTCCTCTCCTGAGCACACTGTTGGACACCGTTTCTAAGTGTTCTAGAGTCTTATATCTCTAGAACACTAAATAAAAAACAGCCCACACCGGCTGTTTTAAATATTGGTATCAAATTACAATCGCTCGATAGTTACATCTTCCTTTGAACTATTAATTGAATTATATACGTACTCAGCAATACACTCTTCTTTCGTTATCTGCATAAGCTCTTCTGATGAAAACCATTTCGTTTCAGAAATAATTTCATCATCATTCTTATTATCTGTAGTAGCCTCTTCAGCACCCGTATATTCTGCAGTAAATACAAATAGTATCTTTGGGTTTTCTGGCTTACCATAATGATAGACCTTACTTAAGACTACATTAGCGATAGTTGTAAGCCCTACTTCTTCTCGTATTTCACGAATAACACATTCTTCAATTGTTTCATTTGAGTTATCATAGGTGCCTTTAACCAAGTTCCATTTGTACCCTTGATCTTCAGTGTACTGTTCTTTAATAAGAAGCGTGTGGTGTTCCTTATTTTTGATCAATGCCGCAACTTTAAGTGTGATCTCCATAGTTTTTATTCCTCAAAATCCTTAAACACATGGGACTCCATAGGACCGACACTTCCTTGGTATTTTCCGTCGTATAACATTATCTTACCTTGAGTTTTCCAGAAAGTTACTTGTCCAATAAGCATGTTTGGATAAACTCTAATCTTTTGAACTGCATGTAGCATTAAAGTCCATTGATTAATTGAACCCACGTCAATCAAATCTGCTGTAATGTGTACAAATAATCCCAGCCTACCAATTGAAGATTTTCCTCTAATAACGGGAACGTATTTCTTGCTTCCCATTGTTTCAACGGTATGCCCTAAATAAATCTTATCAGGTTCTAAAACAAAACCCTTTTCAGTTATCTTAATTGTTTCAACTGGATTATATTTCTTAGTATCGAGAACTTCATTTGTATACACCTTTAACGCATCACCCAATCGAAAATCATATGAATTTGGATTGATTTGCTTTGGACTAAAAGGAGAAATTACAATACTTCCCTTTTTTACTCTTTTCTCAATTTCGCTTCCCGTTAATATCATATAAATTCTTTCAGATATGATTTACTAATATGTGGGATTGAATGTGAATCATATCCCCCCTTATATTTTAACTTCTTTTTACCGGTCGCTTTCCAAAAGGTAACTTGTCCGATTTTCATGTGTGGATACACTTTTAATGGTTGTACCACCTTTAACTCTAACGTCCATGCATGACGCGTTCCAAGCTGCCCCAAGTCAGCAGTTATCTGTAGGAAGAGCCCTAACCGCCCCAAGGAAGACCTCCCAATAAGCGACGGTACAAAATGGTCACTCCCTATAGATTCATCTGTTGCACCTAAGTATACGCGTCCTGGCATGAGGATAAATCCTTTATCTGTAAATTTGATCTTCCTCGTTTTTGTCTTTTTAGTTGGATCAAGTATTTGCACAGGATCAATTTCATATAATTGATCCGCGAGATGATAATTATAACTATTCGGATTTACGCTTTTATTATCAAACGGAAAGATGCGTATCTTTCCGTTTTTAACCTGCTTAATTATTTCCTTCCCCGTCAAATTCATACTTAAAACAATTCAGTAAATCTGTTTGGAAAAGTTTCTTTTCTTCGTCGCAACACTACTACATTATATCCCTGATACTCACGAAGTGCATTCGACATTTCTTTAATCTTTTTTAATCGATTGAACATCGTTTGATAGATAGTCTCATCTTTAATTTTCATTAATTTGCAAACACGATCTATCGTTGATTTAGTGTAGAAATTTATTTCATCATCAGTTTCCTTCAATGGAATATTTCTGTCTTCATACACAACTTCAAGAGATTCGTAAATCTTCATTACGTCTTTATATGCAATAGTGGTAGGAGTAATACCAAATACACCCTGAGCTTCTTTAATCAATTTCTGAGGAATGTCTTTGGTGGTATAAAATTCTGTCGCAAGAATATAGCCTGGATCTTGCAGCATGCCTAATAGACGGTTAAGCATAGCTTGTGGATCTGGAAAAAAGCGTAATGCCGCCCCTACAATTACATGTGAGAACTTTTCCTTGCTCGAGAATTTATACCCATCTGAAACAATATACTTAATATTAATTTTCTTTTTGTAATACTTTTTATTCTCATTTGCTTGCTGTACCGAAGGAGCTGAGATATCAAATCCAACACCTTTGCAACCAGTCATGTAAGCTAATTCTCGTGAAGAAAAACCTGTTGTGCAGGCAACTTCGAGTATATTTGATTTACTTGTAATGTCGGCAAAATGTCTCCATTTGGTCAAACTTACATATGACCCTGGTAAGACGTTCCACTGATTAACCAAACCAACAAAATCAGTATAACTTAGATTATTAATGTACTCTGGACTTAACTGTTTCTTTTGTGTCAATTTCTTATCCATATCTATTATGAAAGATTAAAAAATGATTTAATAATTTTTTCTACTTCTGATTTATGAATTCCAAATTTTTGACTCCATTTTACCCATGCATTTTCATCTGATAGCTTACTTAAAATTTCCTCAGGTGTGTTTTCTTTGGATAAATTTCTAAGCGCATGCTTGAATCTTTCAATAGCCACATCTTGTTTCTTAACATGCTGATCTATCTTAGAAACCACAGCATTCACATCGAGAATATTTACTTTTTTTGAAAGAAGATACTCTTTCACCTGATCGGTAAATTGGCCATCAGACATTCCTATTTTTCTTTTTAAATAACTTAATCCTTTAATATAATCTCTCAACTCAACACCCATCGTTCGGTTATTTGGCACCACTCCCTCAAGCATCATTTCAATCACTGCAGTTAATGTATCAGCAAATTTTTCTTCCGCGATAGTAGCAGATTCAAACGTCTGACTAACCAAAGAAGCCTTAATGGGGGTTTCTTGGTTAAACATACGCGCTGTTAATGTCTCAACTCCAAACCCCCATTGTACAGCTTTAGGTTTCTGACCCTCGCCTTCATCCATAATAATGATATTTCCGATATCATCATACGAATTAGTTTTTTCATTACGTATTGCGATCGTAAGCCCTCTTCCTACCACATCTGGCATACCATATTTCCACCGATAATACGAAGGTGAATGAGTATCAGTTTCAATTGAAATATCTTCTATTTTTTGAACAGATCCCAATAAATCAGTATCTTCTGAAGAAATTTTTACCGAGATTCTATCACTCCCAATTCCTAATTTTTCAGAAAAATACTCAACAACATCAGCACAAACATCATCTGTTTTTTCAAACGTAGCAATTCCTCCAATGATTGAAAAATACGTATTATATGCAAGCCTTGTTTCATCTTCGTATAAATACTGCTTATTTTGAGCTCGTAGGCACGGCTGTACCACCGTAACCCCATTCTCAGGAATTCTATCTTCAGTAAACAAAGGTTTAAACCTACTGATTGTTGACCCGACAAATTTTGTTGTACTATCAAATGCAGAAGCTATTCCTACAGGCTCAGTAGATTCGTATTGTTTTGATCCAAAAAACTCATTGTACTCATTAACAACCTCCTCTTGATATTGAAGAATATCCTGACGAGAAAATTCTTTTTCTGCCAATTTCAAATCAGGCTTTTGTTCTTTCTCTGCAATAAAATGCATTTCACCCATTCCTCTCCTTTCGGTCATATGCGTTAATGTTTTAGAATAGTTATTGCATTCTTTTTATCTGAAACCATAATTTTTGCTTTGCCCCCAACTGGCAAAACAACTTTTGGATCGGTGTGTCCAAAATCCACATTCGCAATAACTGGTGTTTTTTTAAGCTCAGGTATTTCTCCAATCATTCGTTTTAAATCTTCTTTTAAAATTCCTGTATTCTTGGTAAACCGTCCAAGAACAAGCCCTTTGATCTTACTACCGTCCTTTGTTTGCACTAACGCACGCAAAATACGTTCAAATTTTAACAATGTATCCTTGCCCCATGAATTATCTTTTTCTAAGAAAAGAATTGTATTTTTTATTATTGGTAAATATTCAGCATCCTGCAAAAAAGCAAAAGCTGAAACATTATTCCCTAGCATTTTTCCCTCTGCTTTTCCTGGATTAATAGACCAAAAACCTTCATTCGATACTAATTCTCTTTTTTCCTGATTTAGGTACCATTCATCATCACTCCAATTCTTACTTGGTATTATTTTATAGTTTCGAGAACTCATCAGACATTTAGAAAAATAATCTTGGCTGTAGTCAAAATACTTTTTTTGACTGAATGTAGAAAAATGTATCCCTGAGTATGTTATCAAATCCGTCATTTTATAAATTGCGAGTGCTAGTACATCTATGTCTGAATATCCGCAGAATATTTTTGGATTCTTTTTAAGAATATTCCAATCAATATGCTTTAATAGTTTATGTGATGTTAGTCCTCCTATCATTGAGATGATACCTTTTACACTTTTATCTTCAAAAGCATCGTGGAAATCAGATACTTTAGCCTGAATACCGTGCTCATTAGACAAATTGTCTACAAAAACATTTTTTCCATATGTAACCAAAAATCCAAGCTGCATCAATCTTTGTTCAGCAAATTTGATTCTTTCTTTTGAAATTATAGATGCAGAATCAGATGGAGCAATGATTCTAATCTGATCGCCTTTTTTTAGCTTTTTTGGCACCATAAAGGCTATAAATATACCAGTAAAATACCATATAAACTCTAGTTTGTAAAGTCTATTCACTATGTGCGCCCATGTCTGAAAGTGTCTCATTTCTAATAGAAACAGACCCCCCGACCGAGAGGGTTCCTCGACCCTTTCAAAACTACCTCGAAAAAGTCCATGGCTGACTGTAGTTGTGGAATTCTGGACTGAGGGTGTGCACACTGTTGGACACCCCCTAGGGTGACCGCTAGTCATCCCCAATTAAAAAACACCCGAATTCGGGTGTTTTTTAATTTACGAAATAGTTTTAGATTATAATAATCCACCTGTCAAAAGTCTATAATCTTTATTCGTAGAATAAACCTTTTGCAGTTCATCAAAATTTTTATCAGGGTCAAGCATGAGCTTTGCAAGATGATCGATTTTCTTTAATTCAGCCTCAGTAAGTTTTCTGAAGACTTTTCGATTTGAAAAGTATGGTCCGTGCATGTAGTAGATCTCATTATTCATGAGCGAATGAAAATCGTAGAATAACGACCACAATACAGTGATGGTTCCGAACACATGTCCTGCATTATAGAAATGTTTTGGATTTACTTTTTTTGATCTAATGTCCAACCATGCCTTTGCTGGAAAATCAAACTCACCATCTTTCAAATCATACGGATCAATGTTTTTGCTTGCCATTGAGAGACTACCATCAACATCAATTGTAACCCATCGTTTTTCTTTTGTACCCCAGTATTGATTTATCCAATGATCAGCACTTACTTTTCCTGTACCAAAATAGTCAGCGTGCCCTGCTCGTACTCGGCATGGAATTCCTTTTGATTTTAAAATAGATGCGACGAGAATTGCAGTGTATCGACATGTCAGTATTAGTTTGTTTTCTGCTTTTCTTTTTAGAGTCATCCCTTTTTTATCTCGTCGAAATAGCTCGGCAAGCATAGCTGGAGCAGTTTGTAACAGATCATCTTCTGGTTGTCTCCACCATGGCACTTTAGTCATATCGCCAAATCTTAGATCAGTATTTGTATCTGTATTTCCTGCGACTAGCGTAGTTCGGTGAATTAAATTTTTACGTACGAGTAGTCCTATTTCTTTGATATCATTTGGTAATTCATTTTTAAGATAATCCTGATACAGACCAGGATTGGTGTACATGCCGAATTCTTTGTAGAAGGTGAGTATTTTTTTATCCATATATTTTATATTACTTTTCTTGTGGCATGCCTTGTACTAATTCACGCATTTTATCACGATACCTTATGAGCCTAGTATTCACTGCTAATAAATCTGTCTTTAATTCTTCAAACTTTGGATATCTAGCTTGGATAGCTTGTGGATCGATATCACCATCGGCTTTTGCAAGTTGTTTTTCATACCAATGTCGAAATCTTGCTTGCCAAGAAGTAAGGTGAGGACGAAGTCCCTGATTGAGAACGTCAATTGATAAGTTAATAATTTTTTGCGTACTACTATTTTTCACCTTGTTGACGGGTATGTCCTTAATTAATTCTCTGGTAATCGAAAAAAAGGTGTGCCAAGAATCATAGATTTCTGAAATTACATCGTGTTCTAAATCTATCGGTAATCCTATTTTTCTAGTACTTAATTCGACCCAAATCGCGTACCCAATTTGTTGATCTTTCAAATTTGGTTTAAAGGATATCTTTCCAGAACCTATACCCATTTCTGCCGTATCTATTTCAAAACTTGGACCTCGCAATTTTCCTATTCTCCATTTAATAAAATTTATCATTCCAATAACGACAAAAAATCCCCCAATAACCCAGGGACTGATCGCGAAGACAAGAGAAAAATCTTTACTAAGCGATAGCGAAACTAGTGATGTCGACGAAGCTACTGATTCCAGAATAAAAAATTATTATTTTATGCGAGATTTCTTTGGTATTGAGGATGGCTATTTTCAATTAAATGGTCGTGGCTATCACGTTTGTTAAATGCCATTTCAATAATCTGTTTTATTGGCACAGTATTTACTCCTGGATAATCAGTGTATAATCCTGGCCAATAATACAAATCTGCGTAACCACTTTTAATATTAGCTGCTGTACGCGGATGTAGGTAGGGATAAATAACACTCGGATCATACTCCCTGTTAACATTGTACGGTGCGATAGGAAAAGTAGGAAGAAGCATTACTATCAAACCCTTATGCCCTCCAACTTTAGCACTTAAAGCGCCCGATACTTCCCAGTCAACATGCTTTCGTTTGTGTGTTTCGGCTCCATACAAAGCAAATACCACACTTGAATTAACGATATGATCTTTTTGTATGAGTCGTTTAATATGTTGATCTTCATTTTCAGATTCTATGTCCCCTTCATCCACAGATACGCTTATGAAATGATCACCAAATATTCGATCAAATTCTTGGCGATATGCTTCGTCCGCATGGTGAAAACTAACAAATACTTTATGCTTTTCTACTTGTACAGGGACTGCGGGTGGAAAAATTGGACGTGCGTTAGAGTCGTACATACACACAATTTAAAGGTATATGGGCTGATTATAACGCTAGCACTCTTGAAGGTCAAGTGATAAATTTTATATTTAATCTTCTCTATTGGAGAGCAATTTTTCTATCCAGAATTATCAATTTACTCTTCACCGCCTCCATAAGGTTACGCTTCTCATGCAAAGCTCCTTTTTCTAAGATGTACTTGGCATACTTCTTCATATCAACATTCTTCTTTTTCTCCAATTCTTCCTCTTCAAGACCTAGTACCGCATACCTGAACTGACTATACCGATCTATCTCAGACTCAAGCTTCTGTTTAATACCCAACCTATCCAGACTCACGTTATCTATCATTTCAGATAATTGCTTAATAATCTCCTTCTCATTCATACTCACTCCCCTGCAATTTTGGTCCTTATTCCTTGTGCACACATAATAAACGTACCGATGTACATTTCCATTCTGCTGATGTTTAAACTTTTCATCAGCCGTAATTCCTGAACCACATTGTCCACATATCATCATTCTGGTGAACGCGAATTCTTTGTTCTTCTTCATGGTTGCATTAGTCTGATGTTCTTTGAGTACGCTCTGTACTCTGTCGAATAATTCTTTGGTGATGACAGATTCATACTTCCCCGTGTACCAATTCCCACTTCCGGTTGGGTATTCAAAAACACCATAGTAAAAAGTGTTTTTGAGAATCGTGAATAGATTTGAGAGTGTAATGTACTTACCTGTTCTTGATCTGAAATTATTTTCCTTAAGCCAGAGATATATCTTTCTTCCGCTCCATCCTTCATAGGCAACTTTCTCAAATATCTGCCGTATCGTATTATATCTTTCAGGATCTAGTATGACACTGCATGGTTTGTCTGTTCTTTTTTCATTTGAGTACCCTACCGGAGCTACCCCAGGCCAGAGTCCCATTTCACAACGAGCACGCATTCCTCGTTTGATATTGATACTACGGTTGTCGTTTTCTAGTTTTGCTTGGGACCCTAGAATCATCAAGAGAAATTTCTCATTAGGATTATTGGTGAATCTCTGGCTGTATGTACGTATTTCTTTGAGTAATCCTTGATCCATTAGATCTACCACTGATCCGAGATCTCCTGCGTTGCGACTCAGACGATCTGGTGCCCATGCAATGATTCCGGTGAACTTTCCGTTTCTCGTATCTTCAAGAATTGTTTTGAATACCGGACGAGTTCCTGATTCTTTTGCTGAATGACTTTCTTGTCTCACTTCAGTAATCATGAGTTTTTCTCGTTCAGCTAATTGCTTCATTTCATTAATCTGTGAATCTATTGAGAGTGCTTGTTTCTCATCTGATTCTGTAGATTTCCTAGCATAGAGGCAATAGCGTATGGGTTGTTCTAGTATAGGGCCAGTCATATATACCTATACTAATGACGCGACCCTTCCTCTTTGTCTAGACCCTATTGTTGGTAACTTCTTTCTAGATTCTCTCCTTATTGAATTGGCAAAAATTAAACTTCACGATAAGAGATTTTTAAAAATTGATCATTTCTTTTAAACGTTGCCTTAACCTTCTGTTTATAATCAAAATTAAACTTACTCACAGCAGAATCAAACTCATCTTTATTAATCGTAACTATATACTGAAAATCTGCACCTTTTTTCTGCTTATCATCTAAAAAATTTAACGATCTAACCATATCATCTAATCCGACGCCGGCAAAAATATTATCATGTATCAAAAAACCTAAGTGTTTTTTGGATGTGTATTTATTTAACAAAAGTAGCACATCATAAATAAACGTACGGATGTGATTTACACCAGTACCTCCGTCTAGATTTACTCGATAATCAATTTCTACGAATTCCGAACTCTCTGGTTTTGTTTGTATGTTAAAATGACATTCTTTATTACCAGCAATATATTTATGAACTTCCTTAAGATCATTTTCAAAATCATTAAGCTTATCTGCAATACTAAATAACCATGCATCAATTTCATCAACTATATTTGAAATAGCCTTTGTGATAAGTTTTTTTCTATTTCTTTCATCTTCAATAATTCTGTACTTTTCACTGAGATTTGCAAGTTTACTATTTTTCTCTGCATGACGAGAAACAGCATCTTTAAGTGCTTCAAGTTTCTTCTTTGCATTTCTAGATTCATATATCTTTGCTAACTGATTATCCAAATAACTTCTACGAGTTTCTAGCTCATTTTTCTCGCTTTGTAACGCAATTAATTTTTTAGTCATTAAATCACTTTGGAAACTATCGATTTCCTCTTTAAAAGTAATGACCTGTTCAATTGATCTTTTTACAAAATCCCCTAGTCCTAATTGATATTGATTATAAATTATCTTCAAATCATCAACATTTATCCTGTCTCTTATACACATCT
>DBDW01000001.1 GCA_002293825.1 Candidatus Magasanikbacteria bacterium UBA922 | reverse complement strand
AATCGACGAGGACGCGGAAAGCAACCATTACGATCACTTTCAGACATGTTGAAAGTGAAGCAAGGACGATTCCGACAGAACTTACTTGGTAAACGTGTCGATTATTCTGGTCGATCAGTAATTGTGGTAGGTCCTACACTGAAGATTGATGAGTGTGGATTACCAAAAACGATTGCACTTGAATTGTTCAAGCCGTTTATCATGGCTGAAATCATCAAACGAGAACTTGCACATAATGTGAGAAGTGCATCACGATTTATTGAAAGTAATGCACCGGAAGTGTGGGATATTCTCGAAGAATTGACCAAGAAAACTCGTGTTCTTTTGAATCGCGCGCCTACTTTGCATCGTCTTGGTATTCAAGCATTCAGACCACGATTGGTCGAAGGTAAAGCAATTCGTCTTCATCCACTTGTATGTCCAGCGTTTAACGCTGACTTCGACGGAGACCAGATGGCGGTACATTTGCCATTATCAGAGCAGGCGAAATGGGAAGCTGAAAATTTGATGGCAAGTGAGAAGAATTTGTTGAAACCAGCTACTGGAAGTCCGGTAATTACTCCGCAGCAGGATATTGCGCTTGGTTGTTATTATTTGACCAAATATAGTGAGACTGATACTGAACAGGTGAAGAAATATTTTGCGAATGTTACTGAAGCTAAGTACGCATACAAAACTCGACAAATCACCTTGAAAGAGCGTATCAATGTGCGATTGGGTGAATCTGAAATGGCAAAATTCCCTGAAGGTACTAAGAGTCTAGTGGAAACATCGATTGGACGTATTTTCTTCAATGAAATATTGCCAGAAAAACTTCCATATTATAATGAAACAATTACTAAGAAACACTTGAGTAATATTATTCAGTCATTGCTCGAGTTGTATGGTCAGGAAACTACCGCGTATCACTTGGACAAGATCAAAGAACTTGGATACAAGTATGTGACCAAATCTGGACATTCGCTTGGTAAAGATGATTTTCCTTCAATTGAAGTCAAACGTGAATTATTGGCTGAGGCTGATAAAAAAGTAGAATTGGTATACGAACAATTTAACGAAGGTTTGTTGACTGATTCAGAACGACACGCAAAGATTCTCGAAATCTGGACTGAAGCAAAAGAGGGATTGCTTTCACATAGTAAAACAGTACTCAACAAAGATCAGTCTGTGTTTGCGATGATTGATTCAGGTGCTCGTGGTTCATGGGCACAGCTGGGACAGGTGATTGCGATGAAAGGTCTTGTGGCGTCACCAAGTGGAGATATTATCGAACTCCCTGTTAAAGGAAACTTTAAGGAAGGATTTGATGTTCTTGAATTCTTTATTTCAAGTCACGGTGTACGAAAAGGTTTGTCAGATACTGCACTTCGAACTGCAAACGCAGGATATTTGACTCGTCGTTTAGTAGACGTGGCACAGGATGTAGTTGTACGTGAAGAAGATTGTGGAGATACGGTAGGTGAACTATTTACCAAAGAACAATCAGAACAGATGGGAGAAACGTTGTCAGAACGTGTATTGGGACGATTCGTACTCGAAGACGTGGTGGTTGGTGGTGAGGTATTGGTGAAAAAGGGTGATGTGGTAAATGAGCACGCTGCTCGAGAAATTGAAAAACATGACGTGAATGCGATGCACGTGCGATCTGTATTGCAATGTCAACTTGCAAAAGGAATTTGTGCAAAATGTTATGGATATGATCTTGGAAATCGAACCGTCGTGAAGAAGGGAACAGCGGTCGGTGTTATCGCAGCCCAATCAATCGGTGAACCTGGTACTCAGCTTACCATGCGTACGTTCCACCTCGGTGGTGTCGCAGGTGGAGATATTACACAGGGTCTTCCTCGTGTCGAAGAGCTTTTTGAAGCGCGCATTCCAAAGCGTAAAGCATTGCTCTCAGAAGTGGGAGGTACGGTCGAGATCGAAGATGCTGATGGTAAGGTTATTTCAGGTCCAACTGGTCGAAAGATTTTTGAAGGTCGTCGTGGACAGAAAATTGTCAAAGTGCACCATGATGGAATTGATGAGGTAATGTATGAAATTCATAGTGAAGATGATGTAAAAGTTGCAGATGGACAGAAAGTTTCAGCAGGTGACACGCTTATCGTTCGAGGCTCTTCTTCAGAAGAAGTGAAAGTAGAATTTGCAGGTAAAGTGAGAGTGGACGGAAGTCGTCTCTACTATATCTATGATGGTAAGACTACCAAAGAATATATTGTTCCATTGGGATATAAATTGTGGGTGAAAGATGGTGATGTGATTCAAAAAGGTGATCAACTTACTGAAGGAGCGGTAGATTTGAAAGAACTTTTTGATCTCAAAGGTCAGGATGCAGTAAAGCGATATGTTCTTACTGAAATCCAGGAAATTTACGCATCACAAGGTCAGCGCTTGAATGACAAACATATTGAAATCATTATCAAGCAGATGTTCTCACGTGTATTTATTGAAGATGCGGGGGACACTGATCTTATCCCTGGTGAAGTGGTGGAAAAATCACAACTGATGCTTGCGAACGCAGAAATTAGTGGTAAAAAGAAACCAGCCCGTGGACGTGATATGCTTATGGGTATTAGTAAGATTTCTTTGACCACACAGTCATTCTTGTCGAGTGCTTCATTCCAAGAAACTTCTCGTGTGCTTGTCTCAGCTGCGATCACTGGTAAGATGGATCACCTTGAAGGATTGAAAGAAAATGTGATTATCGGTCGACTTATTCCTGCAGGAACTGGTACCAAAGAACAGGCGATTACCATCGGTACTGATACGGAAGAAGTGGCGCGTTAAACATCTGATGATGTCATTAAAAAACCTCCCGAAATGGGAGGTTTTTTGTGTTCATGTTCTGAAACTTATTTGAATGTTTTCTGATAGAGCTTAATACTTTCTTCTACCACTTCGAGTGCTCGTTTTTTTCCTTCAAACCCTTTGACCTCGACTGTCTTCTTTTCAAGTTTTTTGTATTCTTCAAAGAATTGTTTGATTTCGTCGAGGGTGTGTTGTGGGAGGTCTTCGAGTTCATTAATATGCTTCATGTTTGGATCATCTTTTGCAACAGCAATGATTTTGTCATCCCCTTCGCCCCCATCAATCATTCCCATAACTCCCACTACTTTTGCTTCGACAAGGCAGAGTGGAGGGAGGTCGACGGTCGTGAGGACCAGAATGTCGAGCGGATCTCCGTCCTCGCAATAGGTCTGAGGAATAAAGCCGTAATTGGTAGGGTAATGAACTGCTGAGAAGAGTACGCGATCAAGTTTGATCAATCCTGAATCCTTATCGAGTTCAAACTTTCCTTTACTCCCTTTTGAAATTTCAATAATAGCCTGTACTACTTCTGGAGATTTTTCTCCAATTGAGACTGAATGCCATGCATTTTGTTCCATAGGTATGTATAAAATATAAGTGAGATTATCCTAGCGTATGACGTCTGGTTTGTAAAGTCTCGGGGTTGTTTTTTTGGGCTTTTTTGCTACAATTTCACTATTGAATATACTTATTGTTACCTATTATGGCAGGACATTCAAAGTGGCACAATATACAGGGTAAAAAAGGTAAGGCAGACAAAGCAAAAGCAAGTGCGTTTACCAAAGTATCAAAAGCAATTACGGTGGCAGCTCAAAATGGTGGAGGAGATCCAAATATGAATTTTTCATTGCGTCTGGCAATCGATAAAGCAAAGGAAGTAAACATGCCGAAAGACAATATCGATCGAGCGATTAAGCGAGGAACAGGAGAGCTGAAGGATGGTGCAGCGTTGCAAGAACTCGTATATGAGGGCTATGGCCCGGGCGGAGTAGCGGTGATGGTGGAATCGGTAACTGACAATAGTAATCGTGCATTAACTGAAATTAAAAATGTATTTACTAAGGCTGGAGGATCTCTCGGGAGTAAGGGTGCTGTAGCGTGGCAATTCGAGTATAAAGCAGTGCTTCGAATTGGTGTTCAAAAGAAGAATGAAATACAAAACTGGGAAGAACTTGAACTTTCGCTTATGGATGTGGGGGTCGACGATATTCGTGAAAGTGAAAATGGGGTAGAACTTATTGGTCCTAAAGAAAAATTTCAAGCAATGAATGAGGTTTTACACCATGCAGGTGTGAGTCCTGATAGTGCTGGACTTGAGTGGATAGCAAAGGAAGTTGTTGAATTGTCTCAGGAACAAGTACATGCGCTCGAATTATTGCTTGAGGCACTTGATGAACTCGATGATGTGAAAGAGGTGTATACGAATGCTCATTAAGGTTGTTCTTTTTTATAACGCAAACATTGCACAAAAAGAGCCCTCTGTAACAGAGCGCTCTTTTTGTATGAAGCTGTCGCGGAAGGTTCCACGACAGCTTGTGTGGGTTTTCAGGTCTAGTACACACTCCAGACATTTTCGTCGGACTGGTTTTTAGCGTGTACCTGGACGTTACCGTCCCAGAGCTCGCGCGCTGCGAGCAGGATGGATTGAGGGCACAGCCTCCTCCGTGCGTCTGACGACATGCTGTTGATCAGTGCACCATCTTTGTTCGGAGGATTTTTTGTTGATTTTTCTTGGAACGTCGTAGCGTGGGTGATCCTGATTTCTACGATATGTCCTTTTCTGTTCAGAACGATGTAGAGTAGCTTGGTCGCATAGGGTGGAAGTGGTATACCACCACATTCCATAATGAGCATTTTTTTGACATAGGCGATGCGTGCCTTGCGTTTTTCTACAGATTCACATTGTGTACACATGTGCACTCCTGAATAAGGCTCTGGAGAGATTTCCAGCCTATTGATAGGTGTATCGTAGGGTACACATACGGATAGACTGAAACAGACCAAATAATATATGTGAATATACATATTTTGTCAATAGTATGTTTTGTTGTGTGAATACATGTTACAATAAGATATGCTATGATAAATTCTCAAATAAACACACGTATTCTCGGCGTTGACCCCGGCTTTGGTCGGGTTGGTTTTGGTATTATTGATTGTGTGGGAGATCGCTATACGCTCGTTGACTACGGGTGCATTGAAACAGATACTAAGCGCTCATTTGTCGAGCGTCTTGAAGATATTTCAGATGAACTGATCAGAATTATACGGACGCACAAACCCAATTGTGCAGCAGTTGAAGAATTATTTTTTTATAAAAATGTAACAACTGCGATCAAAGTGGGACAGGCGAGGGGGGTTATTCTTCTAACGCTTACCAAAGCTAGGCTCGCGGTACATGAATATACACCACTCGAGGTAAAACAGAGCATTACCGGATATGGAAGGGCTGATAAAACTCAGCTTGAAACTATGGTAAAAATGCTTTTGGGAATCAAAAAAAAAATTAGTCCGGATGATGCTGCAGATGCGCTTGCTATTGCACTCACGTGTGCAGCTTCGAAAAAGATGGAACAAGTGTCGAGTAGAAAATAGAAAATATGGTATACTATTTTCACGTAACACATTCCACATATCACGTATCATGAGAATTGAAACTGGTATGTGCTATGGGGTACGTAATATGTGACTCTTTAATTATTCAACTTTATGAAAATCGCCATCAACGGATTTGGTCGTATCGGACGTCATGCGTTCAAAATTGCATTTGAGAAAAAACTAACTATCGTTGGGATTAATGATCTGACTGACACAAGGACTTTGGCGCATTTGCTGAAACATGATACTGCATATAATGATTTTCCGTTTCCTGTTTCTTGTGATGAAAAACATCTGATTGTTAAGGGTAAGAAAATTCCAGTGTTTGCTGAGAAAGATCCTGCTGCACTGCCTTGGAGACAACTTAAAGTAGATGTGGTAATTGAGTCTACTGGTAGATTTACTGATGCAGAAAGTGCAAAAGCACACATTAAAGCAGGAGCAAAGAAAGTGGTGATCTCAGCTCCAGGAAAAGGAGATCTGAAAACCTATGTGCGAGGAGTGAATGATAGAGAATATAAGGGCGAAGCAATTCTTGATAATGCATCGTGCACGACCAATTGTGCAGCTCCTATGATGTTGGTATTGGAAAAAGAATTTGGGATAGAAAAAGCAATGCTTACTACTGTTCATTCGTATACTGCTTCACAAGTATTGCAAGATGGTCCATCAAAAGACTTGCGTGAGGCACGAGCTGCTGCACAAAATATGGTACCTACAAAAACGGGTGCTGCTGTTGCAGTTACGAGAACCATTCCAGAACTTGAAGGGAAATTTGATGGTCTTTCGGTGCGGGTACCGACGATTACCGTATCATTGACTGATTTGACGGTGTTATTGAAAAAAGATGTTACTGTTGAAGAAATTGTGAGTGCGTATGTACGTGCTTCAAAAACGTATTTAAAAGGCATACTTGCAGTTTCATTTGAACCACTTGTTTCGAGTGATTATATTGGCAATCCTTATTCAGCAATTGTGGACGCTGAATTGACACGTGTGGTGGATGGCAACTTGGTAAAAGTGGTTGGGTGGTATGATAATGAATGGGGGTATGCACATCGATTGGTAGAAATGGCGGTAATTGCTGGGAAAAAATAACAATTATGCAAGTATCGGCTCACGTGTATGTTTTATTGCGAGTTATTGAGTTATGAATTTTGATTAATCATGTATGAAACTCCGTTCTATCACCCGTGTCAAAGATTTGGTAGGTAAACGTGTTTTGGTTCGGGTCGATTATAATGTACCGATTTCAAAAAAAGGAAATGTGGAAGAAATGCATCGCATTGTCGCATCTATTCCGACGATTACGTGGCTCCTTGAACGCAAGGCTCGTGTGATTTTGCTTACCCATATTGGTCGACCGGGTGGGAAAGTGGTGGCTAGGTTGAGTGTGGATCCTGTTGCTCGCATACTTAGTCGACTACTTAAGAAAAAAGTTATCATTATTCGGACTCGTAACTGGTCTCGTATTTCTCAGATTGAAAAGTCACTCGCACGCATGAAACCTGGCGACGTGGCATTATGCGATAATATTCGTTTTTCTCAGGATGAAGAACAAAATTCGGCCTCTTTTTCAAAAGAATTAGCATCGCTTGGTGATGTGTTTGTGAGTGATGGATTTGGGGTGACACATCGGACTAGTCCCTCAGTTACTGGTATTGCTGAGTATCTTCCCTCGTATGCAGGGTTATTGCTTGAGAAAGAAATTGATGGGCTCTCACGGGTATGTAGTATGCCTACAAAAGGTTCGGTACTTGTTATTGGTGGGGCAAAGATGGAGACGAAGCTTCCGGTAATTTTGTATTTGAAAAAAAATATTGAAACCATACTTACGGGTGGTGGAATTGTGAATACCTACTTGAAGGCACGTGGATTTGGGGTGGGGAGTTCATTGGTAGATGACGCATACTCTGAAGAGGTGCAAAAACTTGAAAAAATATCTACGATTGTGTGGCCGATTGATGTAGTGGTGGGCCGTACCGATGGGTCAGGTGCTCGAGTGGTGACACTGGGTAATATTCCATTTGGGATTTGTAGAAAGAATGAGGCAATACTTGATATTGGGCCAAAGACTATCAGTATGTATGCATCGTATATACAGTCAGCAACGACGATTATATGGAATGGTGCGATGGGTTATTTTGAACAGAAACCGTATGATACAGGAACACTTTCAATTGCGCGTCTCGTGGCTACACGTTCAAAAGGGAACGCTTTTGGAATGGTAGGAGGAGGCGAGACTGTGCAGGCACTTCGTATGGTGAAAATGGAAGAATTTGTAGATTTGGTTTCCACTGGTGGTGGAGCAATGCTTGAATTTTTATCTGGAAAAGAATTGCCGGGAGTGAACATAGTGAGTACAACGTAAAAGAATACGTGTAAAAATGGAGATGAAGTTTTTGTTTTTTGTGTATGGTGTGAAAGAGTGATTAGATTAATTGGTAATATTTTTTCTATCCACATCTTATAAAAGAATAAAATATCGTTTTGTGGTATACTTCCGTCATCGTATGTATTTTGAATTTTATTTTATTTTAATTTTTTGAACTTTAAGTTTTGAGTTTATATATATGCCTGTCAAAAAAACATTTGCTCGTCCAGTAATGGATGAGCAGCCAGCAGTTTCCTCGTCTATGCCTACACGTACGGCGAGTGTTGAATATTCATCGGAATGTTGTAAGGGTGGAGCGTGTGAGCGTCCGCATCATGGGTGGTGTGGATGGGTTGGTAAGAAATTACTGACTACGTTTGTGGGAATTTTGATTGTGTATTTGATTGTGTTTTTGGGTGTTTTGATTAGAAATGAAATTAAGGAATACCACTACGTAGGAAAAGCTCCTACGATGGAGAGAACAATTCGTCTTGAAGGAGAGGGGAAAGTAAGTGTGAAGCCAGATGTTGCTATGACCACAATGGGTGTGGTGAATGAAGCTGCAACAGTTGCAGAAGCACAAAAAAAGAATACTGAAATTGTGAATGCACTGATTACACGAATCAAGCAATTAGGTGTTGATGCTGCTGACATTCAGACTAGAGATTATGCAGTGTACCCATTGTATAATTACACAGAAGAAGGTCAGCAAGATCTTCGAGGGTATACGGTAAGTCAGAATGTTGAGGTAAAAATTAGAAATCTTGAGAAAGCGAGTGATATTATTGGATTGGCAGGTGAGGTTGGTGCTACCAATGTGAGTGGTCTTCAATTTACTATTGATGAAAGAGATGCGTATTTGGATGAAGCTCGTACCGAAGCTTTGAAAAAAGTTTCTGAAAAAGCAAATGCCTTGTCTGGTATGCTGGGACTCAATCTTTCTTCAATTGTTTCGTATGATGAATACGAGATGACAGGTAACCCATATATGTATGCAGAGCGTTCGTATGCTATGATGGATTCTATGGGTGCGGGAACTGCTCCACAAATTGAATCAGGAACTGAAGATATTATCTTGCGTGTTGGAGTTACGTTTGAATTAAAATAATCGTGTTTACTCTTGCAAAAACGGCCTTTTCAAGGCCGTTTTTGTTTGATATACTTACCATTACTCATAATCGACATTTTGTATGAAAAAAAATACCATCAAAGATGTGCGGGCTCGTGAAATTTTAGATTCACGCGGTAATCCTACGGTTGAGGCTGTGGTCGTGTTGGGAGATGGGAGTAGTGGGAAGGCTGCGGTACCGAGTGGTGCTTCTACTGGTACACATGAAGCGGTTGAACTTCGAGATGGTGGGCAGCGATATCATGGAAAGGGTGTGTTGAAAGCAGTGAAACATATCAATACCACACTCAAAAAAGCGTTGGTGGGCATGAATCCCTATGATCAGCGTTCACTCGATGACCGCATGCGAGCTCTCGATGGGACATCGAATAAAAGTAATATAGGTGCAAATGCAATTCTTGCAGTTTCTCTTGCTACTGCACGCGCCGCAGCATTAGCACAGAAAAAACCGCTTTACGTCTATATCCGTGAAACGTTTGGATTGAAGGAGAAAAAATTTCGCATGCCAGTAGCGACCATGAATATTTTGAATGGAGGAAGGCATGCGCATAATAATTTGTCTTGTCAAGAATTCATGATTATTCCGATACATAAAAAAATGAGAGAGCGGGTACGTATTGGATCAGAAATATTTCACAGTCTTAAAGAATTATTACAACACAAAGGCTTGGCAACAGGAGTGGGTGATGAGGGTGGATTTGCTCCTAATCTTCCTAATAATGAGCGCGCGATTCAGCTTATTATAAAAGCGATTCAGTCTGCAGGGTATGTACCTGGCACACATGTATATCTTGGTCTTGATGTGGCATCTTCTGAATTTTTTCGAGGGGGAAAATATTATCTTGATGGACCAAAAACTCCTATCTCACCTGAGGCAGTAATTGCAGTGTTGGATGGGTGGGTGAAACGTTATCCAATTCTTTTTCTTGAAGATGGACTTGCTGAAGATGATTGGAAGAATTGGAATATACTTACTAAAAAATTAGGAAGCAAAGTGTCTTTGGTCGGAGATGATTTGTTTGTTACCAATGTGGAACGTTTAAGAAAAGGCATTGAAGAAGAGGTGGGAAATGCAATTTTGATTAAAGTTAATCAGATTGGAAGCTTGACAGAAACAATTGATGCGATTGAATTGGCAAAAAAACATGGATACAAAATTGCAGTATCACATCGTTCGGGTGAGACAGGTGATACATTTATTGCCGATCTTGCAGTGGCAGTGAATTCTGAATTTATTAAGACAGGCTCACTTTCTCGTTCAGAGCGAGTTGAGAAATATAATCGATTGATGGAGATCGAAGAAGAATTGGGTTTTTAGGTGTGAAAGTGTGAGAATCATGGTTTGCGGAGGGTGAGTATTCTCAACTGTGCCACTATTCATTATGTTGTCTATCGTGCTTACACATGTGTTATGTCTTCAAAAAAAATAAAAATTCAATCAACTAGTGGACATTCACCAACGATCCTCATTATTCTCGATGGATTTGGACTTGCACCGTTGAAAAATCAAGGTAATGCCATTACTCCTGACACTGCGCCAAACATTTTTGAGTATATGGAAAAATATCCTACTTCAAAATTGAAGACGCATGGAGAGTATGTAGGACTTTTTCCTGGTCAGCGAGGTAATTCAGAGGCAGGACATTTGAATATTGGAGCTGGGCGTATTGTAAAACAGGATCTTGTTTCTATTTCAGACACGATTCATGATGGAACATTTTTCAAAAATGAGGCATTTAAGCAAGCATTATTTCATGCAAAAAAATACAAATCAGCAGTACATCTTATGGGTTTGTTGACTGATGGTAATTCAGCACATTCGTATCCAGAGCATTTGTATGCATTACTCGAGCTGTGTCGTAGAGAGGGAATGGGCGAGGTGTACCTACACTTGTTTACTGATGGTCGTGATTCAGGTCCGCATGCAGCTATGACGTACTTACACGAGCTTCGTGGTCATATGTTGCATACTGAAAAAATCGCTACGATAATGGGACGTCTCTATGGCATGGATCGAAATAAAAATTGGGATCGTACGAGAGAGGCGTATGAGGCGCTGGCTATGGGTAAGGGTCATCTGGTCGGAAGTGCAGAAGAAGCGATTGAGCAGGCATATAATCGAGGAGAGACTGATGAATTTATTACGCCTACGGTCGTGGTGGATGGTACGGGAAAACCGGTAGGTACGGTGAACGATCATGATGTAATTATGTTTTTTAACGCACGATCAGATCGTGCTCGGCAGATTACTAAGGCATTTGTGCAGGAAGATTTTAATAAGAAAAATCCCGGAGCATTTAGACGAGGGAAAATTCCAAAAAATATTCGATTTGTTGCTTTGACAGATTTTGGCCCTGATTTGGAAAAAATTTTGACTGCATTTCCGTCTCCAGATGTACACAATACACTCCCTTTGGCACTTTCTCATTTGACACAACTGTATATCGCCGAGTCTGAAAAATATGCACATGTCACATATTTTATTAATGGCGGATACGCTGATCCTGTGAATGGGGAAGATCGGCTGAAGGTCGAATCAAAGACGGTGGTGCATCATGATGATGAGCCACAGATGGCTGCTCACGAGATTACCAAAAGAGTGTTGGGATGTATGAAAAAAGATGCCTATGAATTTTATTGCATTAATTATGCAAATGCAGATATGATTGGGCATACGCAAAATTTCAAAGCTGCTCAACGTGCGGTCGCAACGATTGATGAATGTGTGAGAGATGTGGTGTCTGAAACCCTTCGACGTGATGGGCAGGTATTGATTGTTGCGGATCATGGAAACGCTGAAGAGATGAAGAATATGAAGACGGGTGAAGTGGATACTGAGCATAGTCTCAATCCAGTACCATGTATTTTGATTCGGAATAATACGAAGGGAATAAAATTGAAAGATGGAATACTTGCTGATGTGGCACCTACTATTATCAAGATGATTGGTGGAACACCGCCTCGTGAGATGACGGGAAAATCACTATTTTGATCTCTGCTTTTATGAATCGCCCAAAACCTGTAGTACTTGCGATCCTTGATGGATGGGGAATTGCACCTCCGAGTGATGGTAATGCAATTTATCATGCTGAGACACCGCATATTGATCAATTTATCCATGAATATCCGGCAATGTCTTTATATGCTTCTGGAAATGAAGTTGGATTATCATATGGAGAAATGGGGAATTCAGAAGTGGGGCATCTCAATATCGGTGCGGGTCGGGTATATTATCAGACCTTTCCTCGAATCAATAAGACAATTGTTGATGGAACTTTTTTTCAAAATAAAGCATTTCTTCAGGTGCGTGATCATGTACATGCTCGTAAATCAGCGCTACATCTGATTGGTCTTTTGAGTCCAGGTAATGTGCATGCCAGTCAGGATCATTTGTATACCTTACTTGAATTTGCAAAGAGAAATAAGATTAAAAAAGTCTTTGTTCACGTTATTCTTGATGGTCGAGATACATTGTATAATTCAGGTAAAGATTTTGTATCAAAGCTTCAGGAAAAAATGGAAAAAATTGGAGTAGGGGAAATCGCGTCTATTTCTGGTAGATATTATGCAATGGATCGTGATAATCGATGGGATCGTGTTGAGCGAGCGTATCGTGCAATGGTCGAGGGTGTGGCTGAATCGTATTTCAAACGTCCACTTGAAGCAGTCGAAGCCTCGTATGAAAAACAAGTGTACGATGAAGAATTTATTCCTGTTGTACTAGGGAAAGAGGGTAAGCCTACTACACGTATCGAATCTGGAGATGGTGTTATTTTTTTTAATTTTCGTCCAGATCGTGCACGCCAATTGACTAAAGCTTTTGTATTACCAGGTTTTGATAAATTCAAACGGGACTATGTAAAAGATTTGTTATTTGTGACGATGACTGAATACGAAAAAGAAATTCCGGTCGTAGTAGCATATCCACCAATTGTGGTACACAATTGTCTTGCAGAGGTTTTGAGTAAGGCTGGTCTTACACAATTCCATATTGCAGAAACTGAAAAATATGCACATATCACTTTTTTTCTGAATGGCACTGTCGAAGATCCATTTGAAGGTGAAGAACGTGCCATAATTCCGTCTCCCAATGTGTCTTCGTATGATAAAGTACCTGAAATGTCTGCACATGAAATTACCAAGAAGACAATCGAAGCGATTGAATCTGATCGATATGATGTGATTCTTCTTAATTTTGCAAATGCAGATATGGTAGGTCATACCGGTGATCGCAATGCTACGATCAAGGGGTGTGAAGCCGTGGATAAAGGACTTGGGAAAATTGCTGAATATGTGAAAGCGAAGGGTGGAGTATTATTGATTACTGCTGATCATGGAAATGCAGAAGAGGTGGTCAATCTGAAAACCGGAGAACGAGATAAAGAGCATAGTAATAATCCGGTACCATTCCTTATTATTGGAGAACAATTTCGTGGAAAAGCAGGTCCTACCGGAGATCCTCCTGAGGGAGATTTGAGTCTGATGCATCCGGTGGGAATTTTGGCAGATGTAGCACCGACCATACTCTCGATTCTTGGCATCGAACAACCGCCTGAGATGACAGGACGACCGTTGGTTTAAGGTGAGTATGAGTGGTACTACTATTCACATTCTTTGTGCATCCGGTCGTCTCAAACCCTATGAAAAGAAGTTGCAGAAAGGTATTAGAAGACACGTATCATTGCTCAAAAAATATATTCCGTTTGGAGACGTTGATATTATTGTTTCTGACAGTCCGGAGGCAACTATCCCTCATTTGGGTGTTGGTGGATTTACACCCAACGCACATACGATACACATAAGCCTTGATCCTACATTTAAGGGGTTTAAAAAAACACTTGAACAATATCTATACCGGACTATAAGTCATGAAATTCATCATGCGGCACGCTGGGCGGCGGTTGGATATGGTACGTCTTTATTCGAAGCTCTCGTGAGCGAAGGTCTAGCTGATCATTTTGATATCGAGATTGCAGGTCAAGATCCGCAGGAATGGGATACCATCTTCATAGAGAGAGAAGTCAACTATTTTTTGAAAAAGGCACAAAAAGAATTCGATAATACGTCCTACAATCACCATGACTGGTTCTTTGGCTCAGAAAAGAGAGGAATACCCAAATGGACAGGATATGCACTTGGATTTTATCTGGTGCAGAAATATTTGGATCAGAATCCTAAGAAAAAACCTTCAATGTTGTATGGTGCGAAAGCTGAAATTTTCTGGAAGAAAAAATAAAAAACATCTTACGTAAGATGTTTTTTATTTAATTTTTTGATTTTGAAATTAACTAGTGATTACCTCTTTCAAATGGCTTAGTATTTCCTCTTCTACTTCTTTCAAATTTTTTCCAGAAATCGAGAATGTCGCATCATCTTCATCGCCTTCGGCAGCATATTTTTTCATGGTTTCGGTGGCATGTACATTTGGGATTACTTTGAGCATTCCGTGTATATTTCCTATTGCTTCATTGGGATTTTCATATAACACAAGAATGATTTTCGCATCAGGTGAAAATGAGATGAGTTCATCAATGATTGCGGAGAGTTCGTGGGTGGTAGCTCCGGTACGTACAAAATCGTCTCGTGTGAGTGTGGTAGAGATAATTCCATATACAGAATCGTATGTCAGATGTGAGAGTGCGGTACCCCACAATTTGAATGTTGAGATTGATTTTGTTTGGTACAATTGTGCAATAATGTGCGAACGATCGGCACCGAGTTCTACTAATTTGCTTGCTATTGCAAGAGTGTGTGGACGTACTTTTTTCTCTTTGAAACTATTGGTACCTGCAATAATACCTGTGAGCAATGCGGTTGCAATATCTGTGGTAATTAATTCAGGTTTGTATGAACTCAAAAGTTCATACAATATTTCAGAGGTCGTGGACGCAGGAATATCGACGAGATTGATATGTCCAAATAATTCATTTGATGCTTTGTGGTCAATATTGATCAGAGGGGTTTTGAAGAAAAATTCTTCGTTATGTGCATAGATCGAACCAAGTGATGTGAGACTTGGAGTGTCGAGTGTCACAATTGCATCATATTTGAATTCAGTCTGGCTTGTACGCACCATGTCTTTGGTGTAGAAGCCATTTTTTGGGGTTATAAATAGTCGTAATTTTTCATCTTTGATATCGTATTTCAAATTGGCGAGTCCATTTTTTGAAATATCCATGGTGATGAGAAATTGATGTAGATTGCCGAGTGAAGGGGAGATAGAGGTGGCTCCTTTGAGAAATGAGAATCGTTCATCAAGTATGAATCCGTCGCTTGCAATATGTGCTTTTTTCCCCAAGGACTCTACAAATAATTTGAATGCTAAAGACGCTGCGATGGCGTCGCCGTGTGATTCTTTCTTGAATGTGATAAGAATCTGTTTCTTATCTTCAAGTGCTCGAATTACTTGTTGCTGTATATAGAGTCCCATAAGGGGAAATAGTGCTAAACTCAAAAACACATCCTTTTGTACTGCCGCATGAGAGAGGTAAAAAAAGGAATAGCAGACTATATCAAACATTAAAATTATTGTCAACAGTGCGGTTTTTTGATGTTTTTATATGTGAGAATAGGGATGTATGTACTAAAATTGGCCTAATTCTTGCTAAAATTCCTTCTTTGCGATAGAATTTTATCTATACTGTTTGATTATATGACAAATCGAGAATTACCCAAAGCATACGAGCCATCACGATATGAGGATGCGATTTATACACGCTGGGAAACCGGTGGTTTTTTTGCACCTGAACATACTCCTGCGTGGGTACATGCGCTCAAGAATCGTGAGTATTTTAGCATGGTGTTGCCACCTCCAAATGTGACCGGAACCCTTCATATGGGTCATGCGGTCATGCTGGCAATACAGGATGTGCTCGCGCGCTATCATCGGATGAAAGGGGATTGCACGGTGTGGATACCGGGAACTGATCATGCCGCAGTTGCAACTGAATCAAAAGTGGAAAAAAAATTGATTGAACAAGGGATGGCGCAACCTAAGACCGAATTGGGGCGTGAAAAATTTTTGGAGGAAGTAGAAAAATTTGCACAAGCGTCTCATGACACGATTGTGAATCAGGCACGAAAAATGGGAGCATCACTCGATTGGACTCGTGAGGCATACACACTCGATGAGGCGAGAAATATGGCAGTCAATACATTGTTCAAAATGATGTATGATGATGGTCTTATTTATCGTGGGTATCGGGTAATTAATTGGTCGGTGACTGGACAGTCTACGTGTAGTGATGACGAGCTTGTCTATGTCGAACGACCTGGGAAACTGTATTATTTTACATACGGACCAGAATGTCCGATTAGGATTGCAACGACTCGTCCAGAAACAAAATTAGGAGATACCGCAATTGCGGTAAATCCAGAGGGACGATGGAAAGACTATATTGGAAAAGAATATATAATTAAAAATTTTGGACAGACCGGACATGAGTTGAAATTGAAAGTCATTGCAGATGAGAATGTTGACGACAGTTTTGGTACTGGTGCACTCGGGGTAACTCCTGCGCATAGTCAGATTGATTTTGAGATGTACCAAAAACAAAAAGCATCTGGAGTGAATATCGATTTTGTTCAGGTGATCGGTGAAGATGGAAAAATGACATTAGATGCAGGATTGGAGTATGTAGGAATGTTGGTCGAAGATGCTCGAAAGAAGATTGTCACTTGGCTTGAGAATGCTGGATTACTGGAGAAGGTAGAAGAAACGATGCAAAACGTGGGAACGAGCGATCGTTTCGGAGATGTGGTCGAACCATTGCCAAAGACACAATGGTTTATTGATGTGAACAGAGAATTTACTCTCAAGAATTCAAAATTGAAACAATTCAAAGCAGGGGATACGGTTACGTTGAAAAAATTAATGCAATCGGTTGTTAAAACTGGTGAGATCGAAATCATTCCAGAACGATTTGATAAAACATATTTTCATTGGATTGATAATTTGCGTGATTGGAATATCAGTAGGCAGATTTGGTACGGACATCAGATTCCAGCGTATTACGATATTTCAGATAAAGAAAATGCACAAGCTTTACTTCATTTTAAAGAAGGAAAAATTTTCAATCTACCAGATAGCTATTTTCAAGCGATTGATAATAGAACAGATCATAATTGGGGTAGTATTGGTAATTTACGTTGGATTAATTTTTCTTTAGCAACGACATTAGTTGAGAATAAAACCATAACTTGGGCAGATTTAAAGAAAGAATTATTTGGATCTAATTTAACTTCCGCTAAAAAATATAAAGTATTTGTTAATAAAGAGGATGTGTCACAAAGTTTTATTAAAGACCCCGACACACTCGACACCTGGTTTAGTTCTGCTTCATGGACTTTTTCAACACTGGGTTGGCCAGAAAACACAGATGATCTCAAGAAATTTCATCCGACCTCAGTTCTTGAAACTGGCTATGACATACTTTTTTTCTGGGTCGCACGCATGATTCTCATGAGTACGTATGCATTGGGCGAAGTACCATTCAAAACAGTGTATCTTCATGGGCTCGTACGTGATGAGCAGGGACGAAAAATGAGTAAATCACTTGGTAATATTATTGATCCGTTGCAGATGATTGAGCGTTATGGGACCGATGCGACACGATTGTCACTTCTTATTGGAGGTACGCCGGGCAATGATATGCGCTTGTCCGAAGACAAAGTTGCAGGTTTCCGTAATTTTACCAATAAATTATGGAATATTAGTCGTTTTATTGTATTGCAGATTCAGAATGAGCAGGGGGTGATGAGTAAGGATGTGTCTGCGCCAGTGGCACAGACCGCTGCTGATGAATGGATTTTGTCGAAATTGAATACGGTAATCGCACAGATGAATACTCATCTCACGTCGTATCAGTTTTCGATTGCAGGAGAATTACTTCGAGATTTTACATGGAATGAGCTCGCTGACTGGTATCTCGAAATTGCAAAAGTAGAAGGTGGCAAACATACACTTTTGAATTATATATTGAATACGTTACTCAAGCTCTGGCATCCATACATGCCGTTTGTAACCGAGCAGATTTGGCAGGAGATGTATGGAGAGGGATCGCTCATGGTAGAGCACTATCCGATCACAGAAAAACGAAAGAAAGATACCGCGGGAATTGTATTCATTGATACAGTGTTTAGAAATATTGTAATGAAAATTCGTGCAATTCGAACTGAATATAAAATTGAACCGTCTAAAAAAATTGCATTGTCGATTACTTCAAAAGAATATTCATCATTGATTACAGAGTACACTCCGGTACTTATGCGTCTTGCAGGACTCGACTCGGTGAATGAACATACGATTGAGGGTGGAGTATCTTTTGTAGAATCTGACGTGGAAGTTGTAATTGATCTTTCAAATGCGATTGATACTGAAAAAGAAATTGCTCGAATTACCAAAGAAATTGCTACGGTCGAGCCATATGTTGTGTCACTTCAAAAGAAATTATCGAATGCATCATTTGTCGATAATGCGCCACCATCGGTAGTAGAATCCGAGCGGAAAAAACTTGCTGATGCGGAACAGAAATTAGAAAATTTGCGAACACAATTACAAAATTTTTAATTATACATTTTTAATCTTGTTACTCTATGGACAAAAAAAAGACAACGCTTATCTGGTGGATTGCAGGACTTCTCATTCTTGGAGGAATTATTGGATTATCGGTGTATCAGAAGAATCAGCCGGGTGAATTTGATGAGTTTGCAATGTGTATCAAAGATAGTGGTGCAATTTTCTATGGAGCATTTTGGTGTCCTCATTGTCAGACACAGAAAGCATTGTTTGGAAAATCAGCTGATTTGCTTCCATATGTGGAATGTTCTACACCGAGTAAGTCACAGACCAAAGTGTGTAATGATGCAGGTATTGAATCATATCCGACATGGAAATTTTCTGATGGAACCATGGTTACGGGGCAGCAATCGTTTCAGCAGCTTGCAGATAAGACGAAATGTGAAATTAAATAACGGTTATCTTCTTTGATTTTAGCCACGTACACTGATATAGTTCTCCTGTATGAAAATTTCAACTGACAAGAAAAAAATTGATGAATTACTCTCGCGCGGGGTAGAGAGTGTAATTGACATGACTCATCTGAGAAAACGTTTGGAATCAGGAGAAAAACTTCGGATCAAACTAGGTATTGATCCTACAAGTCCGAATTTGCATCTAGGGCGCTCAATTCCGTTGCTCAAAATGCGTGATTTTCAGGAGTTGGGTCATCAATTGGTGTTTATTGTGGGCGATTTTACTGGTGTGATTGGGGATACTTCGGATAAGGATAGTGAGCGACCAATGCTTGGGAGAGAGCAAGTGCAGAAGAATATGAAAAGCTATGTCGAGCAGGCAGGAAAAATTATTGATATCACGAAATCCGAGGTACAGTATAATAGTACCTGGTTGTCGAGTGTTAATTATAATGAACTTGGTGAACAAGCAGATGCGTTTTCTGTGGCAGAATTTATTGCGCGCGATAACATCCGTCGTCGGTTGGAAGCAGGAACTCGTGTATCATTGCGTGAAGTGTTGTATCCATTGATGCAGGGGTATGATTCAGTGGCGGTAAAAGCGGATGTCGAGCTCGGAGGCACGGATCAAAGGTTCAATCTGCTTGCAGGTAGAACGTTGCAGGAAAGATACGGACAGAGACCTCAGGATATTATTATGAATCCATTGGTTGCAGGAACTGATGGGCGCAAGATGAGTTCGAGCTGGGGTAATACTGTAAATTTGAATGATGCACCACACGACATGTTTGGGAAAATTATGAGCATTCCAGATTCGCTCATCATTCCGTATTTTATCTACATGACACGGGTGCCGATGAGTACGGTTCAACAGTATGAGACCGATATGAAGACTGGTCAGAATCCTCGTGATTACAAATTGAAACTTGCGAGTGAATTGGTTCGTTTTTATCATAGTGAAAAAGATGCACAGATAGCACTAGATTATTTTGTGGCAACATTTGCAAAAAAAGAAATCCCAACTGAAATTCCTGAATTGAAGCCGAGTGCCTATGATATTATTTCGGTCTTGCAAGAAGCGCGATTTGCGACGAGTACGAGTGATGCACGTCGTACCATCGAAGGCGGTGGAGTAAAAATTAATGACAAAAAAGTTACTTCATACGAGGAGCGATGTAATCCGGGAGATATTATTCAGAAAGGAAAGAGATTTTTTGTAAAAATTGTATGATTGGATACGTTCGAGATCATATTGCAGGATTGCTTGAGGCTGTCGGAATAGGAGAGCAGTATATTACCCTTACTGATCCGCCACAGAAAAAGATGGGAGATGTTGCGTTTCCTGTTTTTCAGTATGCAAAAGAATTAAAGAAAAATCCTATAGAGGTTGCAAACGGGCTCGCTGAAAAGTTTAATCAAGAAACAGAGGATACACTGGTCGAACGCGCTGAAGCGTTTGGTCCATACGTGAATTTTTTCTTGAATGATAGAGAACTTGCGTCGGTGGTATTGAATTTGGGTGAGCGAGTGAGGCCTCGCGTGGCGGATTCACAGGGTACGATCATGATTGAATTTATTTGTGCAAATACACATAAGGCGTTTCATATCGGACATCTTCGAAATGCAATTCTCGGAGAATCACTGGTACGTCTACATGAGTATGCGGGGTATCGAGTAATACGTACGACGTATGGGGGAGATGTGGGTATGCATATTGCAAAATGCTTGTGGGGTATCGAACACTGGCAAGATGATGGATATGATGCTGCAAAAAAGAATGTTCTTGTTTCGGAACGAATGAAATTTATTGGCAAGGCTTATGCGTATGGTGCGACCCAGTTTGAAAAAGATGAAAAAGCGCAAGAAGAAATTAAGCGGTATAATGAAATGATTTATCAGAAAGATCCAGGGATTGCGGACGTGTATGAGACTACACGAAGCTGGAGTCTGGAAAATCTTGAGAGAATATATCAATTACTTGATATACGTTTTGATCGGTATTATTTTGAATCAGAGGTATTTGATCGTGCGATTGAGATTGTGTCTGAAGGCCTTGCAAATGGAATTTTTGAAAAAAGTGATGGTGCGGTAATATTTAGAGGGAGTGCGCATGATCTTCATGATCGTGTATTTCTCAATCGTGCGGGACTTCCGACATATGAAGCAAAGGATTTGGCTCTTGCAGAAAAACAATTTGATGAATTTCATCCTGATGCAATTTATCATGTCATCGGTCCCGAGCAGTCTGAATATTTGAAAGTCTTGTTCAAGACACTGGAATTCACGTTACCTGAAAGTAAGGGAAAAGAATTCCACATTCCCTATGGTTGGGTGGATTTGAAAGGTGTGAAGATGAGTTCACGAACAGGAGACGTGGTAACTGCTGAAGATTTGATTGCGGAAGTGAAGATGTCTATTAGAGAGCACATGGATTCGAGTGAAGCGAAAGCAAACGTATCTTCTGAGGAAAAAGAGCGCATTATTGAGAACGTGTCCATGGGTGCGGTGAAATATGCATTTTTGAAAACAGGACGAGTGAACAATATTACGTTTGATGTCCAGGAATCGATTTCTACGTCGGGAGATAGTGGGCCGTATCTACTCTATATCGTGGCACGTTTCAAAAGTATTCTTGCAAAAAATACGTCTGATATTCGTGTGTCGAGCGTGACGGTACCTGATGTTCTCAATCCATTTGAACGAGCGGTAATTATGAAGCTGGGGGAATTTGAAGGAGTAGTCCATGAAGCAATCGAGGCAAAAGATCCGTCAAAAATTGCACATTATCAATTCGAACTTTCGCAAGTAGCAAATCAGTTTTATCATGAGTGTCCGGTTCTTGATTCGGAGGAAATGGTGCGACGATTCAGACTCACCTTGATTGAAACAGTGGTGCGTACTATGGAACATGGCTTTGATTTGCTTGGAATCACTACCGTTGAAAACATGTAATATTTTATATCTATGCTTACCCAATTCAAACAGTTTATTGCAGATGTTCGTGAAGCACGTATTCCGTCATGGCTTTTTTGGTTGATTGTGATATCTGCAAGTATTGGTTTTTTGGATGCAGGTTATTTGTCAATTCAACATGCCATGAGTGGGCTTGGTGGAGGCGGGGTAAATTGTGTGGTCGGTGCTTCTGGATCGTGTAATATTGTACTTGATAGTATTTATGCGCGGGTGGCAGGTATTCCGCTCGCGTACATAGGTCTGTTGTATTACACGACGATACTCGTGCTTATCGTACATATGCGTTTCAAGAGAAATGTTCATGTGTGGTGGGTGCTTCGAGGGATTATCGTTTGTGGATTTATCGCGAGTGTGTACTTTGTATATCTTCAGCTCGTGGTATTGCGCACGATTTGTCCTTATTGCATGTTGTCTGCCTTGGCTTCGGCGACCATGTTTGCAGGTGTCGTGTCTCATCATATGAAAAAACAGCTCAAATGAGCTGTTTTTTGTAATACGTGTGCAAGGTGGAATAGTGTAGTGGATAAGTGACAGGTCGAGGACTTGAAATAAAAAAGAAAGTGTGGTATAAACAATGATCAATTTTGTATATTGACTAGCGCAGAAAGAAAATAATGTGTTTTGTTATCTGTCTGCGGTAGTACATCACTTACCGTATCTCTACCCCAAGCAGAATGGAGAGCGACATGAAGACGGAGACAAAGAGAAATAATACCCGTCGCTCTTTTGGAGCACGGGTGAAGCGGGGATTCAGGTACCTGCTCAGGTACCTGATGATCATTGGATGGATGCTGGTGTGGCCTGTCGTCCGACGGGTGGTGCGTCCCAAGGTAGTGTTCGTCGTCTACGGCACGAACAGCGACCAGCGGGCGTATTATCCGGGTTGGCTCCAGCCGGTCATTCCGTACCTTCTTCCGATTGGGTTTCTCAAACTCAACGGGAAGACGGTCGGCTTCATCGTGGGTTCGACCCTCACGATGGAGCAATTCGAAGCAAATCCGGAAGAAGCACTGAAGGTCATGCAGAAAGCAAAGAAGCTGCTCCCGCGAGCGCGCGCAATCGCTCTTGCTGGACGGCTTCCGAGCTGGATCAACAAGGCGGGTGGAAAGATCGTCCCTCCCTTCGTGGAAGGGCATACAGGTACCTGCTACGCCATGACACTCGCTCTACTCAGAGCTGCTGAAGATCAGGGTTTCAACCCCAAAGAGGTTCGCCTCGGTCTTCTCGGTGGAGCCGGGTTCGTCGGGTCGCGTCTCGCTGAGACGTCCTCACATCACTTCGGTAAGGTCGTGGCGCTCGATCCGCGCTACGAACAATCCGAAGATGTGGGCAACATCACGAAGACAAATGATCTTTCTCAAGTGATGCACACGGACGTTGCGATGGTTCTCACCGGAAAGGGTGATGACATCAAACCGTCCGTGCCATATCTGAAGGAAGGATCTGTCGTCGTCGACGATACTCATCCGCCGATCCCGGAAACGCTCCGTGGACTCATTCGGTCGCGAGGAGTGATCTTGAAGAAGGCAGTTGTCGGCACCGGTGGGTTCACCATGGTGCCACGACTTCCGAAATTCAAGGCATGGAACATCCCGGGATGCCTTCTCGAGGCACTGGTGGTGGGACACGAGGGCTGGGAAGTTCTCAGTTCTCAACATTCGTTCGTACATGCGGCGAAAAGTTTCGGTTTTCGAGCCGAGCTGATCGACCATCCGGACGATTAATTCTCACGTGAGCGGTTTCTAAAAAAACTGCTCGCGTGTCTCAAAAAACATTTATCAGAACGATGAATGTTTTTTGTTTTTCTGCGCAAAATTGTGCTATACTTCTATACAACTATGTTTGAATTTGATTTTAGAAATATCATTGTTCTTATTTCGCTTGGATTGCACGCATCGTTATTGTGGGTTTTGTTTCGGTATGCGAGAAATACTAGGAATGGAAGAGCGTACATACTCGCAGTTCTTTCAGTGGCTGGATGGATTTTGCCGATGGTGTTTTATCGCAGTGGTTTATTTGGTGGGCAGGTTTTGTGGGCGCGAATTTTATATATGATGGCATCGTTTACTGGACCATCATTTTTTTTGTTCACGTTGACTTATCCGAATAATACACCAGTTCCGTTGTATAAAAGGTTATTGGTTTCTCTCGAAAGTATTATTATTGCAGCATTATGTTTTCATCCCACATTAATTATTGCTGATGTTATCTCTGTTGCACATAAAGAAAGTGTAATTATATTTGGCCCATTGTATACCGTGTATGCGACACATGTTTCACTATTTTTTCTCATCGGCCTTATCATTTTGTTCTTAAAAAGAAAACACACCACGGGTACGACACGTAAACAGCTTACGATGATTTTATTGGGATATTTTTTGGGATCAAATTTTGCTATGGGTACAAATCTTATATTGCCATGGCTTGGATATTTTGAACTCAATTGGGCTGGACAATTATTTTCTACGTTGCTCGCTGTCTTTACGGGATATGCAATTTTGAGGTTTAAATGGCTTGATATTAAAATTATTACTGCAGAAGGTTTGGTGTTAATGCTTAATTTGTTTTTGTTTTTCCAATTTATTACTTCAAGTTCAACTAAATCTTTTTGGATTAATGGGATTGTGCATTCGTTTGTATTGGTATTCTCATATTTTTTGATTTCGAGTGTGCATAAGGAGATTGAACAACGACATGAGACAGATCGGCTCGCACACTCTCTCGAAAAAGCAAACATTCGCCTCAAAGAGCTTGATCAGCAGAAAACAGAATTTCTATCTATTGCATCACATCAGCTCCGAACTCCGTTGTCGATTATCAAAGGTTATATTGAATTGATTAATGATGGTGCGTATGGTAAGCCGACCAAAAAATTACAGACTGTACTCACTAATATGGATGAAAGTAATGAACGCTTGGTAAAATTGGTTGATGAATTTTTGGATATTACTCGAATTGAGCAGGGAAGGACTAAATTCTCATTTGAGCAGTCGAGTATCAATGAATTGGTTACGGGTGTAGTGAAAGAATTGAAAGATCGTGCCAAGAGTGCGGGTATTTCGATTCGGTCAGTACGTTCAGATGAGATTGATACTGTCTACATGGATCCTGAAAAAGTGAGACATGTCGTCTTTAATTACATAGATAATGCGATCAAATATAGTGCGGATGGTAAGGAAATTGTGGTGCGGGTAGAATATGAACGTAATGGGTGTACGTTTCGTGTACAGGATCAAGGTTTGGGATTCAATACTACTGATCATGCGAGTTTTTTTCAGAAATTTTATCGTGGCGAGAATGTAAAAGGTACCAATGTGAATGGTACAGGGCTGGGTATCTATGTATGTCGGAAATTTATTGAAGCACATGGTGGGCATGTGTGGGCAAAAAGTGATGGATTGGGAAAGGGAAGTGAATTCGGCTTCTGGATTCCTGAGAAATCGAAATAAGATATTTTTCTTGCTGTATAGGGTATTTTCGTGTACACTATACTAATCACTCTTTATTTTAAATTTTGTAGCTATGTTTAAAAATACTTCCGAGCCACAACGACCACAAGCTCCTCAACCAGTGAACACTCCACGTACTCACCATGATGAAATCGAGACGGTCGTGGGTCCGTCGGTGGTGGTCGAGGGAGATTTTTCTTCAGAAGGAAATATTTTGGTAAAAGGAACGGTATCTGGAAATGTCCAGACAGGTAAATTATTGACTGTAGAGGAAGGTGCTAAAATTCTTGCAAATATCAAAGCGGGTGACGCATTGGTATCGGGTGAGATCAAGGGAAATGTGCGTGCAGAGGATAAATTGCATGTTACTGAGAGTGGGCGTATTTTGGGAGATATTTATTGTCGTGTGCTCGAGGTGGAATCAGGTGCGATTATTCATGGAAAAGTTACCATGACGGATATTGAAATTGAAGATATTCGTGCTGATCGCAAACGCACCACATCACGAACCCGATCAAAAGTAGAAATACTGCCTGAAGAAACCGAAGAGGCTCTATAATACGTGTTCACGCCTTACGTGTAATTCACGGCGAGTATGTATGTCTATCTCTACGACAACTTTTTGAAGCACAAGCGATATGAGACGATTTTGAAAGCGATAGAAACACGTCTGACCGATTACGGGATCGCCGGCAAAATAGTCCGTCTTCAGCAGTACTCCTCTGCTGATTTGTTGTTGCAAGATGAAGTGCGAAAAGGAGCAAAGACCGTGGTGATTGTGGGAAATGATACTACCTTTGGTCATATTTTATCGTATGTCGCATCACATACGGTGACTTTTGCATTTATTCCGATTGGTACGGATAATACGATTGCGGAAGTACTGGGCATTCCCGTAGGTATTGAGGCGTGCGATATTTTGGCACGTCGTCGTCGATTGAGACTAGATGTAGGATGGGTAAATAATCGGTATTTTGTCTCGCAATTACATATTCCTCCGAGTCCTATTGCGATTCAGTATGACGAGCGTTTCAATGTGTCGAGTACGAGTGGAAAAATGGAATTAGTCGTGTGCAATTTGCAACCATTTTTTTGGACAGGAAAAGGTCGTCGATATGTAGCTCATCCACAGGATAATAAGCTCGAAGCATTTTTGCGTCCGGTCGTTCCGGGGGGCTGGTTCAAAAAAGAAGATTTTGAAGAGCCGAGTATTTTTCCGTTTGAAGAAATGGTAGTCACCAGTAAAAAACCATTTGTGGTCGAGGCAGATGGCAAGACTACGAAAGAGGTAAAAGTGACTATTAGACTTGCAAAAAGTAGGATTGATATGGTCGTGGGAAAAGAGCGTAAATTTTAGAACATAGATTTTTTATTTCTCAATTTTTTTGGACTGTATCGATTGACAACTACGCATTCGTGTGCTATCCTTCTCCTGTTTCACACGATTCTGGATAATCGCCCCTACGGGAGGAAAGTCCGAACTCCTCTTGATATTATGTCAAGAACACGGGTAGTGGATAACATCCATCCATGCGGTCGCGAGATCGTATGCGGGACAGTGCCACAGAGACAATACTACTCTGAATCCTCGTGATTCAGGGGAAAGGTGAAAAGAGTGTGGAGGTATTGATAGGTTCAGCATATGCGCCGTATCAATGCTACCACACTACATCTGTCGCAAGACAGTATGGCGGTAAACCCTACCTGGAGAAAGAACAGCGTTTCCCCATTTCGGGATTCGAAAAGTTAGTTCGTGTATGATCCTGCTAGTAATAGTAGGACAAGATAAATGATTATCACCCGGCGCAAGCTGGGAACAAAATTCGGCTTATAGGAATCGTGTGAAACACAAAACCCTGTACCAGAACGGTACAGGGTTTTTTGTATAATCGTGAATCCCTGTAGCGCGAGTGTCTACAGGGGCACGAGTGGGTAGTGGTGTTTATCCATCGTCTTGTTTGTGGTGAGCTTCTGATTCTTCTTGTGTAGCTTCTTCTAGTCTGCCTGCGATGAGACAGATGGCTGAGAGAAAGAAAGCGATCACTAGACAGGGATAACCGTGTTCGTATTCCGAGCTTCCGGATTCGTAATAGAAGGTGAGAGGAATTCCGATTATGGCAGGGAGGATGCACAATATGCCACTCATTCTGCAGATAAATGAACCTACATTCATAGAACGTCCCTCCGGCTGGAGTACCGTACTCGTACATGAATGAGCCTAGAGTAATTGTGTTCAAAAGTCAAGTATTGTATCCTGTTTTTTCTTGACAAAATACTATCGGTATGTGATATTTTTCACACATTCGAGTCACTATTCACGGAGGGAGTGAGTCATGGATGTGAAAGATTTTGATTACCTTGCACATTTTGTGCAGAGTCTCGGGGATCGGCGTTTTCACATGCTCGTGAAAGAGGAGTATCGGGCGGAGGTGGTACGGTTTTGTGATGAGATGATCATGCGAGCTGCTCAGATGAGTGCCCTGATCGGTGGACGTCGATACGAGCTGGTGAATTTTCTCAATCCACACGAAACCGTCGTCAGTGGACACACGATGTTCCGTCGTGCGCGTGAGCGCATGGCGCATCTGGGTCGGATGCATGCTGAGCATCTCCTTCGCTATCAGGAAGAAATTCCTGTCGAGTGGCGGGGCTACTTCATCATCTTCACCGACTGGCTGAGCCCGGATCGGCTTTACGTGAACTGTCTCGTGTGGGATCGTGAGCAGTGGGTGCACAGATGGTCCCTCGTCAATGAGGATGGGACGGATGCTGATCGCATCCTGCGGTGTGTGTAGTCTCTAGTGGTCTTGTCAGATGCGTGTACGGCAGGTGTCTGTCACGACAGCTGACTTATGCTGTGGAGGGTGAGATGGGGAGAACTACTGCTGAGCAGGCTCCTGTGGTCGAGGGTGCATATGCACCGCTCTTCGATCGGGGGGCTGATATGATGGTCGACTATGAGATGTCTTTCACACAGGCGATCAGAGCTGGACGCTATGACTGGGAGTGCTGGCGTGCTACCGCTGAATTTTTCCCCTCGAACAATCGGGGGGTCGCTCGTGTGAAGCTCTGTCTCGTGAATCTGGGACGAGATGCTACGAGTGATGAGGTCGAGAAGCACCTCGCGCTCGCCATGCTCCGTCCGGCGAACACTCGAGAGCTGCTCGCTCTGGGAGCGTTCTTCATGAATCTGCAGCGCAGGTTCCCGATCGTGGCGCTCGCTTCTGAGTCTGTCACTCTCGATGACGGATCGCGTGAGATCATGTATCTCGATGGTGGAGACACTTCTCGTGAGGTGCGTGTGCGTCGTCATGCGCCCGAGAGTACGTGGGCGAGCCATTTCTGGTTTCTGGCGGTGTGCATCGAGGGAGATATGCGAGACTCGTGAGCAGCTGCTCCTTGGTTTCGCGGTCTTCTCATGTGTAGTAACCCTGTATCCGAGTGATACAGGGTCTTTTGTTTTTTTGTATACCATCGTGTGTTTGTATGAGTACATCTATCTGTATTATACTAGTGAGTATCTATGCGTATCACTATGAAAATCGGATTGATTGCGTGCCTACTCGTACTTCTAAGTGTGGGTGTATTGGTGTACATGCGCACGGTATTTCATCCTGAAAAAACACTTCCTACCACATCTCTGGATGGGAGGATGTATCGCCTCGCCTCATTCAATAATACGTCGATTCCTCTAGGTGAGCAGTATTTCCTGTCTTTTCTCGACGGGCGTCTCCATATACGATTGTGCAATACGATGAGTGGTGAGTATACCCTCGCCGAGGGACAGCTCTCGAGTCTTCTCGTGTCTACCAAGATGTGGTGTTCGTCGCCTGCAGGTATTATGGAGATGGAGCAGGCATGGGGGAGTATGCTTGCTCTCGGGGCAGTGGTCACTCATGCGAGTGCAGAGATGACACTCGAGGGAGCGGGGAATATCTTTGTATTTGTGCGACAGTGAGTAGCGGGAGTAGTGTGACTGTTTTTGAAAAATAATATATACGGTAGGGGGGCGAACCCCCTACTACCCCCCCGAAAATCAGCTGAAATATGCGGATTTTAGGTAAGTAGAATAAATTGACGCATATACTGCAGGGTGCTACTATGAGAGTACTATTTTTTATTATGGCTCAACAAAAAAAACCAGTAGAAAATTTCGAAAAAACGTTGTTTAAAGCAGCGGATAAACTCCGCAAAAACATTGATGCAGCAGAATACAAAAATGTCGCGCTTGGATTGGTATTTCTCAAGTATATTTCTGATTCATTTGAAGAACTTCATGCTAAACTGACACTAGAAAAAGAAAAAGGAACAGGTGCAAATCCAGAAGACATAGATGAATACCGAGCAGAACATGTGTTTTATGTGCCAGCAGAAGCACGCTGGTCATTTCTGCATAGTCGGTCAAAATTGCCGACGATTGGAGAAGATCTCGATCGCGCCATGGAAGCAATAGAAAAACTCAATCCAGAACTCAAAGGAATTTTGCCCAAAGTATTTGCTCGGCCAAATCTTGATAAAGGCTCACTCGGAGGATTGATTGATCTTATTGGCAATATTGCACTCGGAGATGAAGAAGCAAAATCAAAAGATTTATTGGGTCGCGTCTATGAATATTTCCTCGGAGAATTTGCTAATGCTGAAGGAAAAAAAGGTGGTCAATTCTATACACCAAAATCAATTGTAAAGTTGATGGTACAAATGATTGAGCCCTACAAAGGACGCATCTATGATCCATGCTGTGGAAGTGGGGGAATGTTTATCATGTCAGAAAAATTTGTGAAATCTCATGCGGGGAGAATTGATGATCTGGCAGTCTATGGACAGGAAAGTAATCAGACCACGTATCGCCTCGCGCGCATGAATTTGGCAATCCGTGGCATTGATGGAAGTGGAATCAAATGGAATACTGAAGGATCATTTCTCAATGATGCACACAAGGATCTCAAAGCAGACTATATCTTGGCAAATCCGCCATTCAACGTTTCAGACTGGAGTGCGGAATTATTACAGAATGATCCGCGCTGGCAATATGGCAAGCCTCCGGCAGGCAATGCAAATTTTGCGTGGCTTCAGCATATGATTTACCATCTCTCGCCACATGGAGTAATGGCGTGTGTGCTTGCAAATGGATCGCTCTCGTCACAATCAAGTGGTGAGGGTGAGATACGAAAAGCGCTCGTAGATGCGGATCTGGTCGATTGTATTGTCATGCTTCCAAAACAATTATTCTACAACACTGGTATTCCTGCATGTATTTGGTTTATTTCGCGAAAACGTGTCGGAAATGGTGATCGGAAACGTACGGGTGAGATATTATTTATCGATGCATCAGATGTAGGATTCATGGCAGATCGTACGCATCGAGAATTTAGTGATGAGGATATAGAAATGGTGGCAGGTGTCTATCACGAATGGAGAACGAAGGATGGGAAGTATGAAGACAAAAAAGGATTCACTAAATCTGCAACACTTGCAGACGTACAAAAGCACAATTATGTACTCACTCCGGGTCGCTATGTTGGGATTACTGATGCGATTGATGATGGAATTCCGTTTGAGGAAAAAATGGGGAAGCTTGCGGTAGAGCTCAAAGGGCAGATCGAGGAAGAGGGAAGGCTTAATGAGGAGATCAAAAAACAGTTGAAAAAAGTGGGTATTGAGATATAGTTTTTTACTATTTACTACAGGTATGACTCCGTATGAGGTGGGTGAAAAATTTGTCGCATGGACAAAAAAGAAGATTCGTCATCATCTGAATCAAGAGAAAAGAGAAGTATATTTTGAAGAGCGTGAGATATGGTGGGCGGCATTGGGAAAAAAATATTGGATATGAGGTGGATGGTAAAAATGATTTGTTTGAACGACCAGTGCTGATTCTCAAAAAATATTCGAGAGATATGTGCTTTGTTTTGCCGACAAGTACGAAGATAAAAGAAGAAAAACCGTGGTATCAGATGCATGTGGTGATTGATGAAGAGGTGAGAAGTGTCAATATTTCTCAAGGAAGGGTAATTAGCGCGAAACGGTTATTGCGCAAAAAATCAAAGCTCGATAGTGAACAATTCATGAGTGTGCGAACTGAATTTCGGAAACAGTTTGAATAAAAAAACAGCTCCTCGCCGGAGCGAGGAGCGGAGCTTCCCACGTATGTGGGACGCCAAATGTATATACACTATACATAAAAAATCTTAAAAAGTCAATAATTACTGATGTTATCCACATTTTGTAAAAAAGGATAGTTTTTCTCCTCTGCTGATCAATAGGTAAAGACTTTAACTATCAGGCAAAAAATGTGGCTACAATGAGATATTTTATAGTTTTGTTGCCACTGAGGTGAGTAAGGTCAACAAAATAGGCGATATTGTTGCCATTGAAGATTAAATTTAGCTAGATTAAGCAATAAAAATTACTTTTGGTTAAGTGTCACATCAATACTTAACTAAGATGCAAAATTTTGGCTAAAATAAGGTAAAATTTTGTTGACTTCTCTGGTTAAATGGCAACAAATTAAAGAAAAATGTTGCCATTAGATAGTAGTAATGATGTATTGATGTTAAATAACCTCTTGCATAATTTGATAAATAATGCTATAGTAAATTCAGCTAAAAAATAGCTACATAGAGCTATTTTATCAAGTATTGGTGTTAAATTATGTCAAATGAAAATGTTACATTTATAGATATCCCTTTGATACTTCCTGAACCTAGTTGGGGGTCGAATTTAGCGCGCATTATTGTTGAGCTAGAAAAGTTACGGGTTAAGAGATTAGGTGGTGCGGTACCTCCATATATCTTTTTTCAACTCAAAGAAATTTTTCAGTGGATGGAAAGTTTGGGTTCAGTGCGTATTGAGGGAAATCGAACTACGCTTGCTGAATTTGTAGAAAAAATTATTGATCAAGTGCCTAAAGATACTACCGAAGAAAAACTACGGGAAATTTTTAATATTGATCGCGCGATCGAATTTATTGACGCACAAATAAAAAATGGTACAAAAATTACCCGAGCACATCTTTCAGAAATTCATAAAATTATTGTGGATGGGCTTACACCTCCCCCAGATGGTGAGGGTTCAAAATATCCAGGTCAATTGCGAAAGACACCTGTTTCAATTAAGGGTGCTACTGTAGTACTTCCTGATCCTATACAAGTACCGACATATCTCGAAGAATTACTAGGATTTGTGAATACTCCGGTAGATTTGCAGAATGATTTATTGGTCACCGCACTTGCTCATCATCGCATGACCTGGGTACATCCATTTGATAATGGAAACGGTCGTATGGTACGCATGTTTACCTATGCAATGCTTATCAAACAAAATTTTCAAGTAAAGGCGGGGCGGATTCTCAATCCGACCGCTATATTCTGTATGGATCGCCAAAAATATTATGACATGCTGGCACTCGCTGATACAGGAAAAACAGAGCATGTGCTTGCGTGGTGTGAGTATGTGCTTGGAGGATTAAAAGATGAAATAGAAAAAATTGATCGATTATTGAATATACACTATGTGGTCGAGAAAATCCTCCTCCCATCTATTACTGACGCACTAGAAAAGAAGATGATCACGGACCGAGAGTATGAAATTCTGAAAGCAGTCATTCGTTCCAAGAAAATGACGATTAAATCTGCAGATCTTGAGAAGGTGATTGGTCAGGAATCTTCAGTGCAACGATCGCGCATTATTAGAAAATTGTTGGATAAAAAAATGCTTCAATCAATCAATGAGAATGGTCGTATTTATACGATTGGATTCAATAATAATTATCTATTACGAAGTGTGATTACATCACTTGAGAAAAATGGGTTTATTCCACAATCGCTTAATAAAAATAATTAGTGAGCGAGATAAGGGGTGTAACAGTTGAGACGATTAAGAAGTTTTTTAAGACGTATATAGTGAGAACAGAATCTTAAAATAAATTTTATGACACAAAAAAAGAGTGTGGGCGTCCTCAATAGGGGAAAAAATAATAAATTTATTAACAACTCTTTTTCAGGATTTGATGTTGGAATTCAAGATGAAGGGGAAAATACTTTTGCACGAGGAAATAGTTTTGATGATGGTGCGGGGCGTACAGAAAAATGGTATCAAATATGGTGGGGGCAAGTTTTAATTGGACTTTTTGTTCTCCTTGTTGGAGGTTTTATGTTGTATAAAATGGGTTGGAATTAATTATATGGACTTGCAAACTATTGTATTATCAGTGTTTAGTTCTGGTTTGGTGGCAGCTGTAGTTACTGGATGGATGAATCATCGAACACAAATTCGTGCTATCAAAGAATCCGGACTGTATACAAAGCGTGGAGAGGTTTTTGATAGTCTGATGGAAAAAATGGAATCTTTAAAGCAATCCATGTCTGAGCTTGTGTCAATCTTTCAACAAGATGATGGTTCTCAGGATGCAGAATTTGAACGTCGAACAAAAGCAAGTAATCTATTTAATGATTTTATAAGATACTATCATGCCAAGAAGCATTATTTACCAAAGAATCTGTGTAAAAATATGGACATATTGCGAGATGATTATAGAAAGCTTTTTGTTGACTTTGTGTATGAGGCGCATCCAATAGGTGAAATTCCAAATGCGAGATTATGGGATGAACTTGCTGAAAAGATGAGAACAGATTTGGTGTTGCAAGAAGAAAAAATTGCAGATGAATTTAGAAAAATGATTGGTGTTAAATAAATATGCCCCTCACCTCATCAAAAAATTGGAAAACAATAAAGCTTGGTGACATAGTCAGTATAAAACATGGTTTTGCTTTTAAAGGTGAATATTTTTCAACTAAGGAGACAAAAAATATTCTACTTACACCAGGTAATTTTTTGATTGGGGGAGGCTGGAAGGATGGCAAAAAGTACTATGATGGGCCAATTCCTGATGAATACGTCTTAAAGGCGGGGGATTTGGTGGTAACAATGACAGATTTGAGTAAGGAGGGTGATACCTTAGGTTTCCCCGCATTAATACCAGATAAAAGTGATAAAATATTTTTGCATAATCAACGAGTTGGTCTTGTAGAAGTTAATGAAGATGAAGTATCTAAAGATTTCATTTACTATCTGATGAGAACAAGAGATTATCAGAAGTCTATTGTGAATTCTGCAACGGGCAGTACTGTTAAGCATACGTCACCTACAAAAATTGGAGACTATGAATTTTTACTTCCACCTCTCTCCGAACAACGCGAAATCGCCGCAATCCTCGGAAGTCTCGACGACAAGATCGAGCTGCTGCGAAAAGAAAATAATACACTCGAAAGTATCGCACAGACACTCTTCAAAGAATGGTTTGTGGATTTCAGATTTCCAGGTGCGACAGGGAAGATGGTTGATTCTGAGCTTGGGATGATTCCGGAGGGATGGAGGGTTGGGAAGTTGGGGGATATCGGAGATATTGTCTGCGGCAAAACTCCGTCAAAATCAAATCAAGAATTTTTTGGAGGACAAGTTCCATTTATTAAAATTCCAGACATGCATGGTCAAATGTTTATAGTTAAAACAGAAGATTCATTGACTCTATCTGGTGCAGATACACAAAGAAATAAATATGTGCCAGAAAATTCGATTTGTGTAAGTTGTATTGCAACCGTTGGTTTAGTTTCCATAACCACAGAAGCTTCTCAAACAAATCAGCAAATAAATTCAATTATTCCTAAAGATGAACATATTTTACAATATTTGTATTTTGTATTGAAATCAATGAGTAGTGATTTGCAAATGATCGGCGGTGGAGGTTCTGCAACTCTAAATGTAAATACAGGCGTTTTTTCAAATATTGAAATCAATATACCAAACAGTGATATTCTTAATTTATTTAGTAATACTGTCTCTTCTCAATTTGGAAAGATAAAACTAAATTTTTTTGAAATTCAAACTTTGTCAAAATTAAGAGATAAAATATTAAACAAAATTTTTAAGTAAAAAGTATGGATGATACAAATAGTCAAAACATTACTCAACAAGAATTACAAGAGTTAAGAAATCAATATAAGAAAGCAAAAAATTTACTTGATGAAATTAATACACTTAGTGTTCGATATGATGCTGCATTTAAAGCAGTCGAGACTAGAAATATTGATATTGAAAAAATATCAAATGATTCTCGTGAGAGATTGGTAGTAATTGAAAATATTAAAGAAAAAGTCAACACATATTTATCAGAAATAAAAAATAATGTTGAGCAAGCTCGTCCAAATGTAGAGAAAATTGATGAATTTTTACAAAAGATAGAGAATATTAAAGGAAAAATTGAAGGACGTAATAGTGAGGTCGAAGCTTTGGTTTCCACCGCGGCAAGTTTTAAGGGAGATGTCGAAAATATAAAGACTAAATCTCAGCAAAGTTTAGCTGAGATTGAAAAACAATTTGTTGAGATACAAAATAAGATTTCCCAAATTCAAAAAGCTTATGAAGATTTTGTTGCTGTTAATGCTAAAATAAATGATACTAATAACGGGCTTCAAGCAATCCTTAATCAGTCAGTCGACTTGCAGAAACAATCGAATGCTTTGTTGGTTGAAATAAAATCTTTTCGTGATCAATCAGCTAAACTAGTTGAAGATATAAAACAAGTAAAGGATACTGTTTTAAAAATGAAAGACGAGTCTGAGCAAGGGCTTAAAGAGATAAATACTAATAAGTCAGAAGTTGAAAAAATCACAGCTTTGATCACAGATACAGGTTTTGCAAATTCTTTTCAAAAGAGAGAAAAATTATTACGTATAAGTTCTTTGATTTGGTTGGGTGTTTTTGTTCTAGGTATAATTTTACTCTCCATTATGTTGTTTATTTTATTTCATAGGGATAGTCATCCTGGAATAGAAACGACATTATATAGATTAACACTAACATCACCACTATTGTTTTTAGTTGGTTTGGCTGCAAAACAGTATAGTCACGAGAGAAAACTTAATGAAAAATATGCCTCTAAGGCTGTAATCGCGGCTGTAATAAGAAATCACACGAAGTTTTTGTTAGAAGATGTTGTAAACGTTAGTGTTAAGAGTAAATTACCTGAGACTAAAGTTGATATAGTTAAATTTATTTCAGATAATTTGTGTTTGCTTTATCAATCACCTTATGAAGAGGTTGCTAATGCAAAAGAGAAGTTGGACAAGTCAAGAAATAAAAAAGATGGCACTGATTTTTTGGAAGAGGTTAAAACGTTGCAAGATCTGTTGCCTGATAGTGAAACCTTTAAGAAGGTATTAGATTTGATTGTTAAAATGAAATAATATGACCCTCAACGAATCCTCAATCGAACAACTCACCCTCGACCTTCTCCGCGAAGCAGGTTTTTCATACCTCAGTCCCGAGGCACTCGAACCCGAGCGACCGGATCTCTCGCAGGTAATACTTCGTGATCGACTGGTCACTGCAATCGCTCGGCTCAATCCTGATATCCCCGAAGAAGCGAGAAACTTTGCAGTGAATCAGATTATTCATACTGCTACCCAGACCGACAATATCGTAGAAAATAATCGTGCGGTACATCGCCTGCTCGTAGAAGGAGTAACCGTAGAAATTCTTGAAGAGGGACATATGCGCGGACGGGAAGTGCGGGTGATTGATTGGGAGCAGGTGTCACATAATGATGTGCTTGCAACTAATCAATTCTATATCAAGGGACTGGAACGAGACAAAATTCCTGATGTAGTACTCTTTGTAAACGGATTACCACTCGTCGTGATTGAACTCAAAGATGCGAAGAATGAAGAGGCGACGGTGCACAAAGCATTTACTCAGCTTACCAATTACCAATCAGCAATTCCTGATTTATTTGCGTACAATGGAATCCTCGTCATCTCAGACGGTCTCGACGCCCGTATGGGTACGATCACAAGCGGATTTGATCGATTCCTCGCGTGGAAATCGATTGATGGAGCACGTGATGAGAAACGTACGGTGCCAGAGATTGAAACATTAGTACTGGGAATGCTTACGCCTGAGCGATTGCTTGATCTCGTTCGAAATTTTACGGTCTACGAACAAGAACGAAAATTTGATGATGCAGGGTTGCCCTATACTCGCACGATCAAGAAAGTTGCAGCCTATCATCAATATTTTGCGGTAGAAAAAGCACTCGATTCTACACTGAGTGCAACGCGAGGTGATCGGAAGGCTGGAGTGGTATGGCATACGCAAGGATCAGGAAAATCATTATCCATGGTTTTCTATGCAGGAAAGATTGTGCAGAGACTCAATAATCCGACAATTGTGGTGATTACGGATCGAAACGACCTTGATCAACAATTATTTGATACCTTCGCCGGAGCGACCGAACTCTTGCGTCAGGAGCCGGTCCAGGCAGAAAATCGTGAACATTTGAAAAAACTATTAGCAACATCAGGTGGAGGCATTATATTTACCACCATTCAGAAATTTTCACTGGCTGAAGGGGAGACTGAGTATGGCAAACTCTCGGATCGAGAAAATATTATTGTCATGGCCGATGAAGCACACCGAAGTCAATATGGATTACGGGCAAAAGTGAAAACAACTGAAACGGGTGCAGAGACTACGTATGGATTTGCAAAATATCTGCGAGATGCACTACCTCATGCGTCGTTTATCGGGTTCACTGGCACTCCGATTGAAAAAAATGATGCCAATACTCGCGCAGTCTTTGGTAATTATGTTGATGTCTACGATATCCAGGCAGCAGTCGTGGATGGGGCGACGGTTCCTATCAGTTACGAATCACGATTGGTAAAAATTGGATTTGATGAAAACAAAAAAGCAGAACTTGATCGTGCAGTCGATGCCGTACTCGAAAGTGAAGAATCAACCGTGAGCGAAAAAGCGAAAGCAAAATGGGCACAGCTTGAGGCAATTGTGGGACACCATGCACGATTGCAAGACATTGCGCGTGATCTGGTCGCGCATTTTGAAGCACGACAAGAAGTATTCGAAGGAAAAGCAATGATTGTGGCCATGAGTCGTCGTATTGCAGTCGAGCTCTACCGAGAGATTATAAAACTAAAACCAGAATGGCATAGTGATGACAAGAAACAGGGGGCACTTAAAGTCGTCATGACTACATCTTCATCCGATCCGACCGATTGGCAACCGCATCATACCACCAAAGAAGATCGAAAAGATCTGGCGACCAGATTCAAGGATACTAAAGATCCATTGAAACTCGTGATTGTGCGCGACATGTGGCTTACGGGATTTGATGTGCCCTGCCTTCATACCATGTATATTGATAAGCCTATGCAGGGAGCCAATCTCATGCAGACGATTGCTCGTGTGAATCGAGTATTTAAGGATAAACCAGGTGGTCTCATTGTCGACTATATCGGCATTGCAAGTGATCTCAAGGAAGCGCTTGCTGTTTATACTGAGAGTGGTGGAACGGGTGGTATGATTGCCGATCAGACAGTGGATACCGTGCCGCACATGCTTGCTAAATATGAAATTGTGCAGGGAATTTTACACGATGTAGACTATTCAAAATATTTTACCGGCACAGCAAAACAAAAATTAGTTGCGATTCTTGAAGTAGAAGATTTTTTGCTTGGGAATCTAGATCACAAAGAACGATTTGTCACAGAAGTGAATGCGCTCGGAAAATTATTTGCGCTTGCGATGCCAAATTTGAGAGCAGTTGAAATTCGAGATGAAGTAGCCTTTTTCCAAGCAGTCAAAGCACGACTTACCAAACTGGCGAGCGATGGGGGAGGAAAAGATATGGATATTGAGACTACGATCCGACAAATCGTAGACAAAGCAGTGGTGTCGGAAGGGGTGATTGATATTTTTGATGCTGCCGGAATCAAAAAACCAGATATTTCTATTCTTTCAGAAGAATTCTTGGAAGAAATTCGCGGCATGAAACGACAAAATATTGCGCTTGAATTACTCAAGAAAATATTAAATGATGAAATCAGAACACGAGGAAAAAAGAATGCGGTACAGAGCAAAAAGTTTTCAGAAATACTTCATGCGGCAATCAAGAAATACCAAAATAATTTATTAACTGCAGCGCAAGTAATCGATGAGTTGATCAAGCTCGCGCATGAAGTACAAGAAGCTGATAAGCGTGGAGAAAATCTAGGATTGACTGAAGATGAGATTGCATTCTATGATGCTTTGGTAATGAATGAAAGTGCGGGAAAAGTACTTGGTGACGATACCTTGAGAGAACTGGCCCGAATTTTGGTACAACGCGTGCGAGAAAATGCATCAATTGATTGGAGTCTAAGAGAATCAGCCCGTGCGCGTATGCGTATTATGGTTAAGCGTTTGCTCAATCAATATGGCTATCCACCGGATGCGCAAGAAATTGCAACTGATACCGTATTGAAACAGGCTGAGTTGTTTGCGGGGGAGAGCGTATAAAAGATTATTTATATATATGTCCAAAAATCAAGAAAACGGTCGTGCAGGTGAATTGGATGTGGTAGAAAATGTACCGTGTCCAAATTGCGCAAAAAAACTCATGATCTTGCCACCCAACTATCCCTTATATGATGTGCAATGCACTGGCTGTTCTTTTCGTGCACAAGTGAAGACTAACCAAAGTAAACCAAAACCAATTATTTTTGGTGCAGGATGGGAAATTATGGATAAAGTCTTGAAATCTGGTTTTATTACACCAGCACTGATCGCGAATTTTAAATGGAAAGATAAAGAGGGAAATCACCAGGAAATTAGATTTTACCCGTTTGTTCCAAAGACCCATTTAAAAAAACATAAATTATCAGAAACAGCGAGACGTGCGAATTACTGGATGTTTAATTATATAGGGTTAGACAAATTACCATATTTTGTATTGTTAAAAAAATAAATCTATGCCACCAAGAAGAAATACCTTCGATACCGGTATTGCAAGTGAGTATTTAGTGTTATCAAAGTTGTATAGATTGGGAATGGAAGCCTATATTAGTCAAGGTAACAAGAAGAGCATTGACATTAGGGTTGTAAAAAAGGATGGAACATCGATATCAATTGATGTGAAATCAGTGAGAGGGTACTCATCTTTGGTGGTGAATAATGTCTTAGTAAAAAAAGATCTTTTTGTAGTTTTTGTTATTTATAATAATAAATTTGAAGATTTGGCAGTTGAGCCTGAAATATATATAGTACCGAGTGTCGAATTATCTAAATTGATTAGTCATTTTAAAAAAGAAAAAAGAATCATGAAAGGAGCTATTTTAAAATATAAAGATACATGGAATCTACTTAAGTAAATCCTATGTCTGCCTTCTACAACCCTACTCGAGGCGCAGACTGGAACTATTGATGGGGAAATTGTAAGATAATATATAAGCAATATAATTGAACGAAGTCAGGGAAATAAAAGATAGAGAATTCTAAAATATTACATAATTTTATTCACTAATTAAGGAGGGGTATATGGTACATAATGCATTCGAGCGCTTAAAAAAAGTTAATGAATACGGGGGTGAGTATTGGTCTTCCCGTGATTTGGCAAAGGTCTTAGAATATCCTAACTATAGCAAATTTTTGAATGTAATTGAGAAAGCAAAGGAAGCGTGCAAGAATAGTGGTCAAGATATCCACAACCATTTTTCCCATGTGGACGAAATGGTCATGATCGGGTCTGGTGCCGAGAGACGTATTGATACTATACATCTATCACGCTATGGCTGTTATCTGATTATTCAGAATTCTGATCCAAGTAAGGAAATCGTGGCATTGGGTCAAACATATTTTGCTATTCAAACTCGAAAACAAGAAGTTTCTGATGCACTTCTCGAAGATCAAAAACGTGTGAGGTTGCGAGATGAGGTAAAGAAACACAATGCTTCGTTACTTGAAGCAGCAGAAGGAGCTGGTGTGACAAACTATGGGAGATTTCAGAATTATGGATATAAGGGTTTGTATGGTGGATTGGATGCTTCAGATATTCATCAGAGAAAACAATTGAAGAAATCTCAAAAGATTCTCGATCACATGGGCAGTGAAGAGCTGGCTGCAAATTTATTTCGTGCTACTCAAGCAGACGCAAAATTGAGGAGAGAAAGTGTGCAGGGAGAAATGAATGCGAATTTGACACATTATCATGTGGGACAAAAAGTGAGAAAAACGATCGAAGAATTGGGCGGTACTATGCCTGAAGAACTGCCAACTGTGGATGGTGTAGGGAAAGCCGAAACTAGAATACGTCGCAGTAAAAATAAAAAAATTGAAAAAAAGTAAGAATATTTTGTATGTCCACCTTCTACAACCCTACTCGAGGCGACGCCTGGAACTACGGCGGAAACAATTGGAAACTGAGCAGATCAAAGATTGATCTGTTTCTTGAGTGTCCGCGTTGTTTCTATATTGATAATAAGCTTGGTGTGAAGCGCGTCCCCGGGTTTCCGTTTTCCATCAATAGTGCAGTCGATCATTTATTAAAACAAGAATTCGACGCACATCGGGTGCGAGGTGAACAGCATCCATTGCAGAAAGAGTATGGGATTGATGCTCGACCCGTGGCACACGATGAGCTCGATGAGTGGAGATATAATTTTGGCGGAATGAAATATCTGCACGAGCCGACTGGACTTCTGGTCTCGGGTGCGATCGATGATCTCTGGATCACCGGCGCAGATGAATATATTGTCGTCGATTACAAGGCTACTGCAAAAGAGGAAGCGGTGACCGAACTCGACAAAGAATGGCAAGATGGCTACAAGCGACAGATGGAAGTGTATCAGTGGCTCTTGCGACAGAATGGTTTGCTGGTTTCTGATACCGGATATTTTGTGTACTGTACGGGAAAAATGGATCGAGAAGCATTTGATAAACGCATAGAATTTGATGTGAATCTTATTCCATATACGGGCGACGATTCATGGGTCGAGCCGACACTGCTGAAAATAAAAAAATGTCTCGAGAGTGACACGATCCCAGAGACAGGGAAGAGCTGCGATTGGTGTCGATATGTCGAAGCTAGAAATAATCTTATAGTATAGTACTATGGCAAAAGTATACGGAGGTGAGAGTGAATATATAATAGATAAAAAAGAGAAAAATCGTTTTCGCTTCTTAAGCGCTGTTGGGGCAACGGTAATTTTGTTACTTATTTATTTTTACTATATTCGATTATTTTTTGTGTTGCTATGGTGGGTTTCTCTAATTTTATTACTAGCGTGGATAGGCTTATTCAAATTATTATTTATTCTAATTGATAGAAGTAGGACTGGGTTTTTTAGTGCACTGAATGGACAAGATGGTGAGATGGTTGTTCGTAGAATTCTTGCGCAACTTCCAAATGAATATATTGTGTTTCATGGTTTAAAATTTAGAGAGAATTGTGATGTTGATTTTGTGGTGGTCGGTCCGACGGGTGTATTCGCGATTGATGCGAAGAGTTATAAAGGAAGTATTGGATATGATGGTGATGAGCTTGCCAGAGATGGCAGTAGGCTTGAGAAAAATATTTTATCTCAGGTCATGAGTGAGGCTGTGGATGTGCATGCGTTTTTACTATCTGAGCTCAAGGAAGAGTATTTTGTAAAACCGATTATTGTGTTCAGTTCTCACTCGGCGCGAATACGTTTCGGAAATAATGATGTGAAAGGTGTGCGTGTGGTTGGAAAAAAATGGCTGAGAAAAACAATACTTGATAATGAGGTAGAGAAGCTTTCATCAGATGTGGTGCAGAAGATAGAAGGAGTGTTGAGAAAAAAACAAAAGGAAAGTGTGTCATCCTGAACGCAGTGAAGGATCCCTTGAATATTGTTGTGTATATCATTCGTGAAGGGATTCTTCGCCTCAGGTGCATTCGGCTCAGAATGACAGTAGAGTCTACACATCGAACACTAAAACTGTTCGATTTTTTTGTCTCATGTGTGTGCTGTGATATAGTACACAGTATCGCACTATTCTTGAATCATCCTACTATGCCTCCAAAAAAATCTTCATCACATCCACGTATTCGTATCATCTCTATCGGTGGGCAGGGAGCTCTGATTATCGATCGCCTGTATCATCTGGCATCTCGTACGATCGAGCTCGTGTCAATCGGGCTACCGAGTGCACTCGCACATGCACCACACATCACTACGAAAATCGAGGTTCCGTATATGAGCCTCGTATCGAATGATCCCGTAGCTGGAGCGCGAGAAGTGATGGCTACGGTCGAGCGTGAGGTACGTGGTGTGCTCTCGGGGGCGGATATGGTATTTCTCGTGGGGAATCTGGCGACCGAATCAAATGCGTATCAGGTGGCTGAGGTGGCGAATTTGGCACGTGCACAGGGAATACTTACGTGTTTTGTGGGCAGGACCGCATTTCCATTCGAAGGAGCTACTCGACAGGATTTGGTAGATCGAGCGAGTGCGATTGTGTCTGGCGCAGTAGATGGGATGATCGTGGTCGATAGTGCGCGTGTACTTGGTATGGCGAGCGCATCTGAAGGATTGATGCAAGTGAATCGGGTGATCGAGCAGGCCATCAGCATGATTCTTGATATTGTCGATACGCATGGACTTATCAATATTGATTTTGCGGATTTGAAAACTACGATTCAGTCGGCAGGATCATTGTTTTTTCATAGTGTTGAGAGTGATGAATCAAATATTGCATCGATTACAGATACCTTATTTGTACATCCTGCATTGAGAGCGCCCGAGGTGTCACAGATGAAGCGCGTACTGTATGTGATTTATGCGGGTCGTGAGGTGCTCATGGAGAGTGTGTCTGCAGTAGGGAATTATATCGCAGGTCAGGTGGATCAGAATGCACGAATACTCTTTGGGGTGGTGTCTGATCAGAAATTGGGAAACAAAGTGAAAATTGTATTAATCGGAGCATAGTTATATATATTCTATGGAATACCAACTTTCAATTATAGAGATAGAAGGACGAAAAGTGATCAATTTTGCAAATCGGAGTTCTGATTTTGTCGAAGTGATATTTGCGATTGATGGAAAAGATGTGAATGAAGGAAAAGACGTATCTCCAGAGATCAAAGGGTATGCATATCCACCGAGATTGGAGAAACCAGTGAAAAAAACAAAGAAAGGTGTGCCTATTGTGCTTGGTCCACATGGTGGAGAAGTGTATGCGTATGTATTTTCTGGGGTAGGGAGATATCGTGAAGAAGATATGGAAATTCCAACTTTTTTACGGTATAAATTGGTAGATACGATAAAATTCAAACGCACGAGTGATCAGCCTGTAGAAATATTGTCTGCAAGGTTTTGATCAGAATGTTATGAAAAAAGAAATTCTACACTACAGCGCCACATTCACTGCAGAAGAAAAGAAGATATGCAACTTCTTGGCAGAAGAACTTAGCAGAGGTCTGCCGAATGCCGAGTATAAAATCTGGCATCGGCATCCCGTATGGTTTCTCGACGGTAATCCGATTGTCGGCTATAGCAAGCAGAAGCCAGGAATACGTCTCATGTTTTGGAGTGGAAAAAGTTTTGATGAACCAGGACTCAGTGTGGTCGGCAAGAAATTCAAAGATGCGTCAATTTTCTATAATTCACTCGAAGAAATTAAGGTGAGTGATCTGAGGCGCTGGCTCAAGAAGTCGAAGACGATTCAGTGGGATTACAAACATATCGTGAAGCGAAAAGGAAAACTTATTAAATTAGTATAAATTAATATTTTACGTTGATCATATGGAAAAACTACATCATGAGATATTTATTGCAGCACCAGTCGAAAAAGTATGGAATACCATGCTTGGGATGGAAACCTACAAGCAGTGGACCAAGCCCTTTAGTCCAGGAAACACGACTGATACCTGGTTTGAGGGAAGCTGGGACCAGGGGTCTGACCTTAAGTTTATCGGAGTCGATGATGATGGAAACAAGGGTGGTATGGCATCACGTGTGGTAGAAAACAGAACGCATGAATTTATTTCAATCCAGCATGTGGGAATTATTGATAGTGAGGGTACTGTAGATACGACGAGCGACGAAGTAAAAAAATGGACACCAGCATTCGAGAACTATACATTTGTAGAAAAGGATGGAGGTACACAGGTGATGGTGGATGTAGATACTAATGAGGAATACAAAGAAATGTTTGACACTACCTGGCCAAAAGCACTTGCACTATTGAAAGAAATTGCGGAGAAGTAAGCTACTGTGGTGAGGGGTGGTATGGAATATTCAATTATTCGTCGCACACGTACTCGTCGTATCACCCTTTCGGTTACTGCAAAGGGTATTGTTCGGGTGACTGCACCTGTTCTGGTGCCAAGAGCCATGATTGAAAGATTTGTGCAGGCAAAAAAAACATGGATTGATGACGCCCGAGAAAAGATGAAGATGCATAGAAAGTCGTCTTTTGATGGTCGTGGGTATTCGTATCATGCGAATAAGGCTCGGGCAAAGAAAGTGATTAGTGAACGAGTGAAATATTTTGCTGAACAGTATGGATTCGAGTATGCAAGAATTTCGATTAAAAATACGTCGAGTCGGTGGGGAAGTTGTTCTACACAGGGCAATCTCAATTTTACCTACAAGCTTTTATTTTTACCTGATCATCTTCGTGACTACATTGTCGTACATGAATTGTGTCATCTGAGGCAACACAATCATTCGAAGAAATTTTGGGCAGCAGTAGCTTCTATTCTTCCGGAGTATCAGGAGCATGTGCGTGAGTTGAAAAAGTATCGATTGTAGCATACACTAGTGAGTATGTATGATTGAGCATAATGAAAAATTTTCGTATGCGTTTGATCGTATGGAATATAGCCATGCGAATCTTTTTATTACTGGTAGAGCGGGTACGGGCAAGTCTACCTTATTGTCATATTTTCGCTCGAAAACGAAGAAAAATATTGTGGTGCTTGCTCCTACGGGAGTAGCTGCAGTGAATGTGCAGGGACAGACGATTCATTCGTTTTTTGGGTTTACTCCGTCGACCACACCAGATACCGTGAAATTTCCAAAGAAGCATGGGGATGAAGTGAATATTTATCGAAAACTTGATGCGATTGTAATTGATGAGATTTCAATGGTGAGAGCAGATTTGTTTGATTGTATTGATATTTTCATGCGAAAGATGGGCCGTGATCGTCGAAAGCCGTTTGGGGGAGTGCAGATGATTCTCATTGGAGATTTGTATCAATTGCCACCCGTAGTTACGAGACAAGATGCGGATGTCTTCAATGATCGGTATGGATCACCATATTTTTTTTCATCTCGTGTATGTATGGGAGGGAGGCAACGTACTCTCCTTGAAGAGGCGGTGTTTTTGCTGGAGATGATAGAGCTCGATCGAATCTATCGGCAAAAAGATCAGGAATTTATTTCACTACTCAATGCAGTGAGAGATGCGACACTTACCGAAGAGCAATTACAGGTGTTGAATCAGCGTCGGGTGGAGGATCATTTTCGTGATGAATCGTATAATGGCTTGTGGATTACCACGACCAATAAATTGGCATCTGAGGTGAATCGTGCACGATTGAAAGCACTTCCTGCTGAAGAGCGTGTATTTGTAGGTACTGCAGCGCATCGATTCGATCGTTCTGCGTTTCCTACTGATCAGGAATTGGTGTTGAAAAAAGGCGCGCGTGTAATGCTCCTGCATAATGATGCGTCGGGTGCGTGGCATAATGGGAGTACCGGGTCGATTACTCGATTTATAGAAGGGGAAGATGGGGGTGAAGAGAAAATCGAAGTAGCGCTTGATTCGGGAGCACGAGTGAAGATTGGGAAGTATACGTGGGACATGCATCGATTTTATTTTGATCCCTCGACTTCGCAGGTAGAGTCAGAGGTTGTGGGTTCGTTTATACAATATCCGATAAAATTGGCGTGGGCAGTTACGATTCATAAGGCACAAGGTAAGACATTTGATCGCATTATGCTCGATATTGGGAGTGGTAGTTTTGCGTCTGGGCAGGTCTATGTGGCACTGTCTCGATGCAGGAGTCTTGATGGGCTTGAACTCAGACGACCGCTTCGTCGACATCATATTTGGATGGATCCTATGGTATCTGCATTTGTCGAGATTCATCGTAATTGAAAAAAAATTGGTTCTAGGGTAGAGTTGGAACATAATAACACTCATGATGCGTTATTGTATCTTTGTACACTGACTATACTTCATACATTTTTTCTCTGTATGCATACCACTGACTTTGACTATCATCTTCCGCCCGAACGCATTGCACAGAAATCAATTGAACCACGAGATCATTCTCGGCTCATGGTGATTCAGCGTGATTCACATGTAGTCGAACATCGGCATTTTTATGATGTGGTCGAATATTTCACGTCGGGTGATGTGGTCGTGTGGAATAATTCAAAAGTGTTTAAGGCACGATTGACGGGAAGATTGGAATCGAGTGATCGTGATATCAATCAGGATGGCGTACCTGATCGTGCGTTATTGCATCAGAGAGAGGTGGAAATTTTTTTGGTACGGCCGATGCAAAATCAGGGTGTGTGGAAAGTATTGGGTAAACCTGGACGACGAATCGTACCAGGTATGATTGTGCGTTTTGCACCAGATTTTTATTGCGAGGTCATGGTAAAAGAAAAAAATGGGACGATATTGGTGCAATTTCCAGATACTGAGGACGAGGTACGGAGAAAAGCAAATCAGTATGGATCAATACCGATTCCACCCTATGTAAAAGATGAGGTACACGCACTCGAGAGTTATCAGACCGTATATGCGCGACCCGAAGGATCGGTAGCGGCACCGACCGCAGGATTTCATTTTACTCCTGAATTGATTGAGCGTTTGAAAGCCAAAGGGGTGGTATTTGCCGAGGTGACGCTACATGTGGGATTGGGTACATTTTTGCCCGTGAAAGCTGAACGAGTGGAAGATCACACTATGCATAGCGAATGGGTGGAAATTTCAGGAGAGACTGCCAACATCATTACTCGTGCACGACACGAAGGACAGCGCATTATTGCTGTCGGTACGACGACGGTACGAACGCTTGAGGGTGTCGCGTCGCTTCATCAGGGGGAGATTGTTCCATATCGTGGAGATATTAATATTTTTATTACACCAGGATTCCAATTCAGGATTGTTGACGCGCTGATTACCAATTTTCATTTACCGAAATCTACACTGCTCATGCTCGTGTCTGCATTTGTAGGAGATCGAGAGTTTGTGTTGGATTGTTATCGCACGGCTGTGGAAGAACAGTATCGGTTTTATAGTTTTGGAGATGCGATGTTTATTTCTTAACTAAATAAAAAACCACCCGAATCCTCCCACATAAGATTCCAAGTATTTGGAATATCATGTGGCAGCGGGTGGTTTTTTGATTGTCTCATATCCCTCCCGTGCCGTGTGCTCACTACTTCTTCGGCGTGTGCTCACGCTTCTTGAGCCGGACAGAGAGCGAACTCCCCATCATCTGAGCCAGGACACGTGAGCCGAGTTCCATGCCGAGTTTCTTGGCCCGGAGACTGAGCTGGGTCCTCACCAGTCGCGAGAGTTCGGTCATGGGGATGATGCGGTTTGTGGTGTCGTGCACGAGATTCCTCCTATGGAACGTAAAACGCATATTTTTGTATGCGTTTGTGTAGAGACCGTGACACTATATAGAGTATCTGTGTGTTTGTCAAGATTAGTGGTGATAGGGTTTTCCGTTTTTGATCATATACGCGCGGTACAACTGCTCTTCGAGGATGACTCGTGTCATCTGGTGGGTGAAGGTGAGTGCCGAGAGGGAGAGTTTTAGATTGACTCTGGTGAATACTGATTCGTGAATTCCTAAAGGACCTCCAATAATTATAGCGATGTGAGAAGTCTCGTGTTCGAGTTCGCGTATTTTTTCCGCGAGATTTTCTGATGAAAATGATGTGCCTCGAGGATCGAGTGCGATACTGTATGACTGATGGGGAAGTGACGCGAGAATTAGTTCTGCTTCTTTTGTTTTGATTGTTTCAGGATTGTCTTTGTTTCCAAACGCAATTTCTTTATGCTCAATAATTTCCATTTTTGCATACGGAGTAAGGCGTTTCAGATATTCGGTTTCGGCTTCTTTCCAGTAAGATTCTTTGAGTTTGCCGATAGAGATGAGGGTAATGCGCATAAGGTTCAGGTGCGTATACTGTTGCGAGTGTGATATGTTTTTGAGATGTTATGAGCGCTGAGTCCATTCTTTTTTAAATTCAAAAAACCTGTCTTCTGCAATTGCTGCTCGCATCTGTTTCATGAGTGTGAGGAGGAAGGTGAGATTGTGCATGGTTGCGATGCGGTATGCTGCCAGCTCTTCTGCTTTGAAAAGATGGTGTAGATATGCTTTTGAAACATTTATGTGTTCGGGTAGTGTATTGGTCGGGTCGATTGGAGAAAAATCGTGCTTGTATTGCGCATTGGTAATCGAGATTCTGAAATTACTATCTTTTGCACACTGATCAAAGAGTGTACCATTGCGTGCAATGCGTGTAGGTGCGACACAATCGAACATGTCGATACCATGCTCGACCACGTCGAAGAGATCAAGTGGTGAATATCCGACACCCATGGTGTAGCGTGGTTTTTCTTTTGGTAAATAGGGTGTGACCCATTCGAGGATTTGTCTCGTAACGGGCATGTTGTATCCGATTGATTCTCCACCAAGTGCGATACCGTCAAACTCCATGGCCGTGATCGCTTGTGCGCTTTCAATACGTAAATTTTTGTGCACTCCACCCTGGATGATTCCAAACAAAAATTGTCGGTATCCATGGCGAGTGGTTTCTTTTTTGTGCGCGTCAAGTGATTCTTTCGCCCAGCGATGTGTGCGATTGAGCACTTCTTTTGCATATGCTTCGGTCGCATCGTCGGGTGTGGCTTCGTCGAACGCCATGATGATGTCGGCACCGAGCTTGTGCTGAATATCGATTGCAATTTCTGGGGTAAATCGATGGGTCGATCCATCGATATGACTTTTGAAGGTAACTCCATTGTCATCTATTTTTGACAATGCTTCACCACCTTTGGTTCTGGTTTTTTGAGCACCGAGCGAGAGTACTTGAAATCCTCCACTATCAGTAAGTATGGGCCCATCCCATCCCATGAATCTGTGAAGGCCTCCTGCAGTATCTATCAAATCTTCTCCTGGTCGGAGATGTAGGTGATAGGTGTTCGCAAGAATGATTTCCGCTCCGGTATTTTTGACATCAGAAGAATCAAGCGATTTTACACTTGCTTGGGTACCCACGGGCATAAATATCGGAGTGTGAATATCTCCATGGTCGGTGTGAATAATACCGGTGCGCGCCGCACATTCACTAGATTGTTGTGTGATTTCAAATAACATATGTTGTCTACACTAACAGAATTTGTATTTTTTTTCAATTGACGATATGATTGATTCTAGTGTTTTTCTCCACGAGGTGATCCATGATGTTTATTTCCAACCTCTTGGATTCGTACCTTGAAATTGCCGCGACGATCTTGTGGTCAGTAGCAGGTGCGTGCCTGCTCGAGGTCATGCGTGGTGTGTCCTTTGCGGAATAGGGAGGGGTCACATGCTCAGAGTGTTTTGTGGGTGCAGTGTCGTTGTCCTCGAGATCGACAACGGTACAGACCAGATCACTGAGACGAGTGGTGCTGAGTGTGCTGACTGCACTGCTCGTGGAGGTTTTTACGACAAGAGTCCACACTGGAAGGAGCATGTGTCGACGGAAGAGTCGAGTGAGGGGAACGTGATCCCGCTCTCTGATGCGTTTGTCTCGAACAAGGCGAAGCGCAGGGAGGAGCGCAGGGCACTCAAGGTGCTCAAGCGACAGGTGACGGGTTCGTAGTAGTCTATTTCTGTGTATAGCGGGAAGTGTATACTTCTCGCTATACATGGGAATGTCTCAGAGTAATCAAAGGGGGGATAAAGCTACGTATTCGTACGTAGCTTCAGAATTTTATATGATTAATTTTGAACAAGAATTAAATAAAGAACAATTGGAGGTGGTACGTAACGGTGATGGGGCATGTCTCGTATTAGCGGGGGCAGGGAGTGGTAAGACGCGTGCAATTACCTATCGAGTCGCATATTTATTGGAACGTGGTGTAGATCCTGCGTCTATTTTATTACTCACGTTTACCAATAAAGCAGCACGAGAAATGGCGTCACGTGTAGCAGGTCTTACTGGTGGGCGCATACAATTACCATGGTCAGGAACATTTCATCATATTGCCTATCGGATTTTGAAAAAATACGCAACCGTAATGGGATTTACTCATACCTTTAGTATTCTCGATTCTGAAGACGCAAAAGACATGTTGAAATTATGTATTGCGTCAGAAGGGATTGATCGGAGTAATAAGCGATTTCCATCTCCTGCCGTGGTCGGTGCATTATTGAGTTTTGCACGCAATGCTGAACGGACCATTGCTGATGTGCTTGAAGAAAAATATCCGCAATGGATCGAACATGCTGACACATTGTCTCGGGTGGCAGATGCGTATCGTAGACGCAAGCGAGATGCCAATGTGATGGATTTTGATGATTTATTGGTACATTTGTTTTTATTACTTTCTTCTTCAGAACAGATTCGTACGATATATGCGACACAATTTCGCTATATTATGGTGGATGAGTATCAGGATACGAATAAGATACAGGCTTCAATCATCCGATTGTGCAGTTCGATACATCACAATGTGCTTGTGGTAGGAGATGATGCGCAAAGTATTTATTCATTTCGTGCCGCGGATATTACCAATATTCTTGAGTTTGAGCGCCAGTATCCGAATGCACGGATTTTTCGGCTGGAGACCAATTATCGTTCGACTCCAGACATTTTGAACGTGGCAAATGAAGTGATTGCGCAGAATACACGACAGTATAAAAAAGAATTAAAAAGTGTACGTGAACGATTTACGAAACCCGAAATTCATGCATTTGTCGATAGTGCCGAAGAAGCTCGTTTTATCGCTGATAGGATTCTCGAATTATCAGACGAAGGAGTGTCGTTGTCTGAAATTGCGGTTTTGTTTCGAGCAGCATTTCATTCCCAAGCACTTGAAATTGAATTGACGCGTCGGCAGATTCCCTATGACTATCGTGGGGGAGTTCGATTTTTCGAGCGTGCACATGTGAAAGATGTGCTCGCATATCTTCGAATATATGCGAATCGTGGGGATACGATCGCGTGGATGCGAGTACTCACGATGCAGACAGGTATCGGCCCGTCGGGTGCTGAGAAAATCATTCAGGCGGTGAAGTCGAGCACTGCTGAGGATTCGCTTGATCGGGTGGGTGCAGTACTCTCAGCACGTGGACAGCTCGGGTGGGCAGAATTTCTGCGTATCTGGAATGAAGTCGATGCTGGGTATGCGCGAGGTCCAGGAGAGATGATACGAGGAATATGTGCGTCTCCATACAAAGAATATCTCGAAGCAGAATATCCTGATTATCGTGAACGTATGCAGGATATTGAGCAACTTGCGGTTTTTGCAGATCAATATATAACCCGAGAAGGTGATTCTCGTCTTTCGGATTTTCTAGCTGAGGCCAGTCTACAGGAAAGCTATACTGTTGTTTCTGGTGCGCGTGCGGATAGTACTGAGCAGGAGAAAATTGTACTTTCGACTATTCATCAGGCAAAAGGACTGGAATGGGAGACCGTGTTTATCGTGCATGTGGCAGCAGGTCAATTTCCGAGCGAGCGAAGTATGCGTGAACGGGATGGTGTAGAAGAGGAGCGTCGATTATTTTATGTTGCAATTACGCGTGCAAAAAAGTTTTTATATCTTTCGTATCCCTTGCTTGCGAGTTCGTTTAGTATGTTACAGGGACCGAGTTCATTTATCGATGAGATTAGTACTGATCTCGTGCATCATGAACGGACCGATCGCATGAGTTCGCTTGTGTTTTCTGATCCGAGTGATGATGTGGATGATATTACCTACGAGCCTGAGGATGAGGGGAAGCCGGTGAGAAGTTTCCTCAAATCATTGGATGACTTATAACAATACACAACCCTCATCGAGAGGGTTGTGTAGTTTTTTTATGATTGAGATTTGGTAGTACGAGGTTTTCGTGGACGTTTTGGTGCGGGTCGTCTCAGAGGGGTGTGGCGTGTGTACGTCGTCGAGCCTCGCTGGATATGATCTGTGTGTGATTCTCGTACCACTGATCTGCCGACTGGCATTCGGTCTCCATATTTAGGTGGCTGACTGAGGATGAGTTGGGTCAATCCACTCAAATCTTTTTTGAATGCACGTGCCATCATTCGTTCGTTTTCAGAAGTGCCGATATCTTGGAAAAATCCTTTTATTTTTCCAAAGAATCCTGATCGCTGGATTTTTCGTACATCAGGGTCAATGAGTCCGAGCATGTTTCTGATTTTTGATTCATCTTGTGGTCGTGCTGGTTCACCAGTCTCGGTGAGGCGGATACCGTAGGTGTCGAATATTTTTCTTTGATATGACGTGATTTCAGTATCGATTTTGTCTGTATCTGTCGAGATAGGTGTTTCAGGAATCGTATTCACACGTCTGCGTGCCTCGTCTATTTCTTCTGATTCTTTGAGTAATTCTGGATCGACGATCACACTTGGCTCTTCAGATGTAGACGTGCTTTTTCCGTTCTCAAGATCATACCGCAGTTTATCAAGTTTTGCATATGTTTCTCCTGGGATATCAAGAGCTTTTTCTGTCTGCGCCCATTCAGCGAAATCAATGATATCTTCTGTGGTGGAAATTGTTTTGAACGATTTATTTTTTTCTCCATGAAGCTTGCCCCATTCTGCTACGAGTGGTTGTAGGTATTTGTCAGTTCGAATTGCGAGAGCAATTTTTTGTTCTGGAGTAGGTGTGACTGTTTCGGTCTGTGTAGTCTTTTTTTCCTTGATCAATTTTGAAAAATCAATATCAGTGTGTTCAGTCGCCCAATTGATAAATTCTGCAGCAACATCCTTTGAATCACGATCCTTTAGTGTGTTAGGATCTTGAGTCGTCTCTGTCCATGTCTTATATGCGCGCTCGACTTTCTTGTTTTTGAGAATATTGACCAGTGTACGAGTGTTGATTTCGTATGCATGTGCAGGTGCGATTTCTTGTGCATACTCTTCATCAATCATGATTGATGGGAGTTCATCAGTTTCTTCCTCGTGGCGCTTGCGCGCTCGATCGAGTACGCGTTCTTGTTGTTTTATTTTTTCTTGCCCTACGTAGTGGTTATACAGCTTTTCAAGTTTTGGGTCTTGTGAGAAATCTATTTTCTGATTATCGTGTGCCCATGCGAAGAACATTGTTGCGTGTTCGGTGGAGAGTGGTCCGTGTTTTGCTTCAATTATTTTGTGTACGCGTCGCCACTCAAGTAATGCTTTTTTTGCTTCAGGATTTCGTGCAATCACAATTTTTTCAGCAGTGCTGAGGAGTGATTTTTCCTGTTGTGCAGGCAGGTGAACTACCTCATGCTCTGAATGTTCTTGTTCTTCTTCGGTGAGCATTTCTTCAAGTGGGTGGTACTGTCCTTCTCGTTCCATACGATTAAAGAGTTAAGATGTATAAGATATTATAGATAGTATACAGTATATCATATTTTTTTGAACGCTTGACTAAAAGCCCATTTTTCGCTATAATTTCAGCAACTTTTTTATTCATCTAATCAATCGAACTATGCAATTCGAAGGATTACAAGAGAAGACCTTGGTAATTATCAAACCTGACGCAATCCAGCGTGGGTTGGTGGGAAAGATTACTGACCGATTCGAACAGAAGGGTTTGAAATTGGTTGGGATGAAAATGATGCGCCTCGAAGAGGCGGTCTTGCGTGAGCATTACTCACATATTGCTGACAAGCCGTTTTATCCTGGAGTACAGCGATTTATGATGAGTTCACCAGTGATTGTGCAGGTGTGGGAAGGACTCGAAGTGGTAAATGCAATCCGACTTATTACCGGCATTACGAAAGCTCGTACTGCAGAAGCAGGTTCTATTCGTGGAGATTATGCGATGAGTGTGGCGTGTAATGTGATTCATGCGTCAGATTCTGTAGAATCTGCAAAAGCAGAAGTGTCACGATTCTTCCGAGAAGAAGAATTGCATGGATACGAGAAGAGTGATTACTTGCACGTGTATACCGAAGATGAGAGAGTGTAATTTGAGGTTGAAGAGGTGGATGAGGTTGTTGATGTTGGTGAGGTTTGAATTGTAATAAATAAAAAACTTGCAGTATACTTACTGCAAGTTTTTTATATGAGTAGTTATAAAGATTTGTTGGTCTATAATAGGGGATTTGAATTTGTTCGATTGATATATCGCCTTACTCTTTTGTTTCCAAAGGAAGAAACACATGGTCTTACTTCTCAGTTTCGTCGAGCGGGGGTTTCAGTGATTGCAAATATTGCAGAAGGTCAATCAAAACCAACTAAAAAAGATTTTTTGAAATTTTTATATATTTCAAGTGGATCCTTGAATGAATGCGAGTGTTATTTAGATCTTGCATTAGCACTTGAATATATTACTCATGAACAATATGTGTTTCTTGATAAAAAACGCAGGGAAGTGGGGTATCTGTTGAGCCGACTTATCATGTCTCAGCAATAATTATTTTTTATAATCTCAACAACTTTAATTACTTTAAAAACTTTAAGACTTGTGGATAAGTCTGTTCAAATTCCTTGACGACGGTGTTGGGCGGGGTTATAGTCAATTATGTGTTTTATATATAGTTATGAATTATACTTCTTACATTATTACCCTCATGATCAAGCGCCTCGGCAAGGTGAATTTTTGCTTTGCAATGGTGCTCGATTACGTGCATAGGGTCAATACTGTTTGAGATGGATTTACTGGATTCAAATAGTGATCAGAATGACCCTGTGCATGAGAATGTATGGGGTCTTTTTTTAAAAAAGTTTATGGATGTGAGTATGTACTCGTGTATGTGTTCACATCCCTAAATTGGGGATGCAGAGCGTGGAGGGTTCTGTGGCGTTCTTTTCTATATGAACATGTGGGAAAAAACAGACAGGTTCTGTGATCCGTATAATACGATGTACGTGTCACGGAGTCTGTCTGTCGAGGAGTGATAAAACCCGCAGTGGGAATTACACTACCTCAGCCACTACCGTCCGTGGAGTCTCTCATGCCTGAAAACCAATCTTCTTCTGAGCCTTTGACTACTCCTCGCTCTTCGGAGCGTACTCCTACTCGTTTTCCTTCGGATCGTTTCGAAGTCCCGAGTGATGAGGAGATCATGACCTGCGTGCGTCGCAACAAGGATCATCTCGATCATCGATTCCGTGACGTGACGCAGCAGTAGTGTGATCGCTCACATCATGGTCGTCACACATGAGGAGGTGATTCGATGAAGCACGTGGATCGGACACTGGTACGACATGCAATGCAGCCTGTCTTTCCGTCGATCTCTTCTGAGGTTCGGCAGGAAGTGCTTCTGATCGTGGGTCATGTCAAACATTGGTTCAATTGTGGGAGCTGCAAGTCTTCTCAGCGTGTCTCGGTGTTCCTGTTTGGAAATGAGTTTCCTGATGATGAAGTGCTCTGTGCACGCTGTGGTCAGGTTACCAAATTTCCGGCAGGAAGCATCCTTACTGCGTTTGCGCGCATTACTGCGAGTGCGTCAAAACGTGGTGCGAGTGATGAGGTCGGCGCTGAAGACTAGAGAAAGCTTCTGCATGTTCTGTGGCGATCGAAGAGTGAATGCTTTTCGATCGCCTGCTGTCCTGTATATGTCCTGTGTAAGGAATATAGGGGATAGCATGGTACCAGTATGTTGTAACCCAATATTTTTCGGTCACAGAGGGTTTGCATGTTTTTCATTCTGTTGTTATAGTAAAAAAGACCACGGTATACGCAGGAAGTCGTACATATACTATTCTACAAAATACTGCCATTGGGAGGCCTATATTTTCCCGGCCCGTGGGCCTGGTGTGCGGCTACCCACCTAACTAGTTTAGGAGTAGTATTTCGTACGCTTCCGCTCCGCGGTCACTAATGAACTCTTGAAAAAAAGAGTTTTTTAGTTTAGTATGTGAACTGCATCTGTATAGCGTACTGTGTACGAGATGAGAAATCGGAGTATGGCTCAGTAGGTCAGTAGTCGTGTAAAGTGAACTGAGTAGATCTAATATGAATGTAGCGTTTTCAGGCATTGGGACATGAAGTAATGCAGTATCTATCGGGCTGTAGCTCAGTTGGCTAGAGCGCATGGCTGGGGGTCATGAGGTCGCACGTTCAAGTCGTGTCAGCCCGACAAGCGATGAATCCAACGTTTGTCTGTCAAAACGTAATGTGATAATTAAAAAATAAAACTAGATATATTGATTTCTTTAAAATTTTTAAGATTTTAGTTACAGTTTTGAATTTGAAGTATGTATCACACCTTGTTGTATTACAAAATCGTCAACATCAAAAATCCTGCAAAAGAGGTAGAAATGCACAAAGAGATTTGTGTGGCTTTGGGTATCAAGGGTCGGATTTTGATTGGTGATTATGGAATCAATGGAAATATTGGTGGTACCAAAGAATCTATTGAGTTGTATCGTGCGTATATGGATCAGCACCGTCTTTACAAAGATATTGATTGGAAAGAGCATATTGCTGATTTTCTTCCATTTCCAAAATTGCGTGTGCGATATCGCGATGAAATTATTACGACAGAAATCAAAGATCATATTGACTGGACCAAGCGTGGGAAACATGTAGACAGAGACACATTTCATCAGTGGCTCCTTCGAGGAGAAGATATGGTACTTATCGACATGCGTAATGATTATGAATGGGCGGTAGGTAGGTTCAAAAACTCGATCAATCCTCCGGTGAGTTATTTTCGAGATTTGAAAGACAACATGGGTTTTTATGATCAGTTTAAGGATAAAAAAGTAGTCATGTATTGCACGGGCGGGATTCGCTGTGAGCCTGCGAGTGCGCTGTTTGTTGCTCATGGGTTTGATCCAAAACGCACCTATCAATTGGAAGGTGGAATTGTAAAATACGCAGAAAAATATGGAAACGAAGGATTTTTCGAAGGTAAATGTTTTACCTTCGATGATCGTATGGTGTTGCCAATAAACACCACAGATAGTGCGGTTGTTGTAGGTAAGTGTGCGGTGTGTGACACGCTCTGCGACACTTATCGCAATTGTGTGTATAAAGAATGTAATGCATTGTTTATTGGGTGTGACACTTGTCACACACGATTGCACGGAGCATGTTCTACTGCGTGTGAGGCGATTGTTCTTGGTAATGCAGATATGAAGCGTCCGTTTGCACATCAGATGAGTGTGTAAGATACAAAAAATCCCCAGAGAATTCTCTGGGGATTTTTTAAATTCAGTTGAATGCATTATGCTGATGCGTTCTGCTTTTTGATCGTTCTTCGGCAGGTACTGCACAACACCATTCCCATGAATTTTTGAAGGTTGGCATGCTGCTTTCGAAGTGTTTTTACATTTGAGTGACTTCGATTTGCTGCGCTGACTGTCCCTTTTTTGCAGAGTTCGCATTTTCGCATATGGTTGACGTTAAAGACGAGTAGAAGATATACTGTGTACACGTTATGCGGAACAGTGTATGTTATTTTCCGCTTTTTGTCAAGAACTATTGTATGGATCCTATTATTTCATTGTTTTATCTCGCTGTGATTATTCCGTCGGCCGTTATCCATGAATATATGCATGGATGGGTTGCCGACCGTATGGGTGACCCTACTGCCCGCTATGCAGGCAGGCTTACCCTCAATCCGAAATCTCATGTCGACTTGTGGGGTACCATACTGTTGCCTGTATTATTGTATATTTCGACGGGTGGGCGATTTTTGTTTGCGTATGCAAAACCAGTACCATATAATCCGTATAATTTGAAAAACCAACGGACGGGCCCGGTGTGGGTAGCGCTTGCGGGCCCTCTTTCGAATTTGGTGTTGGCAGCGGTCTTTGCAATACTTATTCGTCTCATGCCGATTGGGGATATCACCATGTTCTTATTGATTATTGTCTATGCCAATGTCGGGCTAGCAATCTTTAATTTATTACCAATTCCTCCGCTTGATGGGTCAAAAGTACTGTATGCAGTATTACCTGATTCATTGTGGAAAGTGAAAGAGACACTCGAGCGATACGGAATGTTTATTTTGTTTGGTTTTATTATCTTATTTCCTGGAGTAATCAGCCCGGCGGTACAGTATGTGGTGCAGTTATTGGTAGGGAATGCTGTGCGTTTTTGATCCTGTAATAGTTTCGCATTATATAGAAGACGCCGACTCTGGAGTAGAGTCGGCGTTGTAGTATCACCCGAGCAGTTCGAGCAGGAGCGCCATGCGGACATACAGTCCGTTTTGCGCTTGCTTGAAGTACTGTGCGCGAGGATCGTCATCGATCTCGGTCGAGATTTCTCCCACTCGAGGGAGTGGGTGGAGGATCAGTGCATCTGGTTTCATCATGTCGACTTCGGATTGACCGATTTGGTACATTCCGTGTCGTTCGATGTCTTCTCGAAGTTTCGGATCGAGTCGTTCCTTCTGCAGGCGAGTCCAGTACACCACATCTGCGTCTCTCAACACAGTTTTTGGGTCTGTCTCAAGTGTGTATCTTATTCCATGGCGAGTGAGGTAGTCGGTGATCTCTTTCTTCATTTGCAGCTCAGTAGGAGCTACGAATGTGAAATGCACAGTGCTATACTTGGCAAGCACGTAGGCGAGTGAGTGCACGGTCCGGCCGTGTGCAAGATCTCCTCCCATCACCACATGCACATTCTCGATTCTTTCTTTTCTGGATTCCCAGATGGTGTAGAGATCGAGGAGTGCTTGTGTAGGGTGCTGTCCGGTACCATCACCTCCGTTGATGACGTGCACAGGTAGCTGGTAGCGATCGATCGTATCTGCCGCTCGTTGTGCAGCGCCGGTTTCTTTGTGCCGGAGCACGATCACGTCAGGGTAGTATCCTGTGAGTGTCCGAATACTGTCTTCGAGCGTTTCGCCTTTTGCGGCAGACGAGAATTCACCTGCGTTTTCAGTGCCACACACATTCATTCCACACAGCTGAGCTGCGCGTTCGAATGAGATTCGAGTTCGCGTAGACGGCTCGTAGAACAGAGAGATCATACTTCGCCCTTTGAGAGAATATCCGAACTCGTGTCTGTTTCCTGTTTCGAGACTCCGTTGTACACGACGTGTTTGTTCGAACAGCCGCTCGATCCGTGGTAGATCGAATTGCTGGGTTTCGATGATGTGTTTTTGTTTTTCCATACCCCTCCATAGCTCATGATCGAGCTGTCCCGGACACATGGTACTATATTTTAGGTGTGGGCTCAATACAGTTCCCAGACTCTATTGACAGAGAGTGGTTTATCCTGTAGTATGGTCTACGCATCGTATGAGATGCAGTAGAACGTAGTAATTCTCGTGATTAGCGAGGGTGAAGCGTCTCAGAGCTGTCCATAGCTCTCAAACGTTCGATAAACACTAGTTTTGTTTGTCCGAACGTGCCCTTCAGTTGGGCATGTTTTATTTATTCACGCGTAATTTATTTATTTGATAGGATACTTATGCCTACGATGAATCAGATTTTGCGCAAGGGACGGGTCTCAAAGAGAACCAAATCAAAGTCTCCAGCGCTACAGTTTACTTATGATAGTTTGCATCGCAAACGTACCGAACTCCGCCGTGGAGCTCCCTTTAAGCGTGGTGTGTGTACCAAGGTGTACACTATGACCCCAAAGAAACCAAACTCAGCGCTTCGAAAAGTTGCAAAAGTTCGTCTTTCGAATGGGTCAGAAATTATCGCCTACATTCCAGGTGAAGGTCACAATTTGCAGGAACACTCAATCGTACTCGTACGTGGTGGACGTGTAAAAGACTTGCCGGGTGTGCGCTATCACATTGTACGTGGTGTGTATGACACTCAGGGTGTAGAAGCTCGTCGACGCAGTCGTTCGATCTATGGAGCTAAGCGACCTAAGGTCAAGAAGTAATTAGTATCATACTCACTTTAAATTCAATTAGATATGTCACGAGGAAAACGAGCAGTCAAGCGAACTCCTACTCCGGACCCATTGTACAACAGTGAGGTTCTGGCGAAGTTCATCAATTTTGTTATGAAAGACGGTAAGAAATCTACCGCAGAACATATTGTCTACGAGACGCTTGATATTTTGAAAGAAAAAAAGAAACTTGATCCAATCAAAGTGTTTGAACAGACACTTGAAACAGTTCGACCACAGGTCGAAGTACGTTCACGACGTGTGGGTGGTGCTAATTATCAGGTACCAATGCCAGTGTCAGGCAATCGACAGAATGCACTTGCATTCCGATGGATTGTTGGTGCTGCGCAATCACGCAAAGGACGTACGATGGCAGAAAAACTTGCAGCAGAATTTTTGGATATTCTTGATGGAAATGGTGGAGCGATTAAGAAGCGTGATGACATGCATCGCATGGCAGAAGCAAACAAAGCGTTTGCGCATTTTGCACGATTTAGTCGCTAACACTTTGAGTATACTTCGTGCACGAATGAGTGATCGTGTATTCACGTCATTTGTTCGAGTAGCTGGGTATATATCAATCTTTACTCAACTTAAAACAATGTTTTATGGGACGAGATTATCCACTTGATCGCGTGCGCAATATTGGGATCATGGCGCATATCGATGCAGGTAAGACGACAGTTTCTGAACGTATTCTTTTTTACACTGGAAAAAAACACAAGATCGGAGAAGTGCATGAAGGTGGAGCTGAAATGGACTGGATGGAACAGGAAAAAGAACGTGGTATCACGATTACGTCTGCGGCAACCACGTGTTTTTGGAAGAATCATCGTATCAATTTGATTGATACTCCAGGTCACGTAGATTTTACGGTAGAAGTAGAGCGTTCACTTCGTGTACTTGATGGTGCGGTCGCAGTATTCGATGGAAGTCAGGGTGTAGAGCCACAAAGTGAGACCGTATGGCGTCAGGCTGATAAATATCATGTGCCACGTATTTGTTTTGCAAACAAAATGGACAAGACGGGTGCTGATTTCTTCATGACACTTAATTCGATCAGAACTCGATTGTCTCCAAATGCAATTGCAATCCAGCTCCCAATCGGCATGGAATCTGAATTCAAAGGAATTATCGACATCATTGAACAAAAAGCATACCGATTCGAAGGAGATCATGGAATCAATGTGGTAGAATTTGAAGTTCCTGAAGATATGAAAGCACAGGTGGCTGAATATCGATCTGCATTGCTCGATAAAGTGGCTGAAGCAAGTGATGAACTCATGAATAAATATCTTGGTGGGGAAGAGCTCACTGTTGAAGAAATCAAATCTGCAATTCGATCAATGGTATTGAAAGATCAGATCTATCCAGTGATGTGTGGAACTGCATTGCAGAATATCGGAGTACAGCTCGTACTCGATAATGTAGTGTCGTATTTACCATCTCCTGTAGACATGCCAACGATTGTGGCGCATGACCCAGACAATGAAGAAAAAACAATTGAAATCAAATCGAGTGATACGGATCCATTTGTAAGTCTCGCGTTCAAAGTTGCTACTGATCCATTTGTCGGACGTCTTACCTTCTTCCGTGTATATTCGGGAAGTGTAAAAGCTGGTAGCTATGTGCTCAACAGTACCAATGGTACCAAGGAGCGTATCGGACGTATCGTACGACTTCATGCGAACACTCGTGAAGATGTGGAGCAGGTATATGCTGGAGAAATCGCAGCTGCGATTGGTCTCAAGAATACGACAACCGGAGACACACTCTGTGAAGAATCTCGACCTGCTGTACTCGAACGACCGACCTTCCCAGAACCAGTTATCTCAGTTGCTATTGAACCTAATACCAAGGGCGACGCTGAAAAGATGAGTATTGCACTTCAGAAACTTGCTGAAGAAGATCCTACGTTCAAAGTATCAAGTGATCCTGAAACACTTCAGACGATTATCGCAGGTATGGGAGAATTGCATCTCGATATTATCGTCGATCGTATGCGCCGTGAATTCAAAGTGGAGGCACAAGTAGGTGCGCCACAGGTAGCGTATAAAGAAACCATTCGCCAGAGTGCTGAAGCAGAGGGTAAGCATGTGAAGCAGTCGGGTGGACGTGGACAATACGGACACTGCTGGCTCCGTGTAGAACCTCTCAGTGAAGAAGACAAAGCTGCGCATCCGGGTGAAAACTTGGTATTTGTAGACGAGATCAAGGGTGGTCTTATCCCACGTGAATATATTCCTGCAATTGAAAAAGGTGTGAAAGAAGCGGTAGGAAAAGGAATTGTCGCAGGATATCCATTGCTCGATGTGAAGGTAACGGTGTTTGATGGAAGTTATCACGAAGTGGACTCAAGTGAAGTTGCATTCAAACTCGCAGGAAGTATGGGATTTGTAGCAGCAGCTCAGAAAGCAAACCCAGTACTGCTCGAACCAATCATGAAAGTAGAAGTTACGACTCCTGAAGAATACATGGGAGACGTAATCGGAGATTTGTCGAGTAAGCGTGGACAGATCGAAGAAATGACCCAGCGTGGAACTGCAAAAGTAATCCGCGCATTGGTACCGCTCGCAAGTATGTTTGGCTATGCGACTGGACTCCGCTCGATGACTCAGGGACGTGCAACGTATGCGATGGAATTCGCGAAATACGCTGAATGTCCAAAGAATATTGAGCAGTTGGTAGCAAGTGGAAAGATGAAGTAAAAATATAGAAATTAGAAATTGGGAAATGTGAAATTAATATCCCAATATAAAAACACCTCGTGGAAGCGAGGTGTTTTTTTGTATTATATAATGTGTTGTACAATTTCCTCCCATGAGAATACTCGAATAATAGATGCAGGTAATTTTTCGGATTGATTCCATGGTCGATCGAGTAGTAAAATTTTTCTTTCAGCGTTTGCGCATTGGAATGCGTTTTCTATCGAATCATCAATAAGCAGGTGTATACTATTTCGCTCGCAGATTTCCCGTTTGGTGAGTTGTGGTCCGGTTTTTGAAAATTTATTTGCGATATGAATTTCAGAGAATGTGTTTGGAAAATGTCTCTCAATCCAGTCGATGGTTTGTGCTCTCAGTATTTCTGGTCGCGCAGTGATGATTGAAAGTTCATGATTTTTTTTGAGCACCTCAATTGCTTCCGACGCGCCCGCGACAATTCCGATCTGATGAAAGTCAGGGGAGTCGTAAAATTGGAATACTTTATCGATTGCTTCTTCGGGTGTCCCACCCCATGTTTCCCATAAATTGAATGAGGTGAAATCGTCGCGCACAAACGTAGTTCCATATTTCTCATTATGATAATTCACCAATGGAAACATGAAATCCGCCAACACATCATCAATATCAACTCCGATTCTCATAGTGTAGGATTACTTCCAGCCGAGTTCGCTGTAAAACGTATTTTTTTTGACATGTTCTATCACTGTCTTGATATATGGAATGATGTTTGGCGGTAATTCATCTATCGGAAACCATGAGAAATCATCGCATTTGTGAGGTTCTTTGTTTTCTAGATTTCCTGACCAAGTTTCTGCGAGGAAATATGCATCGATTCGTTCTTCAGCATCCACATGTGATTTGCGGTGCATCATGTGAACTACTCTCACATCTTCGGGTGCGAGTGTGATTCCTGCCTCTTCCTTTGCTTCTCGGATAATTGCCTCGGTAAAAGTTTCACCCTGGTCCACGTGTCCTGCGATCATACTGTAATTTCCATCTTCAAAACCAGTATTATATCTTCGAATCAGCAAGATTTTGTTTTCTTGTTTTAGTATGAGATAGGATGCAGGGATAATGGTGTGACGTGTGTGTGGTGACATAGTATTTTTTTAGTACCTATACACTATCGTATCTGTTATCGATATGCAATACATTGACTACTTTCTGTGTATCAGATACAACTATGGATACCCAGGTACTGCAAAAAGGGGGCTGTATGCAGTGGGTGAGTGGTGAACATTCTCTTGATGATCTGTTCGGCGTCGATTTTACAGGTGCAGGAGTGATCGAGCGCTTTTCGAATGATTTCGAGCGTCGAGGCACGGTGACGTATGTCGAGTTTGTCCCGGGTGCGTTCGTCGTGTATGTGATGTTCGAGTCGGGGTCTGCTGGGAGAATCGAATTGCTCCAGGCGGGAGGAGATGATTCGTGGTTTGTACAAGTTCCGGATTCGGATCGTATTATCGTGGAGCGTGTGCGCTATGCGATCGATTCGTGTGCTGGAGTGTGTACGAGACCCTCTCATTCCGAGCCGGTGTGCTACGAGTTCTTTTGGTGATTAGGTGTTCACGCTTGCTCATATATTCTTGAGTGAGCGTGGACGTGTCTCTCTATTTCATTCCTCCACAAGAGGTTTTTTATTTTTTTCTATCTTCGCGGGCACCTATGATAGCGGTGAAGATTATAAGAACGAGGATGAGTGCGATTCCGATGAGGAGCATATGATTACATTACGTCTAACATGTATGAATATGAGAAGTTGTGATTGAAAGAATGATTTGGGTGAGGTCTCTCGAAACAGGGTGAATCATATACACACTGTTATATGAAGTCTTAACCCCACTTAATCGAATTTAAACATTATGTAAAAAATTCCAATTACCGATAAGATAATTGTTGAAATACCAATCTTTTTAAATGTTTTATTATTTTCTATTTTTTTGCCAAATATGAAAGCGGCGAGAATACCGACAACGAGCCAGATTGCTAAATTTGCAAAAAACATTGGCCACATATCAGCTGGTGGCCAGTCACTGCCCATTGGAGGAACTGGATACTCGAAGGCTTTAAATGGAAAACCACCTGTAGCTATTGGCTTATTTATATCTTCAAAGGCATTTGGCAATTCTCGATATGAAAAGAAAAGACTAATCCATTGAAGGATTATGCCAATACCTAGTCCAGAGATGATTTTTTTCTTCATAGTGTTGTGGGGTTAAAATTTCGCCTAACGTTTCTGGATATACGATGTTTGCCGTAACGAAGCGAAGGTAAATATGGAAGAAAGAAATTGTGCTACCTTTGAGAATTTAATAATGCACAATTTCTTGAACCGCATATCCAGTGTTATCGGATGTACTTAAATTTATTTTTCGGTTCGTGTTTAATGATTTTAATAGCATCAGGCGAGATGGTTGATTCATAGTGCACTTCATGAATAGCCGCCGCCTCCATTGGATCTGGATTGTCTTGCTCAGCCTCTCGTAAGTAATTGTGAATACGAGAAGGCGTCAAATGTAGAGTGTCTATTTCTAAAATAACGAGATTTTGAGGAGAAGTATCTCGGGTTACCCTAGCAACACCTATTGCAAAATCAATGTCATCGGACAAACTTACGACTTCGCGGTCTTCAAAATAAAGTTTTGAGGGGTCTAAGCCTTCTCGCATGATCTGTTGAGCATTTTCCCGCGTGGTTACATGATAAAGCTTTTCAGGTAATGGTTTCCGACGTTTTTCATAGCGAGCTTCTTGCTCATCTAATTCGTTGAGGCGGCGGTGCATTGCTTCTGTAAAATCATCAATTTCTTTCATCATTTTTTCTGCATTAAAATTTGGTTGTTCTTGATTCATAAAAATAAATTTAAGTATTTCCGATAACGTTTCTGGATATTTGATGTTTGCCAAAACTCCTTTAAAAATTAATTAGTTTTTGGCAAATATGGGTCGAGCGAGGGCACGAGCGAGCCAGATATACTGTGTTGTGCGAGGGTGATTTTCTGTAGTGATAACAGAAGAAAATCAAGTGCAACGACCCCTTGAGTTATTTTGTGACAATTTTACCTTTTGATTTATTAATTAAAAAATCTATCATTTTTCCTGAAATATCAATATTCGTCAAACGCTGGGTGGTTGGAAAAAAACAAGGAAAATTCACTTCTGCAATGTAGGGATTATTTGTTTCTTCCTCAAAAAGAATATCTACTCCTCCAAACTCATATCCTAATGATCTTACTGCTTTAACTGCCATATTTTTAATTTTTTCATCATATTCTTTTACAAGCCTTTTTCTAGAATTATTATTTCCAACATTTGTTCTAAAGTCTTCACTTGTAAGATTTGTATGGTTTGCTAGGACTTTATCTCCTAAAACAATAATACGTGCCTGTTCTTTGTGTTTAATAAATTTTCTTAAAATAATTGGCTCTGATTTACTATTTAAATAATCACAAACCGAAAATAGTGATTCTAAAGAGTCAATTTTCATAACTCCTACACCATGAGATCCATTCAATGCTTTTACTATGATTGGAAAGCCTCCAAGATGTTTTGAATCTGTCTCTTATACACATCT
>DBDW01000012.1 GCA_002293825.1 Candidatus Magasanikbacteria bacterium UBA922 | reverse complement strand
AGATGTGTATAAGAGACAGAGGTAGTAGTGGGCGCCACGCTTGGTGGCGCCCACTACTTACTTGTTCATCTCATCATCGGGAACATGACGATGTCTCGCAAGCTGAGACTGTCGGTCGCGATCGCAAGGAGGCGATCGATTCCGAGTCCAGCTCCCGCGACAGGCGGAAGTCCATGTTCGAGAGACTTGAGGAACGACTCATCGAGGAACATCGCCTCGTCGTCACCACCTTCACGCTGCTGCGACTGCTCTTCCAGAAGCTTGCGCTGCAGTTGAGGATCGGCAAGCTCGGAGTACGCCTTGACGATCTCCCAGCCATTCACGAGCACCTGAAAGGCGTCGATGACGCGAGGATCCTGCTCGTTCCTGCGAGCAAGAGGAATCAGGACAGACGGATGATGGAGAAGGAAGGTCGGCTGAATCAGCTTGGGCCGGGAAACCTTCTTGTACAGCTTGTCGATGAGGTTGCCGAGCGAGATGCCCGGAGACACGTTGCCGAGATCGATGCCTCGAGTCTTGATCGCATCGAGCAGCGACTGAGCGTCGCCGAAGTCGAGCACGTTGATACCACAGTCGCTTTCGACCAGATCGACGTACTCGACCTTCTGCCACGGACCCGTGAAGTCAAGGGTTTCCCCCTGGTACGAGATGCTCAGCTTGCCTACCGTTTGCAGTAGGAGGTGCTGAATCAGCTCGGTCACGAAGGGGATGAGCTCCTCGTAACTCCAGTAGGCCGTGTACCACTCGAGCATCGTGAACTCTTGAAGATGGGATGGGTCGAGCCCTTCATTTCTGAAGTTCTTCCCCATCTCATAGACACGGTTCACTCCGCCCACGACCAGCTGCTTGAGGTAGGTCTCGGGCGAAATTCTCAGGTACACATCGATGTTGAGCGCGTCATGATGCGTAGCGAAGGGGTTAGCCGACGCACCGCACGGAGAACTTTGGATGATCGGTGTTTCCACCTCCAAATAGTTGCGCTCGTCGAGGAACCGTCGAACCTCACGCAGCATCTTCGACCGAGCCACGAGAACATCCCTGGTTTCCTGATTCATGATCAGGTCCAGGTAGCGTTGACGGAATCTGACCTCCTTGTCGACCAGCCCATGATGCTTGTCGGGCATGTGATGCAGCATCTTCGAGAGAGTTCTGTAGGAACCCGCCCTGACGCTGCGCTCGAGCGTTCGTGTGACGAACAGTACTCCACTCACACCGACGATGTCGCCGATCCTGATGGTCTCTCGGAACTTCTCGAACTCCGCCTCACCCAACTCCTTCGCTTGGACGAAGAGTTGGATTCGTCCAGTGATGTCCTGGATGTCAGCGAAGATCACCTTGCCCATGCCACGGATCGTCATCACACGACCCGCAACAGCGATGGGAGTTGTTCCTGCGGACAACACTTCGAAGTCCGCCAGGATCGCTCCGATTTCGTGTGTCACCGGATATCTATCCGGGTATCTGGTTTCACTCATGATTTCCTTCTTTGGGGTTTGCAGTTCAGTTGATCAGAACGGAGAAAACGGTGTTGTCTCCTTGATATGCCTTGGCAGATTGCCTGTGAAGGCCATGAACAGACGATTCAGGCCCATGCCGAGACCTGCTGTTGGCGGGATACCAAGAGCAAGCACTTCGATGAAGTCTGTGTTGACTTCAGTATTTTGAGTCTCGGCTTGACGCTTCAGTGCTTCACGCACTTTTGTCTCGTCGTTTTCGTCGGTGTAGATATCTGCGACGAATAGACCATTCACTAGGAAAAACGCTCTCTCCGTGGTGCCATCGTCAGCCCGCTTTGTAAGCGGCGACATGTCTGCTGGCAGCGACGTGAGAAATGTTGGGTTGACCACGCGTGGCACGATGAACTTTTCGATCACCTTCATGAGCCACGTGAATGTACCCATGTCCTGGTTGAAGCCTGTAGGATCGTGTGTAACCATGCTTTCGAGAGTACACGGGATTTCTCCAACGTACTTTTTGAATGCACGATCAAACGTGATCACCTCGAATGGCTCCACCACAGAGTAAGGCTCCTGAATCACTGGAATACCGGTGGCATTCCGATCATCCGTGAGCCGTTCGAAGATACGAATGAACATGGTCTGAACCAGCTTCATCATATCCTCACATGTGTGCTGCACTCCATACGCCTCGAGAAGAGTGAATTCAGGAGCGTGCATACGGTCGACACCTTCGTTTCGAAACGATTGTGCGATTTCGTATACTCGCTCAAGACCACCTGCAACGAGACGTTTGAGTTTGAGCTCTGAAGTGAGGCTCAGATACATCTTCTTGCACGTAGCATTTGAAGTAGTGACGAACGGTTTCGCCGCCCCAGCCTCAAAGCGGTTCTGAAGAACACCCGTATTACACTCGTGGAAACCGCACTCATGCAGTGTTTCACGAATGACTTTCGTGGCGATCGACATGCCACGCACCATCTCGATACTTCCTGGCGTAACCAGCAAGTCCATGATGCGCTGCTCATACCGTGTATCTTGAGCCAGTTTGTGATACCTGTCAGGCCACATTCCTTCGTAGCGATGCAGGATCGAGATGCCCAAGGCTTGCAGAGAGTGTGTTCCGTTGTTTGTCACGCATTTTACTGCAGTAACATGGATCAGACTACCTATCGGAACCTTCAACAACTCGGTGTAGTTTGCTAAGTGCTCTTTTGCAAGCACCAGCTGGACATTGTCTTCTTTAAAGCGCAACGTCCAAAACGAGATCTTCCCGCTATTTCGTCGTGACAGAATTCGTCCTACCCCACTAAATGGGGTTCCCACTTCTGCGGTTATGAGGACGTTTTGAAATGCCATGAGACCTCCTGATGAGATGTTAATGAACGTAATGGCGCGGGATACTTACCCAAAGCCATATTACGGCTTAAATTAACCTTAATTTAGCATTTTTGTCAAGGAATAGTTCTAAGATTTATAAACTTAAAAAACCACAGTATGCATTAAATAATATATAGTTCTAAAAAAGGCATTGTAAAGTGTCTCATTTGTCTCATTTTATATAAAAATTGACCCCGTCCGAGAGGGTTCCCCCACCCTTTCAAAACTACCTCAAAAAAGCCCATGGTTGACTGTAGCTGTGGAATTCTGGACTGAGGGTGTGCACACATAAAAAACACCTTCATCAGGGTGTTTTTTAATAATAAGTTATCCTTACCTCTTCGACAGTACAAGACTCCATAGATCCCTCATTTTCTATAGAGTCTTTTTTCTTCACCGATCATGTCAAATGCGAAGTTAGTCTTTGTTCTCGGTTGAATTTTCTCGGTCCAGCACATCCATCTTCTTCGGAAAAAGACGAAGTACGAATACAAAGCCAACAATCAGCGACACGATCAGCACGGCAGATGCGATAGTCTGGGCCACAAAATCTTTCGTAGTAGCATACCCTTCGTCCCACTTCACCCAGCGTCCATGCCAAATCCCCACGATACAGACAATACTAAGAATGAACATGATCGTAAAATACAGTTTCTGTTTCTTCATCTTAGACGCTCCTATATTATCAGGGTTCAGTACAAATCTAACAATAAATCTACAGAAGGTCAATTTTCTCGCTCAAAATTTGAGATAATACACAAAACAAATTTATTCCAAAACACTATCTCGATTCCTGTACTGCCTCCGCCACTCGCTCAGCTACCCGTCTATCAAATACATCAGGAACAATCTCCTTTTCGGTAGGAGAATCAACACACCCTGCGATTGCACGAGCTGCCGCAAGCTTCATTTCAGTAGTAATACTCGTGATACGCCCATCGAGTAATCCTCGAAAAATTCCAGGGAAAGCTAATACATTATTGATCTGATTCGGAAAATCGCTTCGTCCAGTTGCTACGATCCGAGCACCTCCTCTATGTGCCTCATCAGGCATGATCTCTGGAGTCGGATTTGCAAGTGCAAAGATAATTGCATCAGTATGCATAGTCTGAACCATTTCAGTAGTCAATACACCAGGAGCTGATACACCGATGAATACATCTGCACCACGAATTGATTCAGATAGATCCCCTGTTACCCTCTCATGATTGGTAACCTCGGCCATTTCAATTTTTTCTGCATTCAATCCTTCGCGTCCCGCATATATCGCACCTTGTGAATCTACGAGTATGAGTGATGTAGCACCGGCTGAACGGAGTAATTTTGCAATCGCAATACCTGCGGCACCGGCACCATTGATCACAATCTTTACTTCCTGAATTTTTTTGCCCGTGACACTACACGCATTCAATAACCCTGCGAGAACCACAATTGCAGTACCATGCTGATCATCATGAAATACCGGGATATTCAATCGTTCTTTCAATTTTCGCTCCACTTCAAAACATCGCGGAGCTGAAATATCCTCGAGATTGATACCTCCAAAGCCTGGTGAAATTCGCACAATAGTTTCCACAATTTCATCTACATCTTGGGTATTTAATACTATCGGAAACGCATCCACACCAGCAAATTCTTTGAAGAGTACACATTTCCCTTCCATGACAGGCAATCCAGCTTCAGGGCCAATATTTCCGAGCCCCAGTACTGCACTCCCATCAGATACTACTGCAACCAAATTTCCTTTTCTCGTATATTCATATACCATCTCGACATGTTTTGAAATTTCTATGCACGGCTCAGCAACACCTGGTGTATATGCACGGCTTAATTCTTCGCGAGTGGTCACTTGTGCCCGAGCAGTGACTTCGATTTTCCCTTTAAGTTGTCTGTGATAGTCAAGTGGGTTCATAGTATGTTTATATAGAATTTCCATAGTACAACAGAAGAAAACAGCACGTTACCGCACCCTGCAGTCTGCGCCCCTCTGCACACCTTCATCGCAAATATTTCTGTACATTTAGATTATGCTCTGCATTTGTCCGAGAAAAAATAGTCTCTCCGGTATCCAATGTGGTAATGAAAAACCAGTACTCATTTGGAATTGGATCAAGCGCAGCTTCGATTGATTCTATACTCGGGTTTGAGATAGGTCCGGCAGGAAGTCCTGGGTATTTATACGTATTCCAACGAGAATCACGCGCACGATCTTTTGCTGTAGTAAACACACTTCCGTTTCCCCCAATAATATAGTGCACTGTAGAATCAGCCTCGAGTCCCCATCCATTATCAAGTCTGCGCCAGAAAAGATCTGCAGCCTTCTGCTTTGCTTCCCTACCACGAACCTCTTTTTCGAGGATACTCGCAATGGTAAGAATTTCATAGACAGTCCTACCACTCGCCTCAATCTGAGATCTACGTGCATCAATCTGTGCTTCACGATGACGAATAAACGTTGTAATGATATTTTCGAGTGTTGAGCTCGCACGTACACGAAATGTCTCTGGTGCGAGATATCCTTCGAGACTTACGTTTTCTGGTTTTCCTTGAAATAGTATGGTCTCTGTATCAAAAACATACTCAGGTTTCTGATAGCTCGCAGGCATTCCCAATGCTCGATACACCTCTGTCTCAGGAGCAATTCCTTCTTTTTCAAACTGCGTAGCAATGTCACGAATGGTGGATCCCGGAATAATCGTTATCGTGCGTTCATTGGCAGCTTTTTCTGAAGCAAGCACTTGGGCAACCTGTGCAATAGTCAGGGGTTTTGTAAATTCAATCGTGCCATGCGTAATAGTGCGGTCTAATTTTTTCCATCCAATATATTGACGCAATAATTCTGCATCAGCAACGATACCCTCGGCATGCAATCGAGCTGTGACTGACGCAACGCTCTCTCCAGGTGCAATTGTAAACGACACAGGCTCAGTACGCTCAGAACGTACCACAAAAATATTTCGATAGAGTAAAAAACCCCCTATCATCACCGCCACGGTGAAAATAAGTAGAATTCGTCTCATTAATTTCATAGATATGATTCTTTACCCTCTTCAGATAGCTTGGCAAGTAGTGTCTTGATATCTGGCACCTGATCCTTGTGACAGACCAGTAGCGCATCCTTGGTATTCACTACCACCATCCCCTCAAGACCAATTACTGACACAAGTTTGTGTGACTCTTCATTAAAAATAAAAGAGTCTGTGGTATCAAGTGCGTAGGTATTACCCACGGTAACGGTATGTTCAGGAGATGTGTGCAACGCTTCCTTCAATGCGTAGAGTGTACCTGGATCACTCCACCCGAGTTCTACCGGCAATACGACCGCTTCATGTGGTGCTACTTTTTCAATAATCGCATTATCAAAAGACAATGCAGGAAGTGTAGAATACTCACTCGCTAGATCGAGATCTCCTCTGACCATCCCTGATACTCGCTCATATAATTCAGGCTGATGTATCTCATAGAGACGAAGCACAAAATCGAGATCAACGACAAAATATCCTGGATTCCATTTCCACACCCCAGAAGCAAACATTTTTTCACACAGCGCAAGCTCTGGTCGATACTTCCATCCTTCGAAAAAATATGTACCATCTCCCACCGGATTACCCAACTTGATCCACCCTAGATTATGATTCGCAAACCGAGGCTCTTCAGCGAGAAATACAAAACGATTCGGATTTTCTTTAATCAATTCTTCTGCTCGGATAAGTGCGGTGCGAAAATTTTCGGGATGATCCATAAAATGATCGGCCCATAATAATGCGATCGTACCTGTGACACCACGCTGTTTCAAACGAAGTAGTGCGAGTAACACAGCGGCAGCAAGATCACGACGTGCTGGCTCACCAAGAATATGCTCACTCGGAAGTAATGGAACTTGGGAACGCACTAACTCTACATATCGATCACTCGTCGAGATATACACATTCGACAATCCAAACGGGAGAATGCGTTCTACAGCCATCTGAAGTGTGGACTGATCATCTTTCAATTTTTCAAATTGTTTTGGGGAATGTGCCCGGCTAATAGGCCAGAGACGGGTCCCCGCCCCGCCTGCAAAAATAAGAAAATTCATAGACAGGTACCTTACCACAAGAACATGATTGGTTCAATAATATGATAGATTATCCACGGCAAGAAAAATAATACTACATGTGCTACCACACACCCACCGATAATATCTCGTGGATAATGTACTCCAACATAGACCCGAGAAATAGAAACCATACTTGCCGAAAGATACAATAGTATAATCAACCACACCGGTGTGGGTGACACATACCACAACACTCCCGCGATCGAAAACGAACCAATCGCATGATCAGATGGAAATGATTTCCAACTTCCTACAGTATGTACTAATTGTGTACTCTCAGGAAATTCGATCCGTGGGCGTGGATGTTTGAATATAATTGCAAATAGATAGCTAATACATTCTGAAATCACAAATGTGATCACCAGTAATTCAACATATCGCACAAGCCAGAACGCACTTCCGCTATACCACTGATACATCCCATAACCTACCACGACCCCACACATCACAAATACCAATGTCCGCGCACCAAAAACCATGACCCGATCACGATTTTTATTTTTCCCAATCATGGCATTGATACGAAGAAATAAATTATGGCTCCACGAACGTTTCATGTATAGAAAGTTTATACGGGGTATATACTCCATCCAAGCCTCATAAGACCTGTGGAGGAGTATGTTACTTTTTCAAAAATCTCAAATATGCTTCAACCAATCCATCCAATTCTCCATTTAAAATTGCATCAGTATCTGGTGTTTCATATCGAGAACGCACATCTTTCACCATACGATAGGGCTGTAATACATATGAACAAATCTGATTCCCCCATTCAGCACTCTTGTACTCTCCTCTCAATTTCAATCGCTCTTCTTCTTCTTTTTCTTCCTGTAGTTTCACCAATTTCGAATGCAATACTTTCATCGCAGTTTCTTTATTTTGCAACTGCGATCGCTCATTCTGACATTGTACGGTAATTCCGGTAGGAATGTGCACGATACGAACTGCCGAATACGTGGTATTCACACTCTGACCACCTTTACCTCCAGACATAAATGTATCAATACGAAGATCTTTTGGGTCAATTACGACTTCCGAAGCCGTATCGACTTCGGGGATAACCTCGAGCGCCGCAAATGAGGTGTGTCGCATCTGTTCTGCATCAAATGGAGAAATACGTACCAGCCGATGTGTGCCATGCAATGCCTTCAAATGCCCATAGGCATATCTCCCGTCGACACGAAACATCGCAGATTTTATTCCTGCCTCACTCCCCACAGATTCATCGATCATAGCAACATTCCACGCTTTCTGCTCGCTATATCGAAAAACCATACGAAGTAGCATTGACGCCCAATCTTGTGCTTCAGTTCCCCCACTTCCCGCATGGATCGAAATAATTGCCCCAAGTTTGTCGTGTTTCCCATTCATTAATACCAAAAATTCTAATTTTTCAAATTTTTTTTCAAGCTCTACAGTCCTTTGGTTTATCTCTGTTTCAAGTGTCTCATCAGGTGAATCTTCCAACTCACGTGCAAATGAAATCAGATTCTGAACCTCTGTCTGAAGACTACTCCACGTCTGAATTTCAGAAACAAGACCTTCTCGCTCTTTTGAGACCTGTCCAGCTTTTTGTGGATTATTCCAAAATGTAGCATCCTGCATCATCTCATCAAAAAAACCAACACGCTCTTGTAATTCATCAATTCGAAGAAGTTTCCACGTGTCAGTGATTTTTTGTGCCAGAATATTCAAGCGTTCACCGGTGTCATTAATAGTTGCCATAGTACTCTCAGTGTAGCGAAAATAGCACATAAATTCAAGGCACACAAAAACTCCCCGTTTCCACGAGGAGTTTTAACGTATACCAATACATTATTTCAATTCAGGTCCATCAGGATAGATGGTGGTTGCAGGAATCGTGATGATTCGATCACCTCTAAATTTGAGTGCTTTGAATGCAGATTCGTTTACAATCCAGCGTTTGGTGAGTACTCCGTCATTATCGAGTTCGAGACGGTAGACTTTCGGATTATTTGGATACTTGATGAGTGTGAATGGAGGATGTTGAGTGGTGTCAGTGATTTCTGATCCTGTTGCGTAGTAGTCGAGGAGTCGAGAATCTACATCTTCGATCCATGAGGATTGGTAGTTTAGTCCAGTGAATACTGCTTCGTCAGTGATCCAGTATTTGGTGTCATTGATGAGAACGTATACTTTTGGATCATATGGAGTTTTGATGAGTGCTCCATAGGTCGGTCGGTAGCGTGGACCGAGGGGGAGGAAGAATAGCTTGTCATCAGGGATAGAAGTGAGGGTGCCTAATGGAATTACCGATACATCGCTCCAACTTGCAAACCAAGTGAAGTATGTTTCAGCGTTCTTGATCGGTCGCTTCGTACAGTCAGGAGTGAGGTAGTAGACTGATGGACTACTTGGAGATTTGTATGGTCGTTCTGGTGTGAGGGGGCAGGTGGTGTCGGTGAGGGTGATGGTGTCAGAAACTACACGCTCATCACCATTAGCTCCTCTAAATTTAACATACACCACTTTAGAACCAGGGCCCGGAGTAAGTTTCCACTGTTTAGTACGAACATAGGACTCAAACACAACTCCTTCAAAATTTTCAGAATTCGAAATTGCAATTTGAACAGCATCAGGAGAATTAAATGTAAGATTTACTACCTGCGACGCAACCTCAAATGCACCAGACTGAATTATAAATTCAGACCCAGAAACAGGAACTCGTAAACCGGATACTGGAACACTATTTGAAGAAATAGAAGATACATCCTCTTCTTGCTCACCAAATAAGGCAAACAAAGAAAAACCTGGTGTTTCACACGTAACAGTTGACAGAGAAACATCAACAACACACCCAGAAAGAGGTGTCCAAACTCCATTAACATAACGATAAATAATCAAAGTTTGAGGATCAATACCCTTAAGATCACTAGGATCGTATGTCATCGTAATATCAACTGACTCTTCAAATTCTGAAATTACAACTGAATCTTCAGAAGAAATTGCTTTCAAATCAAATACCAAAGAACCTACCACCGTCTTTTTCACAGGTAAAACCGATTCAGAAATCACTGGATCTCTAAGTACCTGTTTTACCTGAAATATGGCTTCAGAAGTAGAAGCAAAACCGCTTGGAACAGTCAAAGAAACTCGCTCATTACCCCCAGAAAAAGCAATGGATCCACCTGTAGTAGAAGATACAGAACTTGATTCTGAGGAAATAATAGAAGTCGATAATGGACAACCTGTGGTTGAAAAAATGCGTCGAGTGGTTGTGGCAATATCGCCACCCGCCGCCACCACTCGAGGTGTATAATGATACACGGTACACGGTAAAAGACCAGTGAGTGTGATTTCATGATTCAACACACGAGGAACAGTATTAATCTCAGCAGTAGATAATCCAAAAGAATTTACAAAACCATACAATATACGTGAAGACGTCAGACGGTTTGTGGTCCACGACACCGTTGCCGTTGTTGTCCCAATATTTGTTGTAGTAACGTTAGAAATAATTAAAGTAGGCTCTGTTGAGGTGGTAAAAATGTCTGAATAGGCGCTTGAAGTTGATATGTTATTAGCTTTAATTTGAAAAGAGTAATCCGTGTTGGGAGTAAGATTATTAAATGTATAATTAGAAGCAGAGGTTGTGACTGTCGACCCTATAGCAGTAGAAGAAACTGTATATGATGTTGCACCAGGCACAGGAGACCAGAAAATTTGAATTGACGTTGATTCAGCAAAATTAGAATTTATAATTGGTTCATCAAGTGAATCTCCTTCTGAAAAAGCAAACATCATTATACGAGCATTATTAGTATCAGCAACATAAATGCGATCATTTCCTGAATCATACAAAACACCTCTCGGACCATTCATTTTTGATTGTGACAAACCACTCGTACCCGTAATAAAATCAGATTGTCCGATTACGTAACTCGCGCCCATTCCATTTGTAATACCACTGGACAAGTCGTATACCATCACCCGATGAGTGTCATTCTCACTCACAAACAATCTTTTATTAACTGAGTCATACGATAATCTTTGCGGATCGTCCGTACCACTTTGCGTGAGCGCAGATGCGCTCTCAGTAAATGAATTTTGTCCAATCACATAACTCGCAGACGGAAAATCAACAGTTGCAGTATTCGCACCAGCAGACTGCGCATCAAAAATTGTAACCCTATTACCTGAAGAACCTGTCTGAACTACAAATAACTTATGATTAGTCACATCGTAAGACAAACCTTGTGCAGAGGAAACTGACCGTTGTGAAGAGGATACTGAAGGAACATTATTTCCAAAACCTGTCTTACCAAACACATAAACAGCATTCATTCCATTCGACATCGTACTTGTAGACACATCAAATACGTAAACCCCCCCAACATGCGCCACATACAACCGCTGATGCACAGGATTATACGCCAAACCAGCAGGAGCACTGAGCCCTGATTGAGTTGTCACTGAGGCAGTATTCGCAGTAAACGTACCCTGTCCCAGCACATAACTCGCATTCATTCCGTTTGTAATACCATTTGAAAGGTCGTAGACCGTGACACGGTTAATCGTTTTATTTGCAACAAACAAACGATTATTTTCACTATCAAATGCAAGACCTTCAGCTCCGCTCATACCAGCCTGGGTAGTTGCTGCAGTTGCTGCAGTAAACGTACCCTGTCCCAGCACATAACTCGCATTCATTCCGTTTGTAATACCATTTGAAAGGTCGTAGACCGTGACACGGTTACTATCAGACACAAACAAACGACTATTGGTACTATCATAGAGAACGTTTATAGGATTATTTAATCCAGCTTGAGTGGTTGCCGCAGTATTCGCAGTAAACGTACTCTGTCCCAGCACATAACTCGCATTCATTCCGTTTGTAATACCATTTGAAAGGTCGTAGACCGTGACACGCCGATATGTAGAATCAGCAACAAACAACAAATCATTCTCATAATCATAACTCAATCCTCCTGGATTTGACATACCAGACTGGGAAAGCGCCTCTGTATTAGTGTAAAAACTATTTTGCCCTAACACATAGTCTGCCTCATAATCAATCAATTCATTATTTTGATCAAGAGTATGTACGATGACACGTCTATTACTACTATCTGAGATAAACAGACGATGATTCTCAGTATCAAGAAAACTAAATTTTGGAAAATCTAAACTCAGTTTAGTCGTTCCACCATTATACCCAGTCATCGAATAATCAGGTACAAAACCATTTTCCTGTGAGTAGGAATAAAATCCAAGCATGTCAACAGCATTCATTCCATTTGAAATAGTGCTCGTAGAAACATCAAAAATACTAACGCGATTATATAAAAAAGACTGTGTTACAAATAATTGATTAGTACCAGGATTAAGTGCCAGACCTGCAGTACCGTTGGTACTTGACTGACTTTGTGTAACCACTGTATTTGATGTAAACGTACTCTGTCCCAACACATAACTTGCATTCATTCCGTTTGTAATGCCACCTGAAAGATCGTAGACCGTGACACGGTTACCATTTGACACAAATAATCTTTCATTTTGAATGTCATACTCAACAGCACTCGGAGACCCTAGCCCGGATTGAGTAGACGTTGAGAGAAAGCCAGTAAACGTACTCTGTCCCAACACATAACTTGCATTCATTCCGTTTGTAATGCCACCTGAAAGATCGTAGACCGTGACACGGTTACTAGCAGATTGTGCTACAAACAATAAATTATTTAGAGTGTCATAGGTAACTCCAATTGGAGAACTCATACGATCCTGAGCAGTCGCAGAAGTTCCTACGGTAAACGTACTCTGTCCCAACACATAACTCGCATTCATTCCGTTTGTAATGCCACCTGAAAGATCGTAGACCGTGACACGATGATTACCTGACTGCGCTACAAATAGATGTTGTGTAGAAGTAACATACACCACATCCATAGGAGAATTCATTCCTGCTTGAGTGTTTGCTGGTGTATTTCCAATAAACGTACTCTGTCCCAACACATAACTCGCATTCATTCCGTTTGTAATGCCACCTGAAAGATCGTAGACCGTGACACGATGATTACCTGACTGCGCTACAAACAAACGCTGATTAACCTCATCATATGCCAATCCTTCAGGGATATTCATCAATGATTGTGTATTCCCGGCCCCACTAGAATTAAAATTTGTTTTACCCAACACATAATCTGCCTTATAATCCTCCAGATACCCCTGATTATTCAGCTCATACACTAATACTCGGTTATTCTCCCTCTCAGAGACAAATAGTCGATGATTAGTCGTGTCTACAATCGAATCTTCTGCCCAGTTAAAGTTAAGATTATTTGGACCATTATTTCTTCCAAATTTATCAAATGTTGGCACTAAATTATTATTTTCATCATAATCAGTCTTACCAAGCACACCAATAGCAGAAGGTCCATGTGACGCACCTTCTTGAGGAGGTAAAATATCAAACACACTGATTCGATTACTCGACTGACCAACAAAAAGTCTATTATTTTCAAGATCATACGCAAGACCAATCGGATTGCTAAGCCCCTGCTGCGTAACACGCTCCACTCTCTCATAAAAATTTGTCTGGCCAAGCACATCAATCGCATTCATTCCATTTGAAATTGTATCTGGAGAAATAGAAAAAATTAATACACGATGATTAGTAGTATCAGCAACAAATAAATAATCAGATTCTGGATCATAAAGCACTCCTTGAGGGGCGTACATTCCATTAATAGTAAAGCTTTGAAAACTTAAACTAAAATCATCTCTACCCAATACATATGCTGCATTCATTCCATTGGTCACCGACGAAACATCAAAAACAAGTACACGATTGTTCGTGGTATCGGCAACAAATAAATAATCATATTCTTCAGCATATGCCAAACCCGTAGGACCATTCATTCCGCTTTGTGTCGTGGTAGCTGTATTCGCATTAAAATCTTGTTGTCCCAATACATAATCAGGCTGGTAATCAATTAATTGATTATTTGCATCAAGATTATGAATCAATACACGATTACCAGAGGCATCTGAGATAAACAAACGATGACCGCTCTCATCAAGCGCCATATCCGTAGGTGTGTGTAGCCCAAATTCATTTGGACCATTGTTCTTGCTTGTTTTGTTATAATTAGGCACATACGTGTCAGCACCCACCTTGGTAAATTGCCCAAGCATACCAACAGCATCCATCCCATTTGCAATTGTACCTGTCGTAACATCAAAAATACTAATACGAGCCCAACTATCCTGGACCACATAGAGACGATTGTTCGTATGATCAAACGTTACACCCCGAGGATTACCTAGTCTAAACGTACCACTGCCCTCACTCACAAGCATATTAAAATCTGGTTGACCAAGAACATGTATTCCTGCCATACCATTTGAAATAGTACTTGTTGCTATATCGTACACCCCGACTTTATTACCCCCTGACTGCGCCACAAATAATCGATTGGTACTTGAATCCAACGCCAATCCATAGGGTTGATACATTCCGACCGAAGTAAGACCGATAGAATTGGAGGTAAAATTTGGTTGACCCAGCACATGAGTAGCGGGAGTACTTGTAACCAATAAATTTTCAGGAGAGGCATTGTATACAAGCACTCTATTGTTGTTGTACTGAGCAACAAACAGACGTCCTGTTTCTGATTCATATGCCAACCCATATGGACCCGACATGCCTGTTTGCGTTGTAACAGAAGAAAAAGTAGTAAACGAGTTTTGTCCAATCACATGAGTTGCAGGGATACCATTTGCCATCGTACTTGTAGACACATCGTATACTGTAACCCGATGGGCACTTGACTGAGCAATAAAAAGTCTGTTGTTAGCAGCATCATACACTAAACCTCTCGCACCACTAATACGTGTTTGAGACACTGACCCAGACGAAGTAAAAAAATTATCCTGACCAATAACATAACTTGCGTTCATGCCATTGGTAATGCCATTGGTAAAATCAAAAACCATGACTCTTGAGAGAGTGGACACAAACAATCGCTTATTTATGGAATCATAGGCAAGTCCTTGTGGACTATTCAATCCATACTGTGTCGTTGTTGGAGAATCACCAAAAAAATCACTCTGTCCAAGTACGTAATCAGCTTTATAATCCAAAAAATCATTATTTTCATCGAGCTCATAAATAAGTACCCGATGATTACTGGAATCTGAAACAAAAAAATAATGTCCGTCAGTATCAATAGCAGACCACGCAGGGGCATTAAAGCCTAAATTTGAAGGACCATTATTTTCACCATTTTTTGTATAATTTGGGGTTAGATTTCCTTCTCCGTCATCTGTATATTGCCCAATAACATCACTTGCACCCATTCCATTACTTATTTCACCAAATACAGATTGAGGAAAAATCAAAGAAACTACCAGAAGTAGTATAATCGTTTTTTTTAAAAAAAAATCTACACGCATAAATCTAAATAATAAAACAGACAATTGTAATAGGTAAATTATACACTATTATTTTTCAGTGCACAAAATAACTATGGTACTATGTATATTTTTACATAAAAACTCCCCGCTTTTACGAGGAGTTTTTTATACTTGAATTTACATCATGCCCATTCCACCGCCCATTCCTCCCATACCGCCTGGCATTGGAGTGTCGTCTTTCTTTGGCAAGTCGGTCACCACTGCTTCTGTGGTGAGGAGCATGCCAGCGGCAGACACTGCATTTTGCAATGCGCTTCGAGTCACTTTGGTAGGATCGATGATTCCTGCTGCTACCATGTCTTCATATAGACCAGTAACTGCATTGAATCCATACCCACCCTCATGCTTTCTGATTTCATCTACTACGACAGCACCTTCGAATCCTGCATTATGTGCAATGATACGTACCGGCTCTTCGAGCGCTCGACGGAGAATATCTACTGCTACCATTTCTTCTGGTTCAAGCTTGAGTGTCTCGAGTGCTTTCATCGCACGAATAAGTGCAACTCCACCACCAGGTACCACTCCTTCTTCAATCGCAGCTTTAGTAGCACCCACTGCATCTTCGACACGATGCTTGATTTCTTTCATCTCAGTCTCTGTAGCAGCTCCTACACGAATCACAGCTACTCCTCCTGCAAGTTTTGCGAGACGTTCTTGCAATTTTTCACGGTCAAATTCAGAATCTGTCTGCTCAATCAATTTCTTAATCTGGGCTACCCGATCCGCAATTGATGACTGATCACCCTTTCCTTCAACAATTGTCGTGGTTTCTTTGGTAGCTACCACCTTTCGTGCTCGTCCGAGATCTGTAATATCTACACTATCCAATTTCAATCCCACTTCTTCGGTAATCACCCGTCCACCAGTAAGCACTGCAATGTCCTGCAACATTTCTTTGCGTCGATCTCCGAATCCCGGAGCTTTTACGGCGAGCACATTGAACGTACCACGAAGTTTGTTCAATACGAGTGTGGTCAATGCCTGACCTTCGACATCTTCCGCAATAATCACCATCTCTTTTCTCCCGCTCTGTGCTACTTTTTCGAGAATCGGAAGCATTTCTTCTACAGAAGAAATCTTTTTGTCAGTAATGAGGATATAGGGATCTTGATATTCTGCTTCCATCCGATCAGTATTGGTCACCATGTATGCTGAGACAAAACCTTTGTCGAATCGCATACCCTTCACGGTCTCGATATCCATACCAAAACTCTGTGACTCTTCAACCGTAATCACCCCATCATTTCCCACCTCTTTGATTGCTGCTGCAATTTTTTCTCCAATCTCTCGATCATTTGCAGAGATTGATGCTACATGAGCAATCTCGCTTGCTTCTACTTTTTTTGAAATAGTATGCTTGAGTTCATGTACCACTGCTTCTGCTGCCTTGTGCAATCCACGATTAAGTGCGACTGGATTTGCTCCTGCAGTCACATTTTTCAATCCTTCTTTCACAATTGCTTGTGCGAGTACTGTTGCAGTAGTCGTACCATCTCCTACAATATCATTGGTCTTACTTGCCACTTCTTTGATAATTTCAACACCAATATTTTCAAACTTATCTTCGAGCTCGATTTCTTTTGCCACTGACACACCGTCTTTGGTAATCGTCGGACTTCCATATCCTTTGTCGAGTACCACATTTCGACCCTTTGGTCCAAGTGTTACTTTCACCGTATTTGCAAGCACATCGACACCTCGTACAAGTGCCTGTCGTGCATCATCATCAAATCTGATCTGTTTAGCCATATGATTTTAAAAGATTATGTATGAGAAATACGTTACTCAATCACCGCCAATATTTCATCATGATCAAGGATTTTGAACTCTTCTCCATTAAACTTAATATCATCATCCCATCCTTTTTTAAATAAAATTTTCATTCCAGCTTTGAGATTCAACTTGGAAAGTTTTTCGCCTTCACCAAGTGCGATAATCTCACCTTCAGTTTTCTTTTCCTTATCTACCGTATCCGGCAATACAATTCCGGACTTGGTCACTTCTTCTTCTTTGAGTGGCTTCACGAGCACTCGATCTCCCAATGGTCGGATAGACATAGCTATATAAATTAATTACATAATATATACGACATTAGCACTCTACCAAAAAGAGTGATAATGTGTCAACGAAAATAATAGGATAAAGTGTATGCACTGTCAAGAGGTGTCGACACCACTCTCTCACTCTATCCCAAAACAAAAACCCGGAGAGGGAACAGCCTGATGCGTCGGCCATAGATGAACACCGTGATGCCTGTCAGAAGCACGATGTTCGAATAGCGACGCTTCACGCAATGTATCCCCTCTCCGAGTTCAGTACTACGTAGGATACCGTCCCATACGCATACTGTCAACGCGCATATCATAGCGAAAAAATCATCGCATGGGGACAGTCTGTGGAGAGTGTGTGGAGAACCGTATCAGAACAGCTATATATAGAGAAAAAATAAGAATTCCTGAATATAGGGTAACCACATAATGATCGAAAAACCCAATACTCATAAGTGGAAGCATGGCGAATGCTACCATTCCCCATCTCGTGCGCGGGACACTACTTCCCACTGCAACCCACGAACATAGTGCGAACACCAATCCTGTGATTCCGTATTCTACCAGTACGACCAATGGGGCCACGTGTACGGGCTGATACATATATCCCGGTAACCCTGGATTGAGTAGGTACCACGCATACGTAAACATACCTCCTCCATATCCATCTATCGGACGCTCGGCAAATAAATCCATGGCAACACCGATACCTGAAATACGCTCATCAATTGAACGAGTCTCGGCGCTCGACACAGGTACTGCTCGTACATGCACCAGATCGGGATATATACCCACAAAACATACTGCACTCACGATTCCCACCCCCACTATACCGAGTACTCCTCGTATTCGATTCTTGAGTGCATACACTACCCATCCAGAAATGAGAACTATGTACCCGAGCAGTGCCCCTCGACTAAACGTCGTACACAGTACAAACACTGTCACCACATGAAGGATCCCCAGTGTGATGCGTTCACGAGACGACTGAACATAATAGGTATACACATAGGTGAGAAACATCACGAGCACCGTGTATCCACCAAAAATATTTGGATGTGGAAATGGTCCATATGCGCGAAGCCACCTCCCTACAGAATCTGATGCGACAATCGAGGTACCTGGCTCACGTGCGACATGTTCCGTCAATCCGAACAAGGTAGACGAAAACGTAGATTGAGAAAACCATTGATACAATCCTAGTGCGAGCGGTCCTACACTACCACATAGGAATGCTCGAAGCCATTCACGAAGTGGTATCTGGGAAATCGAAATCATCACAATCACCATGTACCCCTCGATAATAAAAAGCGCATGTCGGAGAGACACATCCACATCACCCGACCAGAAACTCCGCACATATACAAATACTGGGAATGCACACATCATCAGACTCATGGCCGCCGCTCTTTTGGTGAACATGTTTTCGACACGTGTGCGATGCTGACGTTTCCACCGATTGAAGACAATCACCAAAAATAATACCCACAACACCCCTTCGCCGAGATACCATCCCAATGTCAGGTACGGAGACATCACCCCCTGTAGCGAGGTGTACCGATATATCCAGATCGTCTGCCATGGCAATACGAGTCCCCAGAGATAGACGAGAAATTTTTCAATCATGAATAATCGAGAAACCATACAATACTCCACTTATCCGTATTCACGGAAATGATGTGTTAACACACTTAGCGCATTACAGACTTTCGTTCACTTCACTCATTCGCTGCTTCCACGTATCTCGATACAACACTCTTCGATCGTTCTCATGAAATTTCAACACTGAATCATTCACAACCACTCGTGTATCTTTGGCATGCACCAGACTGTGTCGATTACGAAAAATTTTCTTACGTTGAATTGCCCGAACAAACGACTCGCCTCGATCACCCACTCTACTCTGCAATACCCATTCTACGATACGCACACTTGTACGTTTTCCAAGCTCATGACTTCGATCGAGTCGAAGCATTGGATGTGTGTAGCGTGCATGTGGTAGAAATGGCTCGAGTAATTCCTGATTGGCACGAAGTATACTGTCACGAAGATGGTCTGGATCATACACCGGAATCAATGTACGAAGCCAAAACGACATATAGATATCATCAGGAATTCGAAACTTCATAATATTCAACGCCCGGTCAGCAAGATAAAAACTCAAACATATCCGATCTTGAATGCGTTTCTTCGTACGTCGAAGTCCACATACGGACATGAGAATGGTAGTCATGAGACGTGCCGTCCACATTCTCCCCCCTTTTACAATAATCAATACATCAATATCACTCGTGCGATCCGCAACACTGAACGCAAGTGTGTTGCACACAAATACTGCTCGCACAAAAGGCACATACGACAACACACGCACTGCTCGAATCAGTATTCTATTCTTGATTCCATACGACACACTGCGCTCGGTCCGTAATGATACCAATTCCTCCCTTCCACGCAGATGCCACAGACCCTGCGTACGCACCATGACTGAATCTGGAAACACTTCGGTCTGTGCGAGAAATTGAGAAAAATTGAGACGAGTATTCGGTATCGGGCCATGGAGATATTCAAATAATTCACGATCAGTAAGCGGATGATCAAATATGTCGAAAAAAACGAGTGCGCGCAGTGCTGCCTGATAGAGTGCATCATTCATATACACCCATTGTACAAGAAAGCGATATAAAGCAAAACCCCCTATCATGAGGAGGTTTTGTCTTGGGTAATAGGATTTGTGGAAACCGAGGTACACACCGGGGCTACCGACTCAGGAGAAGATTCGGTCTCGATGACACGATCTTCGACAATGAGCCGATCTGATTCGATCCGTATCACGCGTTCACGAGTAATTGTACGCATTGTACGAAATCCTGTTTTTATAAAATATTCACACACAACACCAGTATCCACATCAATTGAAATATCTCGCACACGTCCCACACGCACACCTGATGCGGTGTATACCTGCATCTTCATTACTTGTGAACCGCTAAGTTTCATATCACGGTAATATCATCAAAAACTTCATCAACTTCTACGAGACAATCTTCCCTTCAATCACGTCTCCGCCAGTAGTAGGGCCGTCACCCGTGGAATGTGAGCGAAATACGAGCCATTGCTGGATAATCGACAACACGGTGCGGAAGAACCAATACAATACCACTCCTGCAGGAAACTGGAATCCGATTACTACCGTAAGCACGGGCATCATATATAGCATTTGCTTATTCATGAGCGCAGCCATCGATTCATCCTTTGCTCCTTCCCCTGCATTTACTGGAGGTCGTTTTGCCATCAGCATTTTGGTTTGGATAAATTGTGCAATACCTGCGAGAATTGCCAAGACCGCACTATTTCCCGAGAGATCGTAGATACCAAACATCACAGGATCAATCGATCCTGGATTACTCACAAATGGATACAATAATTCAAACGATGTCTCACGGAATGCATTCTGAAATACGTAGAACAGTGCGAGGAAAATCGGAATCTGAATGAGTACCGGAAGACATGAACCAAAAGGATTAATCTTGTTATCCTTATACAATTTCATAGTCTCCGTAGCCAATTTCTGCTGATCACCCTTATTCTCACGCTTGATACGCTCCAATTCTGGCTGCAAATCAGCGAGTTGTTTTTGGGCTCGGATGGATTTGTTGTTTAGTGGGTACAAGATGAGCTGGAACAAGATCGTGATCAATAAAATCGCAACACCTACATCTCCGACGAGATTGTAGAACCAGACAAAGAGATTGAAAATCGGCTGGTAAATAGTCGTGGTAAAAAACTGCACCATACAGTAGTATTAAATAGATATGTGAGGGAGTATAGCGGATATGTACGGGAAAATCAACTATATACGATCCAGTGGACTCGTAATCATATTTAAATCTGATCGTACTACATGCGTATATATTTGAGTAGTAGCAATCTTTGTATGACCAAGCAATTCTTGGATATATCGAATATCCGTACCAGCTTCGAGTAAATGAGTCGCAAAACTGTGACGAAGCGTGTGTACACTCACCGACCTGGAAATCCGAGCAGTCTGCGCAGCTCGAGTAACAATTTTTTGCACACTACGTTCATGTAATCGTCCACCATGCCCATTGGTAAACAAAAAATCACTCGGTTGTTTTACATTCATTTGCGTAGCAAGAATAGTAGAGATAGAACGTGGGATAATAGTATACCTATCTTTTGATCCTTTCCCTTGCACTACATGTAATTGCATCCTATCCAAATCAATATCCTTCATCCGAACTCGCACCACCTCACCCACACGTAATCCAGATCCATAGAGCAATTCCACTATTACACGATGCTTCCTATTCGTAATCGCACCAATCAAGCTCTGTATTTCTTTTTGCGAAAGTACGACCGGTAAACGTTTTTCTTTTTTTGCACGTGGAATCATGGCAAAAAAATTTCTACGAAGAATTTTTTGAAAATAAAATTGCAGTGCCGAATATGCAATATTCAACGTTGAGGCACTTTTATGATTATCAGCAAGCCACAACAAATAACTCCGAACGTCAGCAGCTGAAATTTCTTTTGGAGATTTATAGTCGACAAACCTCAGACATTCATCCAAATAATAATGATACGACTTTTGAGTCTTATCACTTAATCCTCTTAATCTCATTTCTTGTACAAAAAGAACCAATGGGTCACGGCTTGGTCGATAATTTGAACTACGATATAGTGAATTCATACCCCTCCTTGATTTCACATAGATAGGTAAAGTATACTCTATTTTAGCGGAAATACCCAATTGTTCGTATAAAAGGAGTTAGCTGAAATTTGCCTCACTAAACTTTTCATAAATCAATCGCTATGCTTAAGAAAATCTTATCGCCTATTGTTTATGCAGCTTTTCTCGCATTTGGATTTTTCTTAGACACTATCGTGCTTGCAATAATTCAAATGGAACTTGAAGTAGCGTTAGTAGGCACTATCCTCCTTCTAATAGTTTTCATCATAGTATCCACTCTTCTATTCTGGCTTGGCAATGGGTTAATATTTCGGCTCGAAAAGCTGCATAAACCAAAAATCGCCGATCACTTTCGGCAGTCGATCGTAAGCTACATAGCAATCATTATTGTTCTGATTGGAATCTTGCAAGTACAGTCGCAGACTGGCTCAAGCCCTTCTCAGTTGATAAAAGCTGGTATTATTGCGATAGCCGTTTCGGTATGGGCGATTTTTGTTAACGGAGTTTTTCTTTACAAACGCCGTGAGACAAACATCAGCTAACAACCGATATCAGGTTCAGAAAATTTCGCCTTGGAATTTTCAAATGTGGCGCAATTTTCTTCTCCCATATGCCGCTTCTTGAATTGCAGGTTTGAAGTGCTTACAATGAATAATGGTAAATGAAAGTATGTGCTGAAAACAATGGCGGCACATCTGATATCGGCGAACGTTAGCTGAAATATTCCTTTTCTTTTCTGGGCTATCGCCCAATTGTTTTAAAAAATTTTCAAATTTCTTTTTCTTTTTTTATTAAGGGGAAATATGGTGTTTCCTCCGTTACGCTACGGAAACGCTTTATTTGATGAGGGGAATATATGGAGTTCCGCCTATCAGCGGAACATTTTTATAAAATTGACCCAAACTTTCAAACACGATACAATACAACCAGTGAAAATATTACATTTTACCGGTATATGAAACCAAACATTTCAAACATAGGAAAAAATCTGAAAAGAATCCGTACCGAGAAAGGCATATCACAAGATCGCCTTTCAAAACTTGCCGATGTTGCACTCAATACCATTGTTACTTTGGAATCGGGAACAAACGGAAACCCCACAATAGAAACACTAACCAAAGTTGCACAAGGCTTGGAAGTGGATATTAACGATTTAATAAAATAGTCTATGAAAGCAAAAACTCAAAAGACAAAACGAGATATAACTTTCATTGACCTGTTCGCAGGAATAGGCGGCTTTCACTTGGCTTTTCATAATGCGGGCGCAAAATGTGTTTTTGTGAGTGAATGGGATGAACACGCACGCAAGACATACGAACATAATTTCCGAAAAATACAGCCTGAACTTTTTGAAGTGGGCTTATTCGCAAAAGGTAAAAATCTTTTTGCGGGCGACATAACCAAAGTGAATGAAAAGGAAATCCCGGACTTTGATATTTTAACGGGAGGTTTCCCTTGTCAGCCGTTTTCACAAGCCGGTTTCAAAAAAGGATTTGCAGACACGCGAGGCACACTCTTTCACGACATCGTGCGAATTATCAAGGAAAAACAACCACGTGCTTTCTTTATTGAAAACGTCCGTCATCTACTGAAGCACGACAATGGCAAAACATTTGAAGTTATAAAAAACACGATTACCAAAGATCTTGGTTACTCCTTCCACTACAAAATTGTGAAAGCGTCCGATTTCGGACTTCCACAACATCGTCCGCGATTATTCATGGTCGGTTTTCGTGATCCGGATGTGGAATTTGAATTTCCCGAACCTATCAAACTTGAAAAAACCATGTCCGATATTTGGGGCGCACCTTGCGAAAAAGAAGTCGGCTACACACTACGTTGCGGAGGTCGTGGATCGGGAATTGATGACCGCAGAAATTGGGACGCTTACAGAGTGAAAGGTAAAGTAAAAAGATTGTCGCCCGTTGAAGGTAAAAAAATGATGGGCTTCCCTGATGACTTCGAGTTTCCGGTTTCGGAAGTACAAGCCATGAAGCAGCTTGGCAATGCTGTTGCCGTCAATGCGATTAATGCGGTCGCACAACAAATTATAAAATCACTAAATGCTTATGATCACAGGAAATAAAGGAGAATGGAGCGAGTTTTACGCTTTTATAAAACTGCTCGTCGACAAGAAAATTATCGGCGCAGATCAAGATCTCGAAAAAATCGAGGCGATTTTCTTTCCCATTTTGAAAATCATACGTGAAGAATCCGAAGGAAAGCTGGAATACGAATTGCAAGAAGGAGAAAAAGTCAAAATCCTACACGGAAACGGAGAAACGGCAATCGTTGATACTTCCGACTTAAAAACCAAAGTTGTGGAAATTTTTAGTGAAATCAAAGAAAAGTCACAGACCTTTTCCGTTCCGCTCGCAGAGGAACTTTTTGATCGTCTTGCAGTTAAAACACTTAATGCGGGAAATTCACGAAAAGAAGACCTGATTTTAAAAGTGCATGATCACACGATCGGACGAGATCATGAAATCGGATTCAGCATTAAATCAAAACTGGGTTCGCCAGCAACCTTGCTCAACGCTTCGGGGGCGACCAATTTTACATACAAAATAACAGGGCTTGATAAACAGAATCTAAAAAGGATAAACGCAATCGACACCAAGTCAAAAATTCGTGATCGACTTTTTGCGATTCGTGAAGCTGGCGGAAGTTTCGCTTTTCATAAGGTTGATTCCGAAGTTTTTGAACGAAATTTGAGAAAAATTGATACGATTATGCCTGAAATAATGGCAGAGGTTCTTTTGGCTTATTTTTCCGACAAAGGCTCAACTTTTCCCGAACTACTACAACACTTGCAAGATGAAGAAGTGCAAATTTTGACTTTCAACCTCACAACAGAAGATTACGAATACAAAATCAAATCCCTACTCAATAACGCCGCTTTGGGTATGGTCCCCGCAAGTCCTTGGGACGGAACTTTACGAGCGCACGGAGGCGTGATCATTGTTCGCGAAGACGGCGAAATAGTTTGCTATCACCTCTACAATGCCGAAGCATTTCGAAATTACCTGTTCAACAATACACGCATGGAATCGCCTAGTGCGACTCGTCACGGCTATGGCACAATTTACGAAGAAAACGGCGAATTGTTTATCAAGCTCAATCTCCAAATACGATTTATCAAGTAACTATGGCCGATATTTTTTCCAAAACAAAACGCAGTGACATCATGTCCAAAGTAAGAAACAAGGACAGCAAAATTGAGATCTTACTCCGCAAAGCGTTATGGAAAGAAGGCTATCGTTATCTCAAAAACTCAACAAAGTATTTCGGAAAGCCCGACATTGTTTTACCGAAATACAAAACCGTAATTTTCGTGGATTCTTGTTTCTGACATGGTTGCAAAAAACACGGCTCCATGCCGGCAACAAGAACCGAGTTTTGGGAAAAGAAAATCGCACGGAATAAAGAACGTGATAAGGAGGTGAATCGGCATTATAAAAAAGAAGGCTGGCACGTGATCCGGGTTTGGGAGCATGAGTTAAAAAAAGACTTCAGCAAAACATTTTCAGATATTAACAAAAAGCTAAAAGATGAGTAACTCAACAAAATCACATGCTAAGGACTACCTGCTTGAATACAAAGCCAAAAGCGACACGCCAAAATGGCTTGTTTTGTTGATTCAAAAAGTAATAGATGCCAATGCAAAAATTTCGGATGCCGAAAAAAATGCAATATTTCAAGAGCTTCTAAAGGAAAATCAGATTACGGATGATCAGGAAAATAATGAAGAGATAAAACAAGAGGATATTGTAGAAGCTGAAACCCTAGACAATTCAAAAAAACAAAAACTTTCTTTACAAAAAATCACTCATATAAAAGGCGTTAATGCTCTTATTCCAAACCAATCAATAACATTAAGTCCTGCATGTACTATAATTTTTGGACTTAACGGCACTGGGAAAAGTGGTTATTTCAGAATTATCAATGAGCTTGCTGGCGGTATCAAGTCTAAAGATATTTTAGATAACATCCATAATCAGGGTGATGGATTAGAGGTTCATGTAGATTATTTATTAGATGATAAAACACAAAATACTTTCAAATGGGATAATAAATTGGTCCGAGGCATTGCACCATTCAGTCAAATCAAAGTTTTTGATACAGAATATTTACCAATTTTCTTAGATGAGCGCGAAAGCTCGGTGAACATAGAACCGCTCGGGCTAAATTTTTTTCAAGTAATCGCAACAATTATTGATGAATTTAAAGAGAGGTTAAATCAAGCGAAACAACAAAAGCAAGACTCGTCTCCCGAACTACAGACATTGATCGATATTATTCACTCTGATGATCTAAAAACATTACTTGGCAAAACTTCATTAACAGAACAGGAAGAACAACTGTTAGATACTAACAAACTTTTTACCGAGGAGGATGCAACACAACTAGCTCAATTTAAAATAGACAAGACTTCCCTTGAAAAAAACACTACGGAAGATAGTAAAAAAGTATTGAATCAAGAAAAGAAAGAAATTGATGATCTTTACAATCATTTATCTGACGTTAAAACAAACCTTGAGAAATTAACAGCAAATACTTTTTCTGCCATAAAGGATTATTTAGAGAAAAAGAAAATAAGGGATGAACGAGTAAAACAATTTGAAGTTTTAAAAAATATACCCGCTCAAGACAGTGAGGAATGGCAAACTTTTATTGAATCGGCGAAAGAATATGTCGCAAAAATTGACCAGACCGTCTTTAATCATGAGGAAAAATGTATCTATTGCCACCAGCCGTTAGGCGAGGAGGCCATAAAACTTGTTCAGGCATACGCTCAATATTTGGATGATCAGTCGCAACAAAATTTCAAAGATTCTGTTGATAAAATTACCGAGCTGAAGAAAGAAATTGATGATTTGGTCACGGATTTCACTCTTTCAGAAAATTTGAAAAAAACTTTAACCGAGATACAGAACGACCAGAAGCAAGATTATAAGACATTAATTGAACAAGTGTTAGTAGTGGCTGCAAAGAAAAAAGAAGATATAGAAAGGGCGTTAAAAGACAAGGCGACTACCGCTGAAAAGTATGCGCTAGACCTATTGAATACCGATGAAAAACTAAAGGAACTATCAGAAAAAAAGCAAAAAGAGCTAGATGATTTACAGCAATCCGATACTCAAAAAACACAGAAAATAAGCGGTTATTTAACTGAGATTAACAAGCTTGAAGACAAACAAAATATTTCAAAATGGAAGACAAAAATAGAAAGCCATTTTGCAATTTGCAAGTCTGTTCAAAAATATGAAAGCGTAAAACAAAGTATAAGCACTAGAGGAATTACAGAGTTGGGATCAAAGGCACACGATGAGCTTTTGACGGACTCAATAAGGCAATCTTTTGAAGACGAACTAAAAGCCTTGGGTAAAAATATTGAAGTCAGCCTTGAAAAGACTGGGGCAGGCAAAGGATCTGTTCGTACAAGGCTTAAAATTTTAGGAAACGATGTTCGTGCAATTTTAAGCGATGGCGAACAAAAGGCTGTCGGGCTTGCATTATTTCTCGCAGAGATTGAAAGCCAAAATGATATATGTCCAATTGTTTTTGATGATCCTGTTACCAGTGTTGATCACGAAGTAGCTGATTTTTTAGCTAAAAAACTTTTACAACTGTCATCAGATAGGCAGATTATAATTTTCACGCATAACAAACTGTTTTACGATTCGTTGATTTATTGGGGAAACAGTCTTAAAAATGAAACAACCAATAAAACTCATCATATTTGCAAAAATTACACACAGAAAGGTTGCAATGGCAAAGGTTGTCATGTTTACACCTACAAGGTAGACAGAGAGTCAAAAGATAAAACAGGCAGAATATTTGAAGCACAGAATGAATCCTGTAGCTATTTTATTGAGAAAGCGGAAAATGAAATGAAAAGCGATTACTCTTTGAGTTGTGTTTCTGGTTACTTAAAATCAGCAATTGAGCATTATATTGACGAGAAAATTTTGTTAAAAACTGGTTTAATGAAAGATCGACTTCGTGGAGTTGGTGTACCTTGGGAAAATCTGAAAAAAATTGATAAGAAAGAAGAAGATATTAAAAAGCTAGAGGGTTACTGGAATGATCTGAGTAATCGTGGCACACATGCAACACAGAACTCAAATGAAAACCCACTGAAAACTGAAGATTTAAATATAATTATTGCCTTTTTGAAACAATAGAATGTTTTCGGTCGGGGCAATTCACCCCTTTAGTTCCCCTCTTGCCCCTCCCTCAAACCAGAAATAGGTGTTTTGGGTGGCGGGCATTCACCCCTTTAATTCCCCTCTGCCCACCACCCAAAACGGAAAAAGAAATTTGAAAATTTTTAAAACAACCGACTACCGTCGGAAAAGAAAAGGAATACATCAGCTAACACTGCGTATGCGGTTACGGCTTTCTCCGTACCTCCGCAAGCCTCCACCCATATTTGCCAGTGGTAAGCACTTCGTGCAATTATACCGCTGGCAAACATCGCATACGCAGGAACGTTAAATAAAATATTTTCAAAATCATATGAATAAAAAAGCATTAATTATTAGTCTAATAGTAGGTATCCTGATAGCCGTAATAACGCGGGCTTCACTCCTCGTGTTTACAACAGATTTTAGTTATTCCAGGATCAATCAAATTGAGTACCCTGCACAAATAGAGTTTGATGCTACAAACAACGGCAAGCAGGTTATTGGCATGTCAGGTTTTCCATTTAGAACTTATTCAGATTGTGTTATGGGCTTTCACGGAACTGTTTCACGACCTGCTTGTAACAATATTTCATGGGTATGGGAATTTTCTATAGTTCTCAATGCAATATTTTGGGCAACTATTTTTTATGGAATTTTTACCTTAATTATGAAGCTCGTGAAGCCCGCTCGTAAAAAAACTGAATGATTTTGAAAATACATCATTTAACAGCATGTATGCGGTTCCGCTTCGCTCCACCCATATGCTGACGCACATCGCATACACGCGACCGTTAGGCGAAATATAAAACATTTTTAATTTACGTGCTATGAAGAAAAAAATCTTGTTATTTGTACCCACGGCATTTCTATGTCTTGTGTCGGCATACATTCTGTTGGCTGGCATTTACGGTCGTGGTTGGAATAGAGGGCATTTACTGATTGCATTCATCGTATCCATTTTTCTAAACTTTTTTTATTATTTGTGGCTGGCTACAACGAAGCGCATTAGTATTAAATTTACAATTTTTTACATACCAATAGCTTTCGTTGTTTTCATCGTTTTTATTTTTTCAATCCCAAATAGATTCTGGGTTATTCGAGAAGTCAGATTTAACATGGGACCAGATCCATTCGCTCCAAGCACAAATATCACTAGTATTAGATCATTTGGTATTTGGCAAAAGGAATATTGGTTGAAATCAGCACAAGAGGAATATCGCTTGGAGCGTTTAAAACACATGCAAACTGCGAGACAAGGTAGTCTTATCGGGCACATTGGAACAGATCTTCAAGGTTGGAGTAATGAAAAAATAAAAACTGCTTTTGGTGAGCCAGCCAAAATTATTACAATAGATGAAAGTTTAGAAAAATGGATTTATCATCCCTGGACCAATCATCCCGACTGGGAAATGCCAGTTTATGTGCAACACGGAACACTCCTTAAAATCGGGGATTAAAAATGTTTAATATATCATCTAACAACCAATAACAAATTCAAAAAATATTTTTCTAGTCCATTTTATAAAAAATTATGAAAATCACCATTCACGCAACAATTTCAGCAGACAAGAAAAAAGTGTGGGAGTATTATACAAATCCTGCACATATCGTGCATTGGAACTTTGCTTCAGACGACTGGTGCTGTCCACATGCGGAGAATGATATGCGGGTCGGCGGAACATATACAGCGAGAATGGAAGCCCGTGATCAGAGTTTTGGTTTTGATTTCGAAGCGACATATGATGAGATTGTTGTCGGAGAAAAGTTTACGTATACGATGGATGATGGGAGAGTGGTAGACATATCTTTCGAAGATGTTGATGGCAAAACGAGGGTAACAATCATATTTGACGCGGAAACAGAAAATTCAGAAGAGATGCAGAGGAATGGCTGGCAATCCATACTCAACAATTTTACATCGTACGTCGAAACTCATTGATCTAAAAAAATATCGCGTACGCGATAGAAAACCTAAACACTCTATGAACACCTCACCACAACACGATGAGAGAATGGCACGCATGACATTTGCCTCGATCTATCCTCTCTATGTGACAAAAGTCACCAAAAAAGGCCGCACGGTAGAAGAATTGAATCAAGTGATCGAATGGCTTACGGGATTTGATATAAAAAAAATAAACAGTCTCATCGAAGAAAACGTAACATTTGAAACTTTTTTCAAACGAGCTACACTCCACCCAAATGCGCATCTCATCACGGGTACAATCTGCGGATATCGTATCGAAGAAATCAAAAATCCGTTGACACAAAAAGTGAGATATCTCGACAAACTCGTAGATGAATTAGCACGAGGAAGAGTGATGGAAAAAATTCTGAGATAAGTTTAGCCGTTTTTAATTTTAAAAAGAGCACGCTAGGGCGTGAAGTATGACAAACATCGAAAAAGAAATTGCTACACGTATCTATCGCTACGAACATCCAAAAAGAATCGCGCTTTCCAGAAAATATCCATTTCTCAAAAAGCCTATTATTTCTGTACGTCATATATATAGAAACATACAAAACTTTTTTGATCCTAGAATTAGGTATGAGAGGAGACAGGATTTTTTTCAGTGTGTCGTAGCAAGACATCAATCCGTATTACGACGCAAACTGGGAGACAGTGATCCTAGGCTACAAGAACAAAAAATTATCAATCTGAGACAAGCTGTTGAAAAATTAAACGGTGTGGTCATACAGCCGAAGCATATCTTTTCACTATGGAACATTATTGGCAAACCTCGATATGAAAATGGGTATGTCGATGGGATGTTATTATCACATGGTAGGATTGTCGAGGGAGTTGGTGGCGGGCTCTGTCAATTATCGAATTTTCTGTATTGGATTTTTCTACACGCTCCGATTGAGACCATTGAGCGACATCATCATTCTATGGATGTTTTTCCAGATTCACGAAGAACATTACCATTTGGTGGAGGAGCAACGATTTTGTACAATTTTATAGATCTCAAAGTACAAAATACATCAGCATATCCACTTCAAATCAAAATATGGCTCACCGATACCCATCTCAAAGGACAAATACTCTCTCCTCATCGAATACCACAAAAGTTTCACCTCGTTGAAAAAAATCACTGTTTCATCAAAAGAGGTGCGCACTATTTTCGCTATAATGAAATTTACAAAGAAACTACCATTAATGGTCATATAGAAAAAATTGAAAAAATTACCACTAATTTTGCCCCGGTACTTTATACCGTCACCGACGACTATCTGCAGAAAAACGATTTCAAAGTTTTGAATTTTAGACACAAGAACATAGCACATAATAAGAAAAAACTTTCCACAAAATCATAAAAAACACCCCACAGATGTAGGGTGTTTTTATTGTTATACAATTATTCTTGAGTCTTCTCTTCAGCAGTTTCTTCAGCTTCAGCATGTGGAGCTTCTTCTGGAACAGACACTTCAGGAGACACGACCTGTGGAGCTTCTACGACTTCCCCATCACTTACCGCCACCTGTGTACCATCTTTTTCTACCACTTTGATCTTCCATCCCGTGAGTTCTGCTGCGAGACGCACATTCTGCCCACCACGCCCGATTGCGAGCGAGAATTGATCTGCTTCTACCATGACTACCGCTTCTTTTGTTTCATCATTCAATTCTACTGACACCACTTTTGCAGGAGAGAGCGCAGCTTTGATATATCCTTCAGCGTTTTCATTGTAGAGAATCACATCGATCTTTTCCCCGCCCAACTCATCGATAATCGTGGTAATACGGCTTCCACGCTGTCCCACACATGCACCAATAGGATCGATCGATTCGTCATCTGTTGCTACTGCCACTTTCGATCGTGCACCAGGATCACGTGCGATACCTTTGATCACCACTTCTCCACTTGCGATTTCAGGAATTTCTTGTTCGAATACGAATGATACCATACGCTTGTCTTTGCGAGAGAGGAGAATTTCTGGACCACGTACTCCCTGTCCTACAGATGCCACGTAGAATTTCATACGATTACCGAGAGTATAGCGTTCACGAAACACTGTCTCACTCTGTGGCAAGATTCCAGTGATTTTCCCGAGGTCGATCATGTAGCCTCCCGTATGTCGATCACGTCTCTGTACGACACCCTGGACAATGTGTCCTTCTTGTTTCTTGAAATCTTCGAGTACGGTACTGCGTTCTGCTTCACGAAGTTTCTGAATGATTACCTGCTTTGCGGTCTGTGCTGCCATGCGGCCAAAATCTCCTGGTACTTCGAGATCGATCTTTAGAATATCTCCGAGCTTCGCATTCTTCTGATGAGTTTTTGCTTCGGTAATCATAATCTGGGTCTTCGGATTGAAGCGCACCAAATCAGCAATCTCTTCTTCAGTGAGATCGCGTCCTTCACGACGTACTTCTTCTCGTCGTCGTGCCAATTCTTCCTGATCATGGAGTAATGTTTCTTCGGAAATATCTTCGACCACTTCTTTCTCATCCCACACTTTCATGTCCCCGGTCTCGGGATCGAATACTACTTGGATATTTTGTTGCTTGTTCCCGAAGTCTTTGCGATACGCTGCTCCGAGCGCAGATTGAAGTGCTTCCATTACCACCTCATATTTGAGGCCTTTTTCGTCACAGATATACTGTATACTTTTCACAATTTCTGATGCCATATGATGATATAATTATATAATTTACGTACTAGAAAAAGAGTGTAAAAAAAGCAGCATTTGATGATGCTACTATTACAATAGTAATGATATCATAGATAGAGCGCTGTGTCAATATATGAGAAGACCCTGTACACGAGATACAGGGTCTGGTACTAGCTTCTGATAATCCAATTCAGTCTCACTCGAGAGGTGATAGGGATGAGCACATGAGTATGCGCTTCCCCCGAGAGGCAGAGTGTGTGACCAGAATCAGGAAAATAGAACTCGATTGTGCGAGATGACAGTCCACGAAACTCAGCTCTCAGCATTCCCTTCTCTACCCGAAACGCGAGTACAAACATGTCTGTGCAACTCCACACGGGAGCCCGTCGCCGATACATGGTGCGAAGACATAGAAATTCTGCACGACCATTCCGAGGTACGAAGACACGAAATGTCTCTTGAAAAAACATCAGACCCTCCGCTCACTAGTTCAAAAAAAGATAATCATATTTGTGCCAAAAAATCAAGTGTTCACGATATCATAATGAAAAATTTCTTGCGCGACACCTTCCCCATAAATACTTATTTGTTCGAACTGTATCGGAGTATTCTCACTCTCAATATCGTGATCGATACAATACGCAATCGCTCCTTTCTTCATACGCATGAACTTCTGCTCGCCTACCGACCGCTCTGCACTCCCATCATTATGTATCCGAAATTTTACTTCGATAAAGCAGAGTGTCTTACCGCCATACGGCTTATCATGCCACGCAATAATATCTACTTCACCATATCGTTTTTGAAAATTCATCTCACTAATCACATATCCTTTGGCTATCAAAAAATCAGCGGCAATCCGCTCACCTTTTTTCCCAATTGTACGTGTATTCCCCCTCCGTAGAGACATATGACGTACACGATATACGCTACATAGAACGAGATTTGTATCAAATCGCATTCCCCATAACACATACCTGATTTCATGCACGATACAGGATGAGTGCTCGATGATACGGGCCCACCACCACATCTTCCTGCACTGCGAATCCGTGTTCACGCGCCCACGCCATCACCTGATCAAAATTGACCATCGCATCAGCTGATGGACCGAGAACTGAAAGTTTTTTCATCCAATCGACGACCACAATCCTCCCTTTTGGTTTTAGCACTCGAGCAGCTTCTGATAATGGAGTATCGTACGAATCGAAATGATAGAGGACATTAATAAAAAAACCTAAATCAAGTGTGCGTTCTGGAATTGCAAGTGCCTGGGGTTCACCCAGATCTGCCCACACTGTTTCTACATTATGAATTGCCTCGAGCGCCGCGCGTTTCCGGACTGATTCAAGCACATCTTTCAAAATATCCACGGCATAAATCACTCCACGGGAACCCACCACCTGAGACGCTGGAAAGACCACATGTCCGGTGCGCCCACACCCCAGATCAGCCACATGCATACCCTCAATCACACCCCCTTTGGCAAGAAGTGCGTACGGATCGATAAGATGATTTCCGGTATGATACGTCATACAATACACAATGAGATCAACATACACTTACGGACGCGCTCCGCCTACAAATAATGTTCCGAAGATACTCAAAAACATTTCCCCGAGCGCTCCGGTCAATACGAGTACTGTCCCGACTACACACAAAATTCCCAATACTTTGTACATAAGTCGCGTCCCTCCACCGCCCAATTTTGATTCAGCCCAATCACTATATCCAAAATTTTCAATAAACCATTGAGTTTTTACTACCATACATACACCGAGCGCACTTACCAGTATGCCAATAAAATATTTCATAACTTATGGAGTAAATATAATATCCCATGACACACTCCAGTCGTGTTCGGGTAATCCCGATGGATTATCTTTCGAGAATGTGACATTTCCTGTAGCAGTGACTGGGTCATCAATCTTCGTAAGTGTCACACTAAACGGTACAAAATCTTCGGTCATCCATTCTCCCTGTGCAGTCGCAATTCCCTGTGCCACAATCGTACCAATATCATCAGTAACTACAACCGGAAAACTTGCCTCAAAAAACATTGTACCACGTGCGCGACCGGTAAGCACGACCATGTCACTACTGGTCGAATACGAAAACATAACACCTGGATTATCCAAACCTTCGACCATAATCATATCAGCAGGATTTACCGGATCCTGTACTACTGGAGTATCAGCAGGTTTTTCATAGCGCACCCGATACACCACCCCCGCATGATCATCGGTAACATATAAATCCCCATTCATAAATACGAGATCGACTGGTCTCCCTATTGCTTTATTTTTTCTCGTAAGCCATCCTTCGACAAATGGTTGTTCTCCGACAATATATCCATTTTCATCTATCATAAAACGAGTAATCATGTACCCGACCGGTGTACTCCGATTCCATGATCCGTGATATGCCACCAGTACATTATTCCAATATTCTTCTGGCCACCAACTTTCCTCTGGAACAAATGCTAGCCCGAGTGGTGCCACATGTGCAGGAAGATCATAATAACTCGGCACGGTCGATGCACATGGATCTACAATATATTGTTTGGTATCAAAATTTACATCATGAATACGATTACCATAACATACGGGCCAGCCGTAATTTTTTCCTTTTTCAATAATATTTATTTCATCAGGAGGAATTCTGTCCCCGAGGAGATCTCTCCCCATTTCAGTAGCCCATAATTTCCCATCGACGGGATTTATGTCCATAAACACCGAATTACGAAGTCCGGTAGCATACGGAATTAGTGTCCACACACCTTCTACATTTCTCAATTCTTGAATACTTGCTCGCACGGGTGATGCTTCGTCACACACATTACATGAAGACCCAATTGAAACCAATAGTTCTTGATTGGGGCCATATGCGAGTGAGCGCGTATCATGAGATCCCGAGCCAGCATTCAGGGTAACAAGTGTAGTCATATCTTCTCCGGTGAACGATGATGGCTCACCAGATGATGTGTCATATACAATATCGATCGACGAAATACGATCTTCTTCTGCAATATAGAGACGATCGGGATTTTCAATATCGAACAACAAGCCGTGTGGATTATCAAGACCAGTTGCGACATCGATCATCCGAGTCGCCTGACCATTTGCAGTCATAATCACAGAGACCTTCCCCTCTTTGGTACGTGATACCCAAAAATTCCCATATCGATCATACACGAGGACACGCGCTCCAGATACATCTTTTGCAAACACTTCAAGTGAAAAACCCGGAGGAAGACTCAGTGGATCATGCTCTGTATCGACCACATCTTCAATCGGATATGGTGGCGTAGTAATCGCTGGCCCCACCCCACGAAGATGGGTATAATAAAAATACCCCGCATATACACTAAAACCTAGTGCGAGCACAATAGGAATAGCCATCAAACTCTTTTTCATACGATGTATATTATCTCAGAAATTGCCGAATGGCTCGGCCGAAAAAAAATGTAGTAGAACGTGATACAGAAAAATGTCCGCCCCGTGATCGCACCATCGATCTGCACCCTATCTGTGTCACAAATGATTCAATCGCAGGAACCGATACTATCATATCATCTTTTGCATAGATAATACACAGTTTTTTCGGATCAACGCGGTCACACACTGAAATCGGATTACAAAAATTACGATCACGTCCGAGTCGATCAAAATCTGATTCATGAAATCGATAGGCCTCACCAAATCCCTGTGCCAAAAAAGATTTCATCCAACTCAATGGTTCGACAGGATTTTCATATTCGCGTGCCCAGTCAATTACAGGAGAGAATGCAACCACCCGATCCACCTCTGGACAGAGCGATGAAAGCAGTGCCACCGTCCCACCAAAACTCGATCCTATAACAGACACGTGCGTACTTTGTGGCGTGATTGCACTTCCATCATACGCGTTCACGAGTGTATCCGTGCGTATCGCACGCACCACATCACGAATATCTTCGGTCGGATCATGATCGAGAAACTTGCCACCACTTTCCCACGTACCTCGATATCGTGGATGAAAGACCCACCATCCACGCTTAGCCCAATATTCGAGCACACCACGTTTCGATGGGACACTCGGCATACCATCACACAGAACAATCGCACGAGTATTATTACCACGACGTGGCGGAAGAAATTCACAGATAATATCACCTGCAATACACGTACGAAGTGGATGCATACATCACACAAATTTCACGTATCCTAAAAAAATCTATTTCACTTATGTTCTCAATCTCCATCCAATCGTAAACAATCTCCACACCAATCCACCACAGAGCACAATCAATCCAATAATTACCATCCACCCAACCATTGCATTCCCTTCACGTACTCCAATCATAGCATACCGAAGTCCGTCAACGAAATAAAAAAACGGATTAAACAATGCAATTGTCTGAACACTCGATGGAAGCATGGTCACTGAATTGAACACTCCTCCAAGAAACGTAAGTGGAGTAATCACAAAGACACTCAAAATAGAGAGTTGTTCAAAATTTTGAGCCCACAATGCGACCAGTAGGCCGAGTAGTGAAAAAATCACAGCAACTGCAATTGTGTAGAGTATGAATAACCCGAGATGCGCAATCGTCGCTGCACTAAATATGAGCGCAATTACATATACCCCCAGCCCTACGATCAATCCTCGCGCAACCCCTGCAATAACATATCCTGCAATCATTTCCATGTGAGAAAGTGGTGCCACCAAAATTTCCTCAATATGTTTTGCGAATCGCTGAAAATACAATGATGATGATGTTTGAGAAAATGCAGAATTGATTAAATTGAGCATGAGAATACCAGGCAACACAAAATCAATATATGAAAACCCTCCTACTGATTGAATCGTGCTCCCTACCACTACCCCAAAAATAAGAATATAGAGGAGTGCATTGATCAATGGACTGAGAATCGTCTGGATATACACACGAAACGCTCGCTGCACTTCACGTGCAACAAAAGTCTTGAGTCCGATAACATTCATATACTATGTATTAGCTTTTCTTCTGAGTAAGGGAAAGAAACTTAGCTTCAAGCGTACTTCCATCTTTGGTAAATTCTGATTTGGGCGCATCGACAATAATTTTTCCCGCATCAATAATTGCAATTCGCTGACATAATTGCTCCACCTCTTCGAGATAGTGAGAAGTGAATATAATTGTCTTTCCCTGAGCATTGATTTCTCGAAGATATTTCCATAATTCATGGCGGAGTTCCACATCTACCCCTGCAGTAGGTTCATCAAGAATCAATAATTTTGGATCATGAATCATCGCACGCGCAAGCATAACACGACGCTTGAGCCCGCCCGACAATTCAGCAAATTTTTTTTCCATGTGTGATTCCAAATCCAAAATACGACCAAGTTCGGCGATACGTTTCTTTCGGTCGACCGTAGACATACCATAAAAACCACCGACATACCATAATACACGCTCAATTGTTGCAAAAATATCTACATTGAATTCCTGAGGGCACAGGCCTACCAGCGCACGAGCTTGGCGATAATTTTTTTCCACGTCATTCCCAAAAATCGAAATAGTTCCTGACGTAATTTTACCAATTCCGGTAATCGCGCTAATCGTCGTTGTTTTTCCTGCACCATTTCTTCCCAAAAAACCAAAAAATTCTCCCGGTTCTACCGTGAGCGATAGAGCATCTACCGCAGTTCGTTCGCCGTATTTTTTTGTAAAATTACTAATTTCTAACGCATGCATACAGATACGATTAACATAATCTAAGTCAGTAGTATACCACTACACACCATCATTTTCAACTATAACGCCACCATTGCTCGAATCAATTGTTGTGAAGCCACGTCAACGCGATATGATTTTTCTGGATGCCACTGCACCGCATAAATGGGATACACCGTGTGTTCAATTGCCTCAATAATTCCATCACTACTTGTAGCAGACACACTGAGACCATTTCCAAGCCTATTCACACTTTGATTGTGAAAAGAATTCACCATGATTTCAGGTGATTCTGGAAAAATACGAGACAAAAATGAATCAGATTCAATCATAATTGGATGAAGCAATTTCTCGATATCTTCTTTGGGTTGGCAATGTCCAAACGTTCCTGAGACATCATGATGCAGATTCTGATGAAGCGATCCACCAAAAAATACATTGATCACTTGTAATCCTCGACAAATACCAAACACTGGTTTTCGTAGCTCTACCGCTGCCTCAAGCAAGCCAAACTCAATATCATCTCGACACGAATACACTTCTACCGTGGGATATCGTACTGATTCACCATACCGAGCAGTGTCCACATCATGACCACCAGTCAAAATAACAAGATCTGTCTCAGCAACCATGGCACGCAATTCATTTCGTGAAAAAGTAAGAGCTGGGACGACCAATGGTAGTGCTCCTTCAGCGTGAAATGGGAATACTTTATAATCCTGCACCACAACCGAAGGAAGTCCAAACACTTTTTCAGACTCAATTTCATTGTGATGAGAGGTGAGTAATATTTTTTTCATAATTTCATCTATAGACTTGAGAACATATCAATATACCCCAAAAAAGTCAATGTAAAATTTGACCACATCACCCTCGTATGTTTACATATACCATAGTGCTTTTCTCATCATGAAACTCCCACCCATACTGGAGTACCTCACATGAAAAAACGTACAATCCACCCGAAACCACGGTCGTCTTCCACACCAGCTCGTACACAAGAAGAAGAACTCGTCGCACAGTGGAAACAAAATGCCAATGGCGCGTTCCGTAAACTGTACCTTCATTTTCATGCACTGATATTCAGAATGGTGCTGAAAATCGTACACAACACTGCGGTCGCAGAAGATGTGACACAGGAGACGTTCCTCCGCATTCATCTCCATGCTCATTCATTCCAGGAAGGTACGAATTTCCGTGCCTGGATTCTTCACATCAGTAGAAACATCGCACTGAACATGCTTCGGGACAAGCACCTGAAACGTGGATATGATTCGTATGACGAGACCTATCATTCGGATCGAAACCACTTCACTCCATCAGTGCACACTGATCCCCACACTGCACTCGAGCACATGGAGTGTAGACACATACTCGAAGAAGGACTCGAGCACCTGTCCCCGAAATTCAAAAAAACTATACTACTGTACGTGTGGAAAGAAAAGTCGCAGGACGAAATCGCAGATGACACACACGTTCCCGTCGGTACTGTGATGTCTCGCCTCTTCCGTGCACGACAACACCTCGTCGAGATAACTCGAGAAAGGTTACGAGATTACCTTGATCGTTCCAATTCCTAGAGAATCACGAAAATCCTGGGTAACACTGCAGATACACAATCACTTCACACTGTGTATAACGGCCTGCAGCTGTAGGTGGACATGGAGCACGCCGTTTGCTCCACTCTCAAAAAAACATCAGAATTCCTGGTGTTTTTTTGTATACACATTTAGAGATTGCTCGAGACAAAACACGTGCGGCATACCGGCTCATAGGTAAAAGTTCCATCATCAGGAATCACTGGGGGCATCCCTTCGGTAAGCGGTTTGTGAGAGCTGTACACTTGGGTATGTGTTGCAGAAAAATTCTTACATTCATTACACACCGCTCGTTTGTACCGCACCTCTTTTGGTCCGAGCTCAAACAATTTTTTTACCATCTGAAACATTTCACCACGATAATCAGTATCGAGTCCAGAAATAATTACCTCTACACCTCGTGACAACAATACGCCCACATAATACGCATCACGAGGATCAAACATATGCACTTCATCAATCCCCACGACTGAATATTCGCGATCTACAATTTCAGAAAGTGACTGAATTTTCACTGCATCAAGAAATAATCCGCTTCGAGATTCAATCTTATTATCTCGCACATTGCGTACCGGCTGAAATAATCCAAATGATGTGTGTGTATACTTGAGCGGAGAAAAATGACTAATCAAGTCAAATGATTTTCCACTTTTCATGGGCCCTAAAATGAGTATCAGATGCATATCCTATTTATCTTTGACGTGCAGTACACACACGTTTCTCACACAATGCTCGATAATCCTCAATCTTTGGAGGCATATCACAATCATACTGCCTACCTTCTGTAATCCTCATCTGCAATTCATTATATCTCTCAATAGCATCCTCACTTGTATTCATATGAATTGCGTACACTCTCCCACAGGGATCATACAGTGCGTCGGTGAGCACACAGTCAGCGTCCTCTTCACATGCCCCATTGCTCAAAAATGGAGATGGCACACCTAATGTGGTATCTACTTTTTCGGTTTCGATCTCCGCAGTGCATCCGGTCAACAACAATACGGTGCAAAAAATATACACATATCTCACTACACATGTACGCATACCGCTAACATTAGGTATTTACCAAAAAACTTACATACCAGTATAGTACCTCACTATTTCCTCCAACACAACCATTCTTACTCATTTTGATCGCGCCATATTATCCTCAAAAATATGTTCAAATGAAGAAATTAGATATGGAATCGTACTGATCATAGTGGCTTCATTGTTATAATAAAAACCATTTGCACTCCAATTACTCGTTCCAAACAGGACAATTCTACTATCAATAATCGTCGTGTGATGGTGTAAAAATGGATTAAATCCTGTATCCATATCCGGAGACACCTCTTCTGTCCTTTTTGCATCCGTAAAAATTTCAAACATGTTCAATGTGTGTGTTTCTTTTTCCTCATGCAGATCAGGAATCACCGAATGTGTATTAAACATCGTCGAATCATCGGTCAATATTTCCACTCTTTTTCCTGCTCGAGCAGCAGAGACCAGTGCACGTGCGACATGAGTATCGGTAATACTCCACATCATCACACGAATACGTTCTGTCGCATGAGTAATCAGATTGAGTACACGCTCACGTATACCTGTACCAAGTGATACCGGTGGAGAAAACCAAATCTCCAAATCACCTTCTGGATATTCTATGCGAGTCATCGATGGCATAGAATCAGACAGATGAGTCGTGCTCGTTCCCACATTGCGCACCAGTCGATCAAATTCTCTACCAAATATAGAAATAATTTGTGTATCCGTAGTTTTCAGTACAAAACTTGCATCATACCGCTCTTGTAATTCTGTAAAATTATATGACCCAAACACAAGCACTTCATTCGAAAGTCCTCGATCGACAATTAAAAACTTATGATGCATGTATCCACGCTGAGGATCATACTCAATACGTGTAATCTGATCAGGAAAATCAGAAAAAACAATTGAATGTGTCTGTGATCGAGACGCACTTAGGAGAAGTGTCACCAACACTCCCCGATCTGAAGCTCGATACAATGCATCATGAATACGCGGATGATTCATTGAATACACTGCAATCTCAATACGTGTCGTCGCCTGATCGATCAGGGAAACGATGAGATCGGAAAAGATAGTTCCCTCAAATTCTGTATTCGCATACACTTCTCCAGAAAACGGCTCTTCGGACTTAATTATTTCACCCTGATATACCGACTGAGAAATTCTCACAGAACCTTTAGAAACAAAAAACACAAATAATGCAGTCACTACGAGCAGTCCGCACACTGGAAGTATCCATACAAGTATATTCACCTTAGAGGAGACGTGTGATCGTATTCGCGAAGACATAGTGTTGTGTATACGAAAAGTACTCATTGGACACGCGAGAGCAAACGAGAATAATCGATGATGGTACCGCTGTATCAAGTATCTGCATCATATCACGAATACGCGGATAATTGAGATCAATCCAAAAATTATCAATAATAATAAACGATGGCTTTGATACAATACAGTGCAGTATATGAAGCGCACATGCCTGAATCGGATTCGACAACACGTGCCGTGCTGAAACATTGTAATTCCCATCAGGCGCTACCAGTGCTACGATTGACGGATAATTGTGTATATGTGCAATCACTGATGCAAACTCTTCAGCAGAAATATCTTCTTTTACCTTTCCCACAATATATTCAATCAAACTTCGTTCAGTTCTGATAGACGGGTCATACACGTATACCTCACGCGCTACCCGCGCGTGCCACTGGAAAAAATCAAGTCGTTCCTCACCTACTGTAATCGTAAATGCTCGTGGCGTGTATGCAGAAATACCCGCACACATTCGCGCAAACGAAGTCTTGCCGGAAAGATTGTCTCCCTGAATGAGAATACGATCTCCTGGATGAAACAAAAAATCCATACGTCGATAATAGGGACTTTCAAAAAATAATTTTGTCTTGCGAGCATGAAAACGGATCGATTTTCCCGACAAAGAAATATCTTTCTTATGTACTGGTGATGTGCGTGTAGATCGAAGTGTTAAAAAAAGTCCAAGTCGAGCAGGAAAAATATACAAACCAGCGCGATATGCCTGCACCAATGCACGAGAAATATACACAAACAAAAAGATTACTACTATACGCTCCGCGCTATATGGAGATGTGATGACAGAATTGAGTATCTGAGGATGTGCATGCACCACTATCGAACATATGAGCACCAGTACAAATACGACTGCATACCCAATTCCCATAAACACATCTCGTCGTATGCGAAAAAAAGAATCAAATTCGACCAATCGATCAAACATAGTAAGAATGCGTTCTTTTTGTCCAAACATAGTAATAAAATCTGTATCAGACGCATCAATCTCAATTCCCTGCATAATCCTCGAATAATACGTAACTTCTTGGGAAGTCCAGTATCGAGAAAAGAAATATGCGAAAAGAAAAACTACACCACACCCCAGTACATACACTCCACTATATATCCACACAGAAAAATTTCCTACATACGCAAGGATTCCCACCACTCCACCATACAACACAATTCTCAATACACCAAAAAATACATGTGAAACTCCGAGAGAAACCAATGGCACATGATATGAAATTTGTGCAATCAATCGAGCACGTGCGCGCGATGAAGACGCGTGTCCGTATATATATGAAGCAAACAATCTCTTTCGAATATGATTCGCAAAATAGACTATCAGTGTTCGTTCATACTTCAGCGCAAAAAAAGAAACCAACAAAAAAACACTGCTAAGTACCGCGATAATCCATCCAACATATGAATACACAACAGACGATGTATCAAAATAACTATAGTGCCTCCCTATGATAATAAGCGCAGTCTCTACCAGTAGCTGGGTTATCAATAATGCACATAGTCCATATACAAACGCACGATATGTTTTCAAAAAATGTAGCACATGACGATAGTGAAAACGAGTCAACACAATCGTACGCCATGCGTAGATCCTTTTTTTTGCACGACGCAATAATCGTGCTTGTATATGAATACGTGTATGAGACATGATATCAGGATCGTTCATAATGAAAACGTGTATATACATGATACAGTGATTGTATCCCCAAATCACGAATCACTCGAGTGAGCAATCGTCGATTACGTGGAGTATAGCGAACAAAATAAAATTCAGTAAGAATTGCAAAAAAACGCTCAGACAATACTTTAATTTGTTCACTGTCATTAAGTTGAGGTTTACTTCGAACCATCTCTTCAAATTGATTCGTAAAATTTCGTGTAGGGTGCCGCATAATACGTACCAACAGTGCGTATTTTTGTGATTTTGTTTTATGTTTATCGACCAATAATCGATTCCAGGTACGCACCATCGAGCGCACATACCCATCCTCAAGTCTGATACGTCCAGCCGAAAAACGATATCCTAAAAAGGAAAAATCGCCACGAGCAGGTCCTCTGTACCATTTATCATGATTAAGTTCGAGTCCTCGCACATGAAGATCTTCTTTTAATTGCTCACCTACTCGTGCGATTGTATCTGAATTCTGATCAGCAAGCACCAAATCGTCGCCCACACGAATATAGAAAGACACCATTTTTTGATACCGATAATCGAGATCCGTGAGATATAAATTTGCAAATAATGCAATCAACGGAACACCTTGTACAACACCCTGATCCATAGAACGTATCACCCCTTGTTCGTAGAGCGGGTTCACGATAAATAATCTGAGGAGATCACGAACACGAGAATCAGGAATCACATTCTTTAGTTGTTCAAATAGAATTGTAGTGTCTAAAAGATTGGAGTAATTCTGAAGATCTACGACGAGACAGTGATCGGTCTTATGATATCGACGATACCTTCGTGCAAAAAGATACGCCGCAATAGATGGTGGTCTACCAGGACGATACGAAAATAGGCGATTAGAAAAATAATGTTCAAACAATGGAACCACTACCCGATACAATGCCTGAGCTTTTACTCGCTCTTTCAATGTATATACAAAAATATCCCGAGTCTTTGCAGGATTATGCTTCTTTGGAATGTGAAGTAAGAGCGCAGGATCAAGAGGTTTTTTCTCTATCAATTCGTCACGCACTCTCGAAAGTAATTCAAGTGAATCAAAATCGTAGTCAAGGAGAGTATAGTTATCAATACCATGATATGTAAATTCTTTACCATCTTCGGCAAATTTTTCAACCAAATCCAAATACGCTCCTTCCAAATTCTTGGCAGATATAATTGTTGAAAACATACAGTATACACTCACTCCCTAAGATGTTGGGCAGAACATCTACCTAACACATATATATTCAATGAGGTCTTTCAAAAGCTTAACACACTTTTGTTTTTCCAAAAATCGAGCAATTGTTACCCCGTCAATGCCGATGACTATGTATGGGGTAACACTACCACGATTACCGGCATCCTGCATACAGCAGGTGTTAGGGAATGAGTGTAGAATATACATTAATACCAAGAGTATATCTGATTTCAGATACTCAATCAAACACGCACTTGTGTCCTCATCAAAAAACTAAGACGCACCAAATGTTTTTGAACGTGTACGTTTTCCCACTGCGACTGGATCACGAAATTTTTTAGCACCCCCATGCGTATTCGAGGGACGTGTTACCGGCTTATTCGGTAAGGAAGTTGTATTATCTGATTTTGGTTGTGCCTTTTTCTGAGCATCCAAATAATTTTTATACCATTTTTTCATACAAAATATTTATGTTCTATATTCTAAAATATCTCCAGGCTGACAATCAAGTGCTTTGCAAATCGCTTCAAGTGTGGAAAAACGAATTGCTTTTGCCTTCCCATTTTTGAGAATTGAAAGATTAGTCATGGTAATTCCTACTTTATCAGTAAGTTCAGTAACACTCATTTTGCGCTTCGCAAGCATCACATCAATATTGATAATAATTGACATAGAAATACTATTAGACCATTAAATCGTGTTCATGCTTCATATCTACAGCACTTTGTAATAATTTTTTGAGAACCGCTGCAATTACCGCAACTACCAATGGAGAACACGCAAATGCAACTGCAAATAAAATAACACCAGGCGCGTCATCAATTTCCGCAAAATGAAATGCTGCGGGCATATATGTCATAAATGCCACCGTCATCGCAATCGCATACCGACTAATAGCCTGCAACGCACGCACTGATTCTTCTGAAAAAGCTTTATTAGTATCAATATACCTCAACAACTTCAACATCTGAAACAACGCGAGAAAAAACGGTACCGAGGCTGCGTAGAATGATGCCATCACCACGTATCCAGATTTTGGTGCTGTCGGAAACTCAGCGGTCCATCCCGTACCCAATCCAGGAAACGCGAAAATACATAATGCCAAAACTCCAATACCTACTGCAAAAATTACTGCTCGCAAAAAATGAGTGGAAGCGTGTTTCATACTATACACATTTATTGAGTGATACGTGTATCCTACAAAAACACTTATCGTTTGTCAATAAATTATTATCGTTATTTGTGGATAACACTCCCACAGGCGCATTCAAAAAAATCATTGAAAATCAATCGCAAAAGAATACATCCCCATACTACACAGACCCTGCAGTTTACCAGTCGTTGGCACACCCACCTCAATCACCTCTTCCCCGCTCGGAGATAACATATTCTGATATCCCAAAGATCGAATAACTAATGCAGATGAACAATCATAGGTATTATTTGTCTTCACAATTAATGTGGTGGGAATACCTGCTTCTGCAACAGAGTTTTTTGGGAAATATCCACCACGCGCCGTAATTGTTACATATTGCACCCCATCTCGTATTTCAACATTAGACCCGCTTACGATTTCAGAGGATTGTGTAGTGTTTTCAAACTTCCCAAACAATATGATTCCTATCCCCACAACGCACACAAGTGCAATACCAATTGAAATAGTTTTATTCATACAATTAGATACTAAATAACGGAGTAATAATTCCAAGTGCTGCAAGGCCAGAAAGTAGTGCAAATAATCCTAGACCAATAACTACCACTCCTGCAGATTTGAAAAATAATGAAGCATGATTTCCGCGCGCAAATGAGACTGAACCAAATGAAAGAAACGCTAGTACTGGTAGTGTTCCCAATGCAAATGAAAACAGTATTAACAATCCAGATAAAAATGAGCCACTGCTCAATGCTGAAACCTGCATAGACTGGGTAAATCCGCACGGTAAAAAAAATGTTGCAAAACCCAATAACCACGGTGCAATGATTGAACGTTTATTGCGTGTAAAAAAGTTAAAAAAACGAGAAGAAAAAACCAAATTATTTTTTTTAATTACACCCAATAAATTCAAACCTAACACAAGCATTATAGTAGAAGCTATGATTCCCAATATCGTGGTAAGTGTAAAATTAATACCAATCACACCGCCGATCATACCAAGCACCCCACCCAACATAGCAAAACTTACTATACGTGCTACATGAAACTGTACCAATATTTTAGCGTTTCGAACAGTACCTTGAGCAAGATTTGCTGAAAGAGATAAGACGAGACCACCTACGACTGCAAGACAGCTAGATACCGAAGCAATCAGCCCAATTAAAAAACCAGTAACCGGTGTAATCTGCCCACCGACTCCAATATCCAACAAACCTGATTTTTGAACCAGAAAAAAAAGAGCGAGAACACCAAGTCCAATTGGTAAAGCTTTCCAAAAATCATTACTATCTTTGATACCTTCTCCTGTTTTTTCAACAGAAATAGTATATCCATTTGATGCAACTTCATTTGTCAAAATATCTGCAAGTTCTGCAGGTGAATGTGTAGAACTTGTTTCAATCTGAAGAATTTCTTTTTTCAAATCTACCTGCGCGACACGAACCAACTCGTGAGAATTCAACGTATCCTCGATAAATATTTTACACGATGCGCAATGCATTCCTGAAACATGAAACGTATGCGTACTCATAGATAAAAATTTTAATATGTATACCTATAATTTCTTAGCCTTAATACGTAGTGAATTTGAAACCACTGACACTGACGAAAGCGCCATCGCAAACCCCGCAAAAACCGGATTGAGTACCCACCCAAACAATGGATAAAACACTCCAGCTGCAAGTGGAATACCTACGATATTATAGATAAAGGCCCAAAATAAATTTTGTCTAATACCTCGCATGGTCATATTTGATAATCGAATTGCTTTAACCAATTTTGAGATATCGCCCCCCAATAGCGTAATACCCGCTGATTCAATTGCTACGTCAGTTCCCGTTCCCATTGCAATACCTACATCAGCCTGCGCGAGTGCAGGAGCATCATTAACTCCGTCGCCAGCCATAGCTACCACCTTCCCATTTTTCTGAAGTGTATGTACTTTTTCACGCTTATCTTGAGGGAGCACCTGAGCGATCACATCATCAATCCCCACAAGAGAAGCAACATACCGCGCAGTCTTCTCATCATCCCCCGTAAGCATTACCACCGTGATACCTAGTGCATGAAGATCTGCAATCGCTTGTTTTGATTCTGGTTTTACTTCATCAGCAACCATAATGATGCCAAGCACCTGATCTGCGGTAGCAAGTATTACCGGTGTTTTTCCCTGAGCAGTATATTCATCAATAGCCACATGATCAAAGGCAAGTCCATGCTCACTCATGAGTATCCTGTTACCCACAAGATACTCAGTACCATTGATACGTCCCCTAATACCTTTCCCCTGCACACTTTCAAACACAGAAACTTCTGAAATAGAAATATTTTCTTCTTCTGCATAACGCACAATCGCATGTGCGATTGGATGTTCAGACTTTTTTTCCAGTGACGCTGTAATCGAAATTAATTCCACATCACTCATGCGAGAAAAATTGAGCACCTTCACCAATGTGGGCTTACCCTGAGTAATGGTTCCTGTTTTATCGACGACCACTGTATCTACCATATGCAACTTCTCAAGTGTTGCAGCATCCTTCACCAAGATCCCTGCCCCCGCACCTTTTCCCACACCTACGATAATCGCCGTGGGTGTGGCTAGTCCCAACGCACATGGACACGCGATTACCAAAATTCCCACAAATGAAACTAATCCAAATGAAAATGCCTGAGAAAAACCAAGATATATCGAACCAACACTTAACCACGTTACAAAGGTAATACCAGCGATCACGAGTACTGTGGGCACAAACACCGATGATATTTTATCGACCAATGCCTGAATTGGTGCTTTACTCCCCTGCGCTTCTTCAATCATCGTAACGATTTGGGCAAGAAAAGTTTCAGACCCCACCTTTGTCGCTCTAAACACAAATGACCCGGTGGTATTAATGGTTCCAGACACTACTGTATCATCAATTTTTTTCTGTACTGGCATTGGCTCGCCCGTTACCATTGATTCATCAACAAAAGAACTACCCTCAACAATAACACCATCAACTGGTATTTTTGCACCCGGTTTTACCACAATCATATCGCCACGTTGCACCTGATTCACAGGAATCTCAATCTCTACACCCTCTCGAACTACCAAAGCATTTTTGGCCTGCAAATTAAGAAGTTTTTCAATCGCATCACCAGTCTTTTTCTTTGATACAGCTTCCAAATACTTACCCAATGTAATAAAACCAATAACCACAATCGTAACATCAAAATACGTATATTCTGGTACCATGCGTGACGACCAAAACAGAGGAATAAGTGTGATACTCATGCTATACAGATATGCTGAGAATGTCCCAATCCCAATAAGTGTATCCATATTTGCCACTCCATATCGAGCAAATCTGAATATCCCACGCATATATGGCTGTCCCACCCAAAACAATGCGATCGTGGCCAATACCATTCCAATCGTATTGAATAATGTCATCGGAATCGGAAAATTTGGAACACCTGTAAAAATCTGCGCACCAATATCCCACATCATGAGTATAAACACTAATAATGCAATCGGAAGGATAAAATTAGTTTTGTTTTTAAGCTCAGCATGTTCATCTATTTTTTTAGTAACAGACTCTGGCTCAGCCGCACCAGAGTGATCTATCGCAGAAAGCGTATAACCCAATGTACCTACCACTCCATTCAATGTGTCGAGAGAAGTATGAGTGTCATCAAAATCAATTTTTGCCTTCTCAGTACCATAGTTTACTGAAACCGAACGCACATGTGGCACAGCTGATAATTTTTTGGTAATTACAGACGCACAACTCGCACAATGCATGCCTGTAATTTTGTATGTATGTGTACTCATATATATCACAGATTAAACCACTCAGCTCTGAAACCTTGCAATGTTTGGATACCATTTTTCAAAAACACCTCCACTGCATCAGCATTATCCAATATTTCTGCACGAGAAGACTTCTGTCTCGTTTCAGTAGTCATGAGAATACCCTCTTCATGATGAGCAATCATCGCATTCAAAAATCTCAAATCAAAGGTGTCACCAGATGGTCCAAGATTTGCTACTACCGGATCACGGACTGATCGCGTATCGCCATACCATTCTTTTTTCCATTCATATAATTCGGCAATGGCTTTCGGCTCATCTGCAAGAATATTCTGTGCCAATGCCTGCATTTCTGGTCGTGTAGTATTCTCAGCCAATTGCGCTGCAAGCAGCATTGCGCCTCGATGATGTGCAATCATGGCATTGATATATCGCAAATCAAATGTTCGATCTGCACGTCCGAGACTCATTGTATTTTTTTCATACATTGATGATTGATATTCAGGTGTCAGGTAATACCCAAATGCCATACCCAATACAAGACTCACAATGATCAAAGAAAGTGCGAGATACATCGATATTTTCATATTATTTCCTTTTTAATTTATAAACTTTGATAATTTCTTCTTTTGCCTTCTTAAGTTGTCCGGATTGCACCTGATGAAACACACAGTGACCTAAATGATTTTCAAGAAGCACATCTTCGACATTTGACAATGCCTGCTTTACTGCGGACGTCTGTGTAATTACATCAATACAATAGACATCGTTCTCGACCATTTTTTGTAGACCACGTACTTGGCCTTCGATTAATTTTAGTCTACGTATTATTTTTGATTTAGTATCTTTCTGCATATATATATGAAAATTTGTATATTCTAACTATACCCCCCTAGGGGTATAGTGTCAAACCTGTTATCTGTGGATAAAAAAATAAACCGTCTGCGGTTTATTTTTTTATTCACCCAGCAAATCAAAGTTGAAAACTAAAATCTATTTATTTGTAACTCTGAAAAAAATGCTCCCCCGCCTGGACTCGAACCAGGAACCCCCTCGTTAACAGCGAGGTGTTCTACCATTGAACTACAAGGGAATAAAAAGCCCGCTTTCGCGGGTACTCATGTTTTTCTTCACACACGAAAACCCTACTCCGAGAGTACGTTAGAAATGCGATTATTATTTCGTGTGGTTTTCATAGCTTTTTTAGTATGCCACACGACATAATTTTCTGTCAACAAAACCCGGCCATACGACCGGGTTTTTACCCTCATTAATTATTTCACACCAAACGATGCACGCACAGTCGCCATCACCTCTTTCTCAATACTCGAAGTGTCATATGCACCATAATCAGAAACTTCTACAGAATTTGGTGCCAATACCTGCACCACCCCCTGACTTGCCGCGCGCAATGACCCAACTCTCGATCCACTACTCTCGGCAATTTTTTCTGCACGAGCTTTTGCATCTATTACCGCGTCAGACAATAATTCCACACGCAATTCAGGAAGTTTTGAATATAGATACTCTAGTGAATACGTAGAGATAACTGACCCTACTGACACGAGATTTTGAATATTCTTAGCCACACGTGTAATTTGATCGATATCATTCGATTCTACAGTGAGTGTCTGACGAATCGTATATTTTCGAGGTGCCGAGAGATCATATGTGTAACTATAATCTTGCTCAGTAAACACCGGTGTTGCCACTACATTCTCAGAAAGAATTCCCTGATCTGCCAAAACTGATAATACTGTTACCCGATCAGCCTCGAGTTCTCGATATACCGACTCGAGACCAGTACTATCACTAAATCTCGAAAGTTGCATGGTCCACTTTACCGTATCAGATGTCACACGAATACGTGCCGATCCTGTGACTGATAATTCACCCGGATTTACCACTCGAGCGGCATAAAAAAATATTGAAAAAATAAGAGATGCACTGACAATGCCTATCGCTACCATTGTACCTGCACGTGTGATATCCGTATGTTCTGACATAAGAAATATTGATATGAATTATTTTTTACGGGGCAGTACATGATCCAGTCCCCATATTTCTCCTACGCGGAACGCATAAAAAAGTAACAATACACCGGCATAGATAATATGCTGATCGACGATATACGAATGCGCATCAGGGTGAGGAAAATCAAGTGCTACTCCGTAATACAAAAGCATAAGCAGTGCTCCAGGCACCGTACTCCATCTAACAAATAAACCTACCATAAGAGAAACTCCCAGTAATGTAAGTCCCCATGCATTCAACACATTTACAATCGGTACAATAGTCGGATGTAAAAATAATTCATATAACCACACAAAACTCTTGGCGCTCTTGATATACCCCTCTGCACTCCATGCAGGATCCAGCACCTTGGTAATGCCTGCATAAAACATATACCATCCCACGCTCACACGCAGTGCGAACACTGCAATTTTTTTTTGAGTAGTCATAGACACATGATGAAATAATTACACAAAACTCTCCCTTGGTGTGGGAGAGTTGGTAGGGGTCAAGATATGCACTTCTCAATCTCTGCCGATCCTCCCAACACGGGAAAACCGATACATAAGATTTATCGAATTCCAACGATGGATCGTACACGAGACATCGTAGACTCTGCTATTATTTTCGCACGCTTAGTAGCCTGTGTCAATATTTCAGCAACCTCATCATGACCGTCCACTAGTTCTGCGCGACGTTCCCGAAAATCTGCAAAATAATTTCCCAGTACTTCTGCCAGTGCAGATTTCAAATCTCCATAACGAATAGACCCATCTTTTTCTGCTTGTGCAAATTCTGCATGTAATTTTTTATCTCCAAAAATCTTCAAGAGTCCGAGTAAATTTTCAACACCTGGTGAATGCCCACCACCCTCAGTCGCAGTCACTGCTTTCTTCAATTTTTTAAGGATTACTTCGGGGCTATCTGCGAGTTCGATCACATGCCCTTCACCGAGTGACTTACTCATCTTTTTCGTAGGCTCAAGCAAGCTCATGATTTTCGGAGTTTCCGTAAATACAGGTTTTACTTCTGAAAAATAAGTGCCAAACCGATTATTGAACCATCTCACAATATCATTTGTAAGTTCAACATGCTGCTTTTGATCCTGACCCACTGGAATATGAGTTGCCTGATACAAAAGAATATCTGCAGCTTGTAACACAGGATAAGTGAATAACCCTGTGTTAACATTTTTTACATACATCTGTGACTTATCTTTAAATTGGGTCATTCGTTCCAACTCAGTAAATGGTGTAACACAATTAAAAATCCATGCGAGCTCAGTATGTTCAGGCACATGTGATTGTACAAACAATGTTGACTTCTCAGGATCGATTCCTGCTGCAAGCAGCTCTGCTGCAGTTCGCAAGATTTGTGCACGTCGTTCTTCGGGTTTTCTGTTTCCAGTGAGAGAGTGCAAATCAGCAATAAAAAAATAGCATTCATAGTTACCAGAATTCTGGAGATTCACCCAATTCTGTATCGCCCCCAGATAGTTCCCAATATGGAGATTCCCTGTCGGCTGAATTCCAGAGACAATAACCTGTTTTTTTGCCATACCAATACTCAATTAAAGATGTGTGAAGTGTACCCCAAAGAATATCTGTTGTAAACATAAACAGCCCCATCAATAGGGCTGTTTATACAGTATGAGTATTACTAGACTTCAATTACTACAGGAAGAATCATCGGACGCTTCTCGGTCTTCTGCAATACATATTGTCCAATCTTGTCCCGGATATTGTTCTTGATCTGGTCAGTATCTGCCCAGTTCTTTGGGTCTGATTCTACGACCATCTTCTTCACTCGATTGCGAATTTCTTCGATAAGATCTCGATTATCTTTGAGAAACACGAATCCTCGAGAAATAATATCAGGATTATTGATCAATGCACCCGACTTCGAATTCACGGTCATGATTACGACAAGCATTCCATCTTCGGCAAGTACTTGTCGATCACGAAGTACAATGCTCTGACTATCACTAATACCAAGTCCATCTACAAACACATAATCACTCGGTACTTTTTTCGCAAGCATTTTGGCACTCTCAGGAGTTACTTCGATCACCGATCCATTATCTGGAACAAAAATTTTCTCAGAATCAAATCCGTGTGAAATCGCAAGTTTGCGTGCTTCTTTGAGAAAATAATGATTCGCATACACCGGCATAAAATATGTCGGTTGCACCTGATCGAGCACCTCGCGAATATCCTGTCTCGTCGCATGCCCGGATACATGCACGTCCATGAGCTGCCCATGAATCACATTATCACACTGACGATACATATTATCTTTCAATCGCTGAATTGATCGCTCGTTACCTGGAATAATCGACGATGAGAATACTACAGTATCAGTTCGTTTCAAGGTGATCGACTTATGTTGCCTATTCACAATACGCATAAGTACTGCATTTTCTTCTCCTTGTGCACCCGTACACAACACGACAACACGACTTTCAGGATAATCATCAATCTTCTTCACATCAATTAGTACATCAGGTTTTATTTTGATATATCCCAATTTTTTTGCCATTTCCACGTTTACTTTCATGCTATATCCATCGAGTGCCACTTTCTTCCCTAGTTTTTCCGCTGCGTCGAGTACCCATTTGATACGTTCGAGCTGTGACGAAAACGTGCCAATAATGATACGACCAGGAGCAGTCGACATGATATTCTGGAGATTGTGATACATTTCCTCATAACTTTTTCCACGATGTTCGTGCACTACTCCCAAACTTTCAAGCATGAGCACTGTCGGCTTTTGTAGATTGCGAAGTGGTGTGTAGTCGAGCGTAGGCTTACCATCCTTATCACGATCGAGTGTCCAATCTCCTGGATGAATTGCAGATCCTGCTGGTGTTTCTACAATTACCCCTACTGCATCCATGATTGAATGTTCGACTTGAAAAAACTTAATCGTAAAGGCTCCGAATTTCAACACATCGTCAATTCCTTTGATACGAATCGTTTTTAATTTTCCTGCAGTTCCTTTCTGATAATCTTCTTGTTTATGCTTGATCAATGCGAGCGTCAAATCACGACCCACAATTACGGGATTCCCTAATTGTTCGAGCAAAATAGGCGCAGCTCCAATATGATCGAGGTGTCCATGACTAAACACAACTGCACGAATATTTTTCTTTTTATCCTGCAAATATTTGGTATTTGGGATAATATAATCGATACCAGGCATGTCTTCTTCTGGAAATTGAATTCCCATGTCGAGGATAATCACATCATCACCATACTCAAATATGGTCATATTGCGTCCCACTTCTTCACATCCTCCAATTGGAATAATGCGAAGTGCTTTGGGATTTTTTTCATATCCACCCTCTTCACGTCGGAATGAATTAAATCCAATTGATGGACGTGGAGTACCTCCCCGACCACCTGGTCTTCGACCTCGCCCACCACTATTGTGTCGTGGTCGACTAGGTTGCGCAGATCGAAAATTCGATCTACCTTCTCGAGGCTTCTGTGTCTGTGCGTTCTGTGCATTCATAAAAAACAATACATTACTTTTTCATTACGATTGTAACGATGTACCGACGCTAAATACGTCTCAGGTACGAAATAAATTATGTACGATACATACTACAAAGAACAAAATACAAACATAGTACCAGCGTGCCATGATTGTATCGTATTCCACGTAGTATGTGTCGTGTAATAGTGCCGATGGTGGGACTCGAACCCACAAGCCGTGAAGCATGCGCACCTGAAGCGCACGTGTCTACCAATTTCACCACATCGGCATACAGCTACTGTTTCAAGCTGTCGTACATTTTGTCATTCCTAGTATGTCAATTGTTTCGTCCCCATACTTTTTTCTCAGCCACATACCAGTCAAAAATATTTGAAAATCGATCTGACGGTTTTGCAATACGCTGAATCGAAAAACCTTTAATTTCATCGGTAAATGCGTACGTATAGGTAGGAGTGTACAAGAATATTGCAGGAACATCAGTCACAATCGCATTCGAAAAATCGGTATATAATTTTGCAATTTCCTCAGTACTACTGGTAGTATTCGTTCTAATCTTCTCCAATAATTGATCGACGTTCTTATTTGCATACTGAGACAAATTGAGTCCAGGATATGCAATCTGACTTGAATGCCAGAATGGATACTGATCTGGATCACTTCCAATAATTACCCCATATAACAACATGTCGTAATTACGTGAACGGAGTACCTCTCGAGTAATATCCTGCGCATCCACCAATCGAACTTTTACCCGAATTCCCACTTCTTGTAAATACCCTGCAATAATCTCAGCAACTTTTGCATACTCTGGCGTCGCTGCAGTGACCAATTCAAATCCAATCACCTGTTTTTTATCACCGCCTTTTTTGTATCGATAAAACAATTGTGCTGGATCGAGCTCAAGCTCAAGTTCTTTTGAAATCTCCTCTCGAATGAGCGCCTCATCGATCGTAGAGGTAACTGTCGCTATCGCTTCCCCACTACTATTCTCATCATCTACCGATTGCATCGAACCACCTTCTTCGGTCGAAGTTGCTACTGGTGGCATATTTTTCTTCTGCTCTTCCTGTATTCGCTCGCTCGTGCGCGCGTCTAGCAGCATAGTGCGGTAGTCGGCAGCCGACAATCGATCGTAGAGCACGTCAAGCGACTGATTGGTCTCCTCAAAAGAAAATTGGGTGGTGGTAACTGATTCTGCGTATCCAGGGAAATCAGAAAGTAATGGACCTGAGATAGCAGTCGCCTCACTATCGAGCACATCCGCCACAATTCGATTTTTATCAATCGCAGAAACGAGCGCTGTGCGCACTGCTCGATCTTTCAAGATTTCATTCTTTTGATTCAAAAAGAGCGCGGTATACTGCGGAAGCTGTAGTGTATTCAATACAATATGTTTACGCTTGACTCGTTCGCGATATTCATATGGCACAAAAGAAATACCATCAATCTTGCCTTCACGAAGCGCAGAAACTACCCCTGTCGGACCATCATAATCTCCGAAAAACTGAAAAATAATTTCTTTGAGATATGGAGGGTTTCGATAAAAATCAGAAAACCGAGCAAGTTCGACAGATTCCACAAATCCCTCAGGACTTTTTACTAATCGTTTGAATTGAAATGGTCCGGTACCAATTGGCTGGAGATTGCGTTGTGCCAATCTAATCTGAGACGACGGAAGTGAGCCCCAGACATGTTTTGGGATAATACCGAGAGTCAAACTAGGCAAAAATCCAGTGAACGGCTCTTCAAGTACAAAAACCACGGTATATTCACTCGGCGCAGAGACCGAAACTTTTTGAAATGACACATACAACGGACTGCCAACACCTGTATCCTGAATCAATTCAAACGTGTGTACCACATCTGCAGCAGTAAAAGGTTCTCCATCATGCCACACCACATTCTGTTTTAATTCAAATGTATATGTCTTTGCATCAGGAGAGACATCATATTTTACCGCCAGATCCGGTACGAGACGGCGAGCAGAATCATATCTCAGCAAACCAGAATAGACCAGTGAAACAATGTCCTGATCCACCTCATTTAATGTTGAAAAAAGTGGATTGAGAGACTGTGGCGAACCAATAACTCCTTCACGATATATTCCTGCAACCTTTGGAACTGATACTCGATAGGTATCTGCCACCACTACAGCAATAGATCCGAGAGAAAACACAAATACAACCATGGCTACCCAAAAGACTATTCGTTCTTTAAACGAAAGAACCGCACTAATTTGTGACAGCTGTCGAGGAGTCGGAAATTTCCGACGGGAAAGACGTGAAAGCAACGCCACGTCATGTGCAGATCGTTGTTTTTTCTTTCCACTCCCAGAGACTGCTGTGTGTTTTTTCAAAAAAGGCACAGCTATAGAGAGTTAAAAAACGTAATTTAAGCGAGGATCAAATTCACCAACGCAAGTGCGAAAAACAAAATAGAGAGAGCAATCGTGATGTTGTAGAGTACGCGATCAATACCTCGTCGAGACGTATAGACGCCACTCGCTCCACCAAACGCAGCACCAATCCCTGCACTTTTCTGCTGTAGGAGGATTGCTACCATCAATAAAACTCCGATTACTAATTGCACTATAGTTATAATAGTCGAAAGCATATAAATCAAATTCATGAATTGAGTATATCAGAAACTGACAAAATCGTAAATAACGTCGCTCACTCGTAAAACGAATGAGAGTGTACCAAACATAGAAACTACTGTCAAGGTAGTAGATAAAACAATATACATTGTGATATTGATAAAAAAATGCTACAATACGCGCATATTTGGTACATATCCCTATGCAAAAATCTTCATTGAAAATCATCGGTGCGATCATACTCATACCGATTGTACTGTTCATTCTCACGGTGATCTATTATTTTATCTACTATACATGGCAATTAAAATACGGATCATCGGAAGCCGTGGGATCTATTGTCCAGAATCTCGAAGAATCGTTTACCCAAGCTCGCAGAGATGCCAATGCCCCGCCAGATCGTTCAGATTGGGAGACTTTTGTCCGAAAAGATAACCCGGTACAAGGTACCTCACAGGCAAAAGTAACGATTGTCATGTTTATCGATTTTGAATGTCCCTACTGCCAAGCAAGCTTCCCTGTCATGAAAGAACTTAGCGACACCTTTGGCGATGCGGTGCGCATTGTATTCAAAAATTACCCCATTCAAAGCATTCACCCGAATGCACGCGCTGCAGCACACGCAGGAATGTGTGCTCATGCTCAGGGTAAATTTTGGAATTTTTATGACCGAGCGTTTATCTATAAGAATCTTGACGAGTCGAAGCTTTACGAGTATGCTGTGGAATCCGGTGTAAATGCCGCCCTCTTTGATCAATGCTATCGAGCACAGACCTATACAAAAGTAATCGATCAAGACCTGGAAGATGGACTTATCCTTGGGGTACGTGGTACGCCGACCTACATGGTAAACGGAAAATTCATTGAAGGAGTACATTCACTGGATCACTGGAAAACCGTACTTATTGAAATGCTCAACACTCCTCTTCCCTAACCTTCACCTCACTCTAAACAGTATATGAAAAAAATCCTCTTTCTCATACTCAGCATCATGATCCTGTCTCCATCTCTCGTTCATGCACAGGTCGACCAGCGTTGCTGGATTGAGAAAGACTGTTACGATGCACGAAAAAGTTTATTTAAGGTAGAGACACCTCGACCAGGAGAGCCTGGATGGGAAAAAGTATTTCGAAACGATGATATATCCAGCAATCTGTGTGATGGAAAAACCTTGGCAGACGGAACCACAAAAGTAGGCTTGTGTCTCCCTGCGGTCACTGCAAAAACTGGGATTTCAATTGGTGGTCAGCAAGAATTCACTGGATTAGCACAATTTATCGCATTTATTTATGAATATGGCCTGAGTCTAGCTGCCATTATTGCAGTATTGATGATTATTTTTGCAGGAGTCCAGTGGACAATCTCAGGAGGAAATTCAGAGGCTATCAGCTCTGCACAGCGTAAAATTTATGGATCAATCATCGGTCTTGTCATACTTGCCACAGCATATACCATTCTCTATACCGTGAACCCAAATCTCGTAAATCTCCAACCCCCAAATGTCTGGATGATCAACACGCAAAAAATTGCCGCTTCGTATTGCAGTGAAATCACAAATAGTCGAATTTCAAAAAAACCTGCAATGAAAACAGGAGAATCTCTTACGAAAGAAGCAAAAGAAACTGCACTCAAAACATTGCAACCCTCAGACTGGGTAGCGCCCACCTCTACTGGAGCAGGTGAGTGTGGGAGTGATTATTATGTAGAACGATCAGGAGCACTCACCTGTACTGGCATGGCATGTCCCACAGGAAGTGTGTGTTTTAATAGTGATGGAAGTGGAAACAAATGCACACCCGCAACTATTGGAGGAACCATCAGCAATAGTAGTGCTGAAGCCGCACTACTAACTGCAGCGGGTGGACTGGTGCGAACAGTTTTTGGAGAAGGATGGACTTATCCATGGGTAGCAAATGGCTCAACAGAAGAATTAGAAATATATATTGTATGTAATAACGGAGATCATTCTCAACTCAATATTCAATATCCAATAGATCCAGGAAAATCGACTAATTTGCGCCCCGATCAAAAACAAGTATACGCAGTAACTGCATCAACAGCCGAAATTACTGAGCAATGGAATAATTATTGTACAGAAAAAGGTGATAAAAAAGGTTTCATACTTGCAGTAGAGTTTAATGAATCAGGAGACGGATTTGGATTAGAAGAACATTTTCTTGGTAGATCTTTAACAGCGACAGAAAATGGAACAAGAACGTATCAAGCGTACGACCTCTTAAACGAATCAAACGATTGGAAAAACTGTATACTTCGTAATGCCCCAGCTCCTCATTTTTTTACCAAAGATGAATTAATTCAGGGTATCACCTTGAACATCAATGCATCAAATATTGCCGATATTGATAATGGGGACGAAGATGAGGTATCTCAAAAAATTTATTATTCTGGAACCAAAACATCAGGAATTGAATCTGCCCCGGCAGGTACAGAAGTTTGTGGAAACTAATTTACTATGAAACACACAGAAACCATAAAAATAGTCAATGCACGAGTACATAATCTCAAAAATGTTTCACTCGAAATTCCAAAAAATAAATTGGTAGTAATCACCGGTCTTTCGGGTTCTGGAAAATCCAGTCTAGCTTTCGACACGATCTATGCAGAGGGTCAACGCAGATATGCAGAAAGTTTGAACGCATACGCACGACAATTCATGGATATGCAAGACAAGCCTGATGCAGATGAAATCAGTGGTCTCTCACCCACGATTGCAATCAATCAAAGAAACACCACCCAAAATCCTCGCTCTACCGTAGGTACCACGACTGAAATTTATGATTATCTCAGATTATTGTTTGCACGCATTGGTACGCAGTGGTGTCCTACCTGCAATATTCCCGTGACTTCGTATAAAGCCGGTACCATTATCGAAAAAATCCGTACTCTTGCAAAAAAAATGCCTCATGCACTTGTCCTTTCTCCTATTATCAAAGGAGGAACGATCACTGCAAAAGAATTGAAACATCGCGTAGAGAAGACAGGATATCACACCATCCGTCTCAATGGAGTTGAAACCTCAGTAAAACAAATCGCTTCGCTTACCCTCAATCCATCCTACACCTATGATGTCGAGGTGGTGATCGGGGAGCTGAAAAATTTATTGAAAGAATCATTTGCAACTCATATCACCAAATCACTTGATTTCTCGAATGGTACGACTATTGTTCACAATCCTGACACTGACGAACAGCTCATTTTTTCACAAATTCCTGTGTGCACATCATGCAATCGTTCATTTGCCCATATCGAACCACGTTCATTTAGCTTCAATAGTCCGTATGGCGCATGTCCCCGATGCACCGGACTTGGAAAAACACTCGAAGTAGATCCTGAGCTAGTAATTCCAAATCAAAAACTCACCATTCGTGAAGGTGCGATTCAGCCATGGACTCGATTGGTGGGAAATAATACGGGTCTCATGGACATATTGACTGAAGTGGCACATGCACACAATTTTTCACTCGATCGAGCAGTAGAAGAATTACCTCAATCAGTGATGGATACCATTCTCTATGGAACCGACGGACAAGAATATCTTGTAAAAGATAAAAAGACAACGTACGAAGGGGTAATTCCTAATTTGAGCGCGCGATATATTGAGACAAAATCAGAATATGTAAAAAAAGAAATTGAGGTCTACATGCGAGAAAAACAATGCTCGGTCTGTAAAACTCGACGTCTCAAAGAAGATAGTCTTCATATCAAAATCGCCGAATATTCAATTGCAGATATTGCTGAGATGAGTCTCGAGGAATCATACGATATTTTCACCTCACTCGAAACTGCCAATTCACCTCTTGCCAAAAAACTTTCATCAGAAGGACGCGCTGTTGCATTACCCATTGCTACAGAAATCCGACGACGCGTAGAACATTTGATCGAGGTAGGGCTCGCATACCTCACGCTTGATCGATCACTCAACACTCTTTCTGGAGGTGAGTCCCAACGCGTACGACTCTCGACACAGCTCTCTGCTGGTCTTTCGGGCCTTATTTACATACTCGACGAACCTTCAATTGGTCTGCATCCAAAAGATAATGGAAAACTGATCAACACACTCATGTCACTCCGCGACTCTGGAAACACGGTAATTGTTGTTGAACACGACAGAGCGATCATGGAGGCTGCAGATTATCTCATCGATATTGGACCTGGTGCAGGAGAATATGGCGGGCAGGTAATGGCGAGTGGCACTCCAGAAAAAGTAATCAAGTCAGACACATCCATGACTGGTAGATATTTATCTGGAAAAGAAGAAATTAAAGCAGCAGGAAAACCACGCAAAGGAAATGGTAAAAAATTAACTATTCTTGGAGCAAAAGAAAATAATTTGAGGAATATTGATGTCGACATACCACTCGGCATGTTTGTGAGTATTACCGGTGTTTCAGGATCAGGCAAATCAACTCTGATTTTGGATATCCTCGGGCGTGCACTTGAAAAAAAGTTTTACCGAGCAAAAGAAGAACCTGGTGAACATAAAGATATCAAAGGATTATCAAACATCGACAAGGTAATCGCAATTGATCAAACACCGATTGGTAGAACACCTCGAAGTAACCCCGTAACGTACACTGGAATTTTCACCATGATTCGAGACCTCTATGCTGAACTCCCTGAATCAAAACTACGCGGATATCAAGCTGGAACGTTTAGTTTCAATGTGAAAGGTGACGGACGCTGTGAAGCATGTGGTGGAGAAGGATATGCTACCATTCCTATGCATTTTTTGAATGATGTGTTTGTCGAATGTAGTGAATGTCATGGTACACGCTACACGAGAGACGTACTCGAAATTCATTATAAAGAAAAAAATATTGCTGAGGTTTTGAAAATGACGGTCGAAGAAGCATACAAATTCTTCCAAGGAAAAACCCCTATTACAGACAAACTTCAGATCCTGAGAAACGTGGGACTCGGATATGTGCAGCTGGGACAACCCGCGACCACACTTTCTGGTGGTGAGGCTCAACGAATCAAATTAGCAACCGAACTTTCACGACGCTCTACAGGTAAAACCATCTATATTTTGGACGAACCGTCAACTGGACTTCATTTTGAAGATATCAAAAAATTATTACACGTCTTGAATCAGTTGGTGGAAAAAGGAAATACTGTTCTCGTCATTGAACACAATCTCGATATTATCAAATGTTCGGACTGGATTATCGATCTCGGACCCGGAGGAGGCAAACACGGTGGTCGAGTAGTAGCCTCAGGAACCCCAGAAACAATCAGTGCTGCAAAAGAAAGCGTGACAGCGGAATATCTAACACCAGAGTTGGTGCACAAAAAACGCGCTTCGACAAAACGTAAAAAATAAATTGTAATTAAAAAATTACCATCAAAAATCCCCGCTCTTTGAGCGGGGATTTTATTATTCATCTTGAATGATACACACTCTACACCTGACCTCTGTACATAATCTCATGTACAATTTTGTCCACAAACTCATTCTTTTCCATCTCCACCTGTTCTTCTCGACCTCTCACTCGCACCATCAATTTTCCACCTTCAAGTTCTTTGTCTCCAATAACGAGTGCATAGGGAACTTTACTCTGAGATGTTTTTCTAATTTTCTTTCCCACCGTCTCATCAGCTTTGTCTATAGACACTCGAATTCCCGCCTTTCTGAATTCATCTGCCAATAATTCTGCGCCTTCCACATGTTTTTCTGATACCGGCACTATCGCTACCTGCACGGGCGCAAGCCATACTGGCCAGATACCTGCATAATGCTCAATTAGAAACGCGGTAAATCGCTCGTGTGTAGAAAGTGGCGCACGATGCACTACAAAGACGTCACCATTTTCCTTTCCTGTCTCATCGATATATCGAAGCTGGAATCGTTCACGTGCAAGAAAATCAAGCTGAATCGTAGACATACTCTCTTCTCGCCCGATCACTGATTTGAATTGCACATCCACTTTGGGTCCATAGAATGCCGCCTCGTCCTCGACCTCAGTAAATGCCACATTCATATCAGTGAGAACCTTACGAAGCACTGCTTCAGTCATTTCCCAATTTTCTGGCTGATCAATATATTTTTCCTTATGATCTGGACTCCATTTTGAAAGTCTGAACCAATAATTCGTAAGACCAAAAATTTTGAAATAATTCATCGTGAGCTCCATAACCCGTGTGAACTCACTCTTGATTTGCTCCTTCGTGCAATAAATATGTGCATCATTCATCGTGAGTCCTCGTACACGGAGTAATCCTGCAAGAGTTCCTGAGAGCTCATTACGATAACACGTACCATATTCTGCGAGACGTAGCGGAAGTTCACGGTAACTTCGAGGACTCGATCCATAAATAATATGATGATGCGGACAATTCATAGCCTTCATATAATATGTACCATCATCCATCACCATTGCAGGATACATTCCCTCTTTGTAATACGGTAAATGACCCGAGGTGAGGTAGAGCTCCTCTTTTGCCATATGCGGAGTTACGACTCGCTGATATCCGTATTTCTCTTCCATTTCAATCGCTAATTTTTCGATCTCTTGTCTGATAATCGTACCATTTGGAAGCCACATCACGAGCCCTTTACCCACTCGATCATCAATAAGAAATAATTCCTGATCTTTGCCAATTTTGCGATGATCTCGTTTCTTTGCCTCTTCCCTCAGTCGCAAAAATTCCACTAATTCTTCTTTGGTTGGAAATGCTGTACCATAAATTCGAGTAAGCATCTTATTTTTCTCATCCCCTCTCCAATATGCTCCCGCTACACTAAGCAATGTGAAATTTCGTAATTCTTTTGATGGATTTTCACTATGTCCACCACGACATAAATCAGTAAATTTTCCCACTGTATAAAACGTAAGTACCGCACCTTCATGTGCAAATTCTTCAATCAATTCTTTCTTGTATTCATTATCTCTAAAAAATTCTTTTGCCTCATCCACAGTTACTTCTCGATGCTCAAATTGTTTCCAATGTTTTACAATTTCCCCCATTCGTTTTTCTATTTTTTTCAAATCCTCATCATTGATTTTTTCTGCTCCAAAATCAAAATCATAATAAAACCCATCTTCGATTGCAGGACCAATCGTACGCTTCGCATTCGGATATAATTCTTCGACTGCCGCTGCTAACAGATGTGCAGCTGAATGACGTATATGTTCGAGTTGTTCTTTTTCCATATCTACACAAGTAAAAAGTAAAAAGGTAATCGTAAAAAGATTAAATATTCTCTTTTGACTCCTTCCTTTTGCTCTTTTACTCAAACAAAAAACCCGACACCCTCAAGCAAATGCTTGAACTGTGCCGGGGTCATGAGTACATGAAATATTCACGACGGTTCCACCCGTTTTTTCCGCTTATAGCGGTCCAGTCTGTGACTGAAACTTTTCTTATATTTGTATAAAGCTCCGAGAGTGGTACCATGCCCTCGACTAGGAGAGCTGGGCTGGTTCTCGTGCAAACGCTTTAGATATACAGAACTATACGCTCTTTCCTCACGCTTCGTCAAGTCTACTGCACCTCTCGAACTATTATTTCTACATTATTTGCTACGTGAGGTACGCTACGATTCCAGAGCGGTTTGAACGACATTTCCACCCCTTCGACGTGCTTCAGTGACATCACATAACGCTTCACCTCATCTTCTGATTTTCCAAAAAATGAACTCTTATCTAATTCTCTACTATTCTCATCAATATTTACCAGTCCGCGATGAGCAATCGTCAGTTGTATAATACCTGTTTCGAGATCATACCCCTCAAGTGAGACACTTGCTGCTGGCTCAACCGAAGACAATATCTCACTATTATCGACGACCCGCTTATTCAACATGTCCTGAGCAAATGATTGCGCCTGACTATTGTCGTACCACACGCCCGCAATTGTGGCACGTCCCTTTATTACAAAGGAGTCTACTTCCGTGCCAATACCTGCAACATCTTCAAATGTGTATTGTACTACATCAAAAATTCCGACCATTCCTTCACGTGCAAAATTTTCGAGTGCAGCTGCACCTCGTAATTTCATTTCTTCGAGTGCAGTTTTCTCTGCTTTTTCCACATCTTCGTTGTCCACAATTCCAATCGTACGTACCCCACCAGACATTTCATTATCACTCTTCGCATAAATCACTTTTTGTTTCTCTTCACTTAATCCTGGGATAGTGAAGGTGCTCGTAGCAATATTTCCACGTGCCCCAGGAACATCCGCATATACCGACGCCGTAATCGAACCCTGCGCCGGAACAGTCACTGCATCTTTGAGACGAAACAATACTCCATCTGCTGACAACACTCGTGTAGTAGCAATCAAAGGCTGCGGAGCTGTTGTTTCATTGATCAGTGTCACCTTACCTACTGCAACCGCATCCTCAGTTCTACTACCTTCAGGAGAAAAAACTTTTTCATATTCAATTATTGTTGTCGTAACCATACCTGAGATTACAGCCTCAGTATCACCTGGACGTATCTCTACAGTGTCCGTCACTTCAAGCGGTTCTGATTTGGTAATAATGGTAATCGTGGCACGTTTTGAGGACATGAAAATAATTGTGCCCACGAGTGCAAGCGTAATAAAAAGAAACGTGAGTGCAATAAATTTATAAAATCGAACCGGTTGTTCAGAAGGAAGTGGTGCAGAATCAAGAGGCATACAAGACAGGACTAATTATAAGTACATACGAATTATCGACGTGTGACTATACCTAGTAAAAAATTTTACACACGCACGTATTTGTAATTCGCACGATAAGTATACCAAAAAAAACAAAATCACTCAATTACTCTAAAGACCTCATCCAGCGTGGTCACACCGGCAGCCGCTTTGAGTACACCATCTTCTACCATTGTTCTCATTCCGTGTTCACGAGCAATACGTTCGATATCCAATTCTCCCACCCTTCCTTCGGTGATTGCTTGTTTAATTTCATCTTTTACTACAAACAATTCGCAAATGATAATTCTTCCTTTATACCCAATACCATTGCACGCCTCGCAGCCATGTTCAGAATGTACATAAAATTCTTGTCCAGCCTCTGAGACCACCTGCTTATCCTTCTCATTCATACGATCAATGATACTGTTGGTACGTGTCTGAACTGTCGTTTCAAGCGCTGAAAATGGAACTTTTTTTCTGCACGACGGACACACTCGACGCACGAGTCGCTGACCCATCACACAGTTAAGTGCAGGTGCAAGAAGATATGGCGCAGAACCCATTGAAAGAAACCGAGAAATCGCTCCTGCGGCTGAATTTGTGTGCAACGTAGAAAGCATGAGATGTCCTGTAAGCGCTGCTTGTACCGCAATTCCGACGGTCTCTTCGTCTCGAATTTCTCCAACCATTACAATATCTGGATCCTGACGAAGAATCGAACGAAGTCCTGTTCCAAAGGTGTATCCTTTACTATGATCAATCTGACTCTGATTGACTCCCTCCAGTCGATACTCTACTGGATCTTCAAGGGTAATAATTTTTACGCCTGGCTGATTGAGAATTTGTAATATCGCATACAACGTCGTCGACTTACCACTTCCCGTAGGACCTGTCGTAATAATCATGCCCGTCGGACGACTAATTTGTTCTGTCACAATCTGCAATGCATCTTCGGTAAATCCTAATTCCTGCAATGTAATTCCTTTTTTACCTTGTACGAGTAGACGCATCACAATACTTTCTCCAAACACGGTTGGAATTGTAGACACACGCACATCAATATCTCCATCAGGACTTTTGATGGTAAAACGCCCATCCTGCGGCTTGGTCGTAATATTAATTTTTAAAGCAGCAAGTAATTTGATACGTGACAAGAGCTTGCGATATGCGTCTTTTCCCACACGTGCCACATCGTGCAAAATACCATCCAATCGATATCGCACAACAATATCTTCTTGTTCTGCTTCGACATGTACATCAGACGTGTCTACTTTGAGTGCCGCACCAAGCACGATTGTAAGCATATTGGTCGTCGTTGCAGTTTTTAATAATTCAGCAACTGATGCAAAATTATTGACCGATGCTTGTACACGAGATAGTGCATCCGCAGTTATCTCTACATCTTTTGTAATTGGTTTTATGGTGGGCAATTTTTCATATAATTCGAGCACATGCCTCATACTTACTTCAGAAATCACATAGAGCGCACCGTGTGCGTGTTTTTTCATTTCAATATCTTTGAGTATTTCTTCTGCTTTGCTACTTGTCGGATCGAGCGCACCTAATCGTATTTCTTCACCAGATGCAAAAAAACACACCACCCCATAGGCCTCCACATCTTCACGCGTAATTTGGCGAAGTGCTTCTTGTGTAATTGGAAATTTGGTGAGATCAATATGTGGCATCCCGATAGATGCCGCAAACCGAGCAGCTTCTAATTCACGCTCTTTTTTCTTGATTTCCTCCATCTTCTTGGCAAATACTGTTGTATCTGATCCAGTTTTTTTTTCTGATGAGCCCAAAGAAGTGTCCTGAGACGTTCCTGAATTCATCAAATCATTAATTGTAGGAAAATCAGACATACATCGTATTAGGATCGTTTCAGATTACCAAAAAATGCATGCACCCTACTCCTAAATCCCCATCGATGCATAATTGCAAACAAATACGTCCACGCAGTGGTCACAAAAACGGTAAATATAGAACCAATAATCAGTGCATATGCGAGCATGAGTACAAGTGCAATTGAAGTACCCATTTGTGCAAGACCACTATCACCAATCAATGCTCCATATGCATTAATTGCCAAGCTCGGAGCAACTAGTACATACATCCCTACGATAAGTGCCAAAACCACCACTACATTCAATGCGATCAATACCAGACCTACCTCACACGACACCACCCAGTGATTCCGAAGGAGCTTCCACGCATGCTTGAGAGATCCAAATAAATCTTTTTCTTCGACTACAAGATATCCTACCGTATAAAACGTAAGCATTGACGCAATCATTCCTGCAAAAATTGAGATAATAAATACGAATAAAAAAATCACAATTGAAAGCGTGCTTCCGTACACCGAAGCTGCAAGCGCAGCAGCAGCAACCACAAGTGAAAGTGCAAACACAATACTTTTTCTCACAATATTCAATACCACAATCGCAGACACATGACGAGCACCTGCATGCCATGATTCTTCAAATTTTTCCATTGATTTCAGTCCATGTTTCATAGACAGAGCTGCCGCATGTACCAATCCCCCCTGAGCAATCGCTCCGACTATGAGCAATCCTGCACCAATAGCAAATAGTAATACAAATAACCACGCAAGTGCGCCCCATGATTCAAAAGAATAATTGAGTACCGTACCTACCTCTTGTATCGTACTTGGAGAAAATACATAGCGTATATGCTCGCCAATTCCAAGTAATGACTCTTCTGAAGCTCCTTTGAAAACCCCTGATACTACATCAAACATTCCCAATTGACCCAATAACAACGCAAACAACCCTAATATCCACAATGCTTTATATCGCCAGGTTAATTTCCAACTAGCCTGAAACACTTCACGAAGCGTGGGTTCTTGCATACAAAAAAATTAAAGAAGATAGTTTGACAAAAGTATACCATATGTCGACGAAAAAATAAAAAACACACCACCATGCGTCTACACACAAACACACACGAGTTACCTCGTGTGTGTTTCAATATATGATATGTCAAAACGATACTATGATTTCGTAGATGTACCTACGATATGTACAAATTCTTCTTGCTCCACGGTCTCTTTCTCAAGCAAGACTTTGACGAGCTTGTCCATTTCTTGACGACGCTCAGTAATCACCTGTTCAGCACGTTTTAACGCTTCTTCAAGAAGACCATTGATCTCGCTATCAATTAATTCTGCAGTCTTTTCACTATAGTTTTTCTTATCATGAATTTCTTGTGCCAAGAAAATAAGTTCCTCGTTTTCACCATATTGGCGTGGCCCTAATTTATCACTCATTCCATATCGAATTACCATTGATTTTGCCAATTGTGTAGCCTTCTTGATATCACTTGATGGACCAGTCGAGAGCTGGTCATCACCATAGATCATACGCTCTGTCACATACCCCCCGAGAATCATAGCTAACTCATCCTTGAATCGTGCACGCGTACGGTATCGTACATCTGTCTCAGGCATACTCAGTGTGTAGCCCCCTGCCATTCCTCGACCAATAATTGATACCTTTCGTACAGTGTCACAATTAGGGAGGAAATGCCCCACAATTGCGTGTCCTGCTTCGTGATACGCGGTCATCTCACGATCTTTTAGAGTCATTAAACGAGACTTTTTCTCTGGACCCAAAATTACTTTTTCAATACTTTCGAGTATATCACCCTCGTCTACCACAATCTTCCCTCGTCGCACCGCAAGAATTGCCGCTTCATTCAATAAATTTTCCAAATCAGCACCCGAAAATCCTGGAGTGCGTTCTGCAAGTTTTTTCAGAGATACTTCAGGAGCGAGTTTCTTATTCTTTGCATGCACACCGAGAATTTCTTCTCGATCACTAATATCTGGTAAATCGATTACCACCCTGCGATCAAATCGACCCGGTCTTTGCAATGCAGGATCAAGTACGTCTGGACGATTGGTTGCTGCCATAACGATTACTCCCATGTTTGGTTCGAATCCATCCATTTCTACCAGGATCTGATTGAGTGTCTGCTCTCGCTCATCATGACTTCCACCAAGACCCGCTCCACGCTTACGTCCCACAGCATCGATTTCGTCAATAAACACGATTGCTGGAGCTGCTTTTTTTGCCTTATTAAATAAATCACGCACCCGAGAAGCACCTACACCTACGAACATTTCTACGAATTCTGAACCTGAAATATGGAAGAATGGCACCCCTGCTTCACCTGCCACTGCTTTTGCAAGCAATGTTTTTCCTGTACCCGGCGAACCCATAAGCAAGACACCACGAGGAATTTTTGCCCCCATATCAGTAAACTTTTTTGGATCTTTGAGAAAATCTACCACTTCCAACAATTCTTCTTTTGCTTCTTTTGCACCCGCTACATCGGCAAATGTTTTTCGTGAACGTTCATCCGGTTTTGCTTCTTTTGCACGACTTTCTCCGAATCCCATTGCTCGACTATTAGCACCCTGTACCTGTCTCGTGAAAAAGAAAATAAGTACCACAAAAAGAACTAATGGAATGATCCATGGAGCAATGATACTGACCCAAAATCTCCATCCAGATTCTTCTTTTACTTCGACTGAAATTTTATTTAACTCATCAGGAGTCACACCGTACGAAGTCATAAGTTCACCAAACGATGTACCTAATTCTCGCTTCACCTCGAGTGGTTTTGCATTCTCATCTTTGAGAGACACTACCAATGTATCACCACGAACTTCGACTGTCTTTACGGCATCTGCCTTAATCTCCGCAACCAAGCGAGAAATAGGTGCACTTTCTGGCTGTACTCCTGAAAAATTCACCATGGATACAAGTGATGCAATTACAAACAATGTCACGCAGACAATAAAAAAATTCTTGAATAGTTGCTTCATATCAGAGCTAACATCTTAATTGAATACAATAGAGTGAGTATAAGGAGAAATGAAGGGTTTGTCAATGATAAAATAAAAAACCCGTACCGTTCTGGTACAGGGTCTTTTATGACTTATGCCGTAGCTTCCTCGCTCTTTACTTCTTCTTTCTTTTCTTCTGGTTTTGATTCTCGCTTCTTCACCCCTTCAAGCCGGAGTCCGAGACGGTGCTCAGCAGGCTCGATCGAGATGATTTCGAAGTTGTATGATTTACCGATTTCAAACTTCGACAACAGAGTTTTCGGATCTGCAACACGTTTTTCAGATAAATCTGAGATATGTGCAAGACCGTGAATTTCTTGGTCGAGTTTTACCATGAGACCAAATGATTCTACCTTATGAACCTCACCTGATACCACCTGTCCGATCTTATATTTTTCTTTCACTGATTTCCATGGATCGTCTACGAGGCGCTTGAGCGAGAGGTAGATTTTTGACTTATTGAGATCGATAATCTGTGCATGCACCTTGTCTCCTACTTTGAGTACATCTTTCGGATGGTCAATGCGTTGCCAGACGATTTCTGAAATGTGTACCAATCCTTCAAGTCCTTCACCGAATTTGACAAAGGCTCCAAATGGAGTGAGTGCAGACACTTCACCATCGATCTTATCACCTACTTTGTACGAATCAAGAATATTCTTCTGCTCTTCTTCCCACACTTCTTTTTCTGAGAAGATAAGTTTTTCATCATCCTGATTTGCATCAAGAACTTTAACTTTAATTGTATTACCAACAAATTTTTTCAAATGTTCGAGAATACGATTCTTGTCTCCACCCTGTACCCGAGGATAGTTGTCTGGGTTGAGCTGAGATACAGGCATAAATCCGGTCAATGCATCTGCTTGAAGCATGAGACCACCTTTATTTGCCTGAATAATCTTCGCCTTAATAATCGTACCTTCTTTCACATATTTTGCCATGCGTTCCCACACGAGACGATTACCTGCAACTCGAAACGAGAGTTCCATTTCACCATTTTCATTCTCGTCTTCGATCACGGTTGCTTCGACCTCGTCACCCACTTTAATATGTGCAAATTCTTTTGATTCACCAAATAATTCGTCTCCGCGAACCACACCGATGATAATACCATTGATGTCTACGCGCACCTCACCTCGATCAATCGAGATGACATGTCCTTTGACCAAATCTCCCACTTGTGGAATCTGGGCAAAATAATCTTTCAACAATTCCTCAAAACTTTGAGTAGCTGCTTTTGTTGCCATATATTACTATAGCTTAACCCGGAATATCCGAGTCCTATCACTTGATAGGTTAAATAAAGTAGGCTGAGTGTAGCATAGAGTTTTGAATTTGTAAAGACCACAAAGGGCTAAAAAGACTAAACTATTGCAACTATGTAGCCACTGTTGAATTTTTTCTTCATTTGAGGCATTTTAGTCCTTTTCAAGGCTCTTGCTTTCCCTATATAAACCAGCTATACTTTCCCCATATTTGTAACGATTAATATCCTTGTTCTATGCACATTTCCTGGCTTGGCGGAACCGCAATCAGACTTCAAACCAAACACCTTGAGAATGATGTAGTGGTACTGATAGACCCCTATAAACCCACCACCGGCTCTGCTCCACGCAGTCTTACTGCTGACGTGGCACTCTTTACTCGTGGCAGTGACAATTCACTCACGCTTTCTGGTAACCCTTTTATTCTTGACACTCCTGGTGAAATTGATTCAAAAGGAGTTCTCGTGACAGGTATTCCGGGGCATACCGAGGATTCAATTATGTTTCGAGTGGATATCGAGGGGGTAAGTATGGCACATCTCGGACTCATCAAAGAATCACTTACGTCAGCACAGCTAGAGGTTCTTTCTCATATTGACATTGTCTTTATTCCAGTGGGCAATACACGCGCATTCGACACAGAGGCTGCTACCAAAGCCATCAATAGTCTCGAACCTAGAATCATTATCCCTATCGCATTCAAATCAGATAATGATCCTGATGCAGTGAGTCCTGACGCATTTATCCGAAGTCTCGGACACCAAGTACCAAGTGAAGAAAAAAAGGTAATTATCAAGAAAAAAGATCTTCCAGAAGAAGAAACTCGAGTAATTTTACTAGGTAAAGAATAATCTCGACCCACGTCACTGACGAGACCTCTGTCTATCAGTACTCTACCGTATGGATTCCAAAAAATCCCACAATCTCAAAGATGCAATTGCACAAATTCCCTCGCTCATCGCAGAAGAAATGCAACGTTCGAGTGAGCAGTCGGTATCTGCCTCCCGACTGAAACGAGCGTCACCATCATCGTCGCGCGTGCATCCTGTATACACTTCATCGAACCATACCAAACGATGGTTACTACTCGGAGTCACCATCTGTAGTACACTCATTCTCGGTTTCTGGCTCATCTACGTCTCAGATCTCATACGTACTCACCGTTCGACTATCAATCCCATGAATGCATTCAAAACCTCTGAGGACAACAACCTGTCAAACCTCATTTCCACATTTAGTACGCTTGAGAATGGACTCAGAGAAAATCTCACTACTCCCACTGAATTGAAGGCAATGGTAGCAGAAGTGCTCACACCACTGCTCACCGCCTCGAGTACCTCGAGCACTCCCGATACTACGACCACCTCGAGCACTGCACACACACAATACGATTCAACAATTTCAACAACAACATCCAGCACACCTTAATGTAACTCTATGTCCGAAGAAAAAAAACTTACCCCTGTACAACCAAGTCTCACTGACGGAAAAATAGAACCAATCAATCTGGTCGATGAAATGAAGACATCATACCTCGACTATGCCATGAGTGTGATTGTATCTCGCGCACTCCCCGATGTTCGTGATGGATTCAAACCAGTTCATCGTCGTATTCTCTATGCCATGTGGGGTATCGGATTGAAACATTCTTCAAAATTCAAAAAATCTGCACACGTAGTCGGAGAAGTGATGGCAAAATACCATCCACACGGAGATTCTGCGATTTATGATTCATTGGTACGCATGGCACAGGATTTCAACATGCGAAAAATGCTAGTACACGGTCAAGGAAACTTCGGATCGATGGATGGGGATGGAGCAGCTGCGATGCGTTACACCGAGGTAAAGCTCCAAGCTCTTGCAGAAGAAATGCTCTATGATATTGAAAAAAATACCGTAGATTTCACTCCCACGTACGACGGTAGTCACAAAGAACCTCGTGTACTTCCAAGCAAACTCCCCAACCTCTTATTAAATGGAAGTATGGGTATTGCGGTCGGTATGGCCACCAATATTCCCCCACACAATCTTGGAGAATTGTGTGATGGTATTACTCACCTAATCGAAAACCCTACCGCTTCAATCGAAGATTTGGTTCAATTTATCAAAGGACCAGATTTCCCAACAGGCGGCATTATCTATAGTAAAAATGATATTCTTGCAGCATATGCCACCGGTCGTGGAGGTATTGTGATGCGTGCAAAAACAGATATTCAGGAACTTGCGGGCGACAAATTTAATATTATCGTAAGTGAAGTTCCATATCAGGTAAACAAAGCTACATTGATCGAAAAAATCGCAACGCTGGTACAAGAAAAGAAATTGGATGGTATCCGAGATCTTCGTGATGAGTCAAATAAAGATGGTGTTCGAATCGTGATCGAACTCAAAAAAGATTCATATCCAAAAAAAGTATTGAATCAACTCTTCAAGATGACCGAATTGCAGACCACCTTCCATGTAAATATGCTTGCACTCGTGGATGGTATCCAGCCTCGTGTACTCAATCTGAAAACTGTATTGGAAGAATATATCAAACATCGAGAAGTGGTAATTCGTCGACGCACTGAATTCGATCTTGCAAAAGCGCTCGACCGTGCACACATTCTCGAAGGATTGAAAAAAGCACTGGATAAAATTGATCTAATTATCGCGACTATCCGAAAATCAAAGGATAAGGAAGAAGCGAAAATAAACTTGATGAAAAAATTCGATTTTACGGATCGACAGACTGTTGCAATCCTCGAAATGCGCTTGCAACAACTTGCAAATCTGGAAAAACAAAAAATCGAAGATGAGTTGGCAGAAAAGAAAAAGATGATTGCCGAATTTGAATCAATCTTGAAGAGTCAAAAGAAAATTCTTGGTATTGTAAAATCAGAAGTTGCCGAACTTCGCGAACGATTTGCAGATGATCGACGCACCAAGATCATCGCACACGGAGTCAAAGAATTTTCAATTGAAGATTTGGTACCAAATGAACCTACTCTGATCATTACCACGGCAGATGGATATATCAAACGCCTTCCTCCCGACACATTCAAGCAGCAAATCAGAGGAGGTAAAGGAGTAATTGGTCTTACTACCAAAGAAGAAGATGTGGTAGATCAAATCATTACCACCAATACACACGATAATATCCTTTTCTTCACCACTCGTGGACGTGTATTCCAGCTTCGTGCGTATGATATTCCTCAAGGTAGTCGTACGGCAAAAGGACAAGCATTGGTAAATTTCCTCCAGCTTGCACCTAATGAAAAAATGTCGACGATTCTCTCGATGGATGATATGACCAAATATGAATACTTGGTCATGTTGACTAATAAAGGAACAATCAAGAAGACCAAACTTGATGATTTCAAAAACGTACGACGATCAGGGCTCATCGCACTCAAGCTCAAAGAAGATGATATGCTCGAATGGGTTCGTCCTTCAAGCGGAAATAATGACATTATTATCGTTACTTCGGGCGGACAAGCAATTCGATTCCAAGAAAAAGAAGTGCGTGCGATGGGTCGCACCGCAAGCGGTGTGCGCGCAATCAAGCTCAGATCGAACGATCTCGTGGTCGGAATGGACGTAGTCTCATCTGATCTCGTAAAGAAAAAAGTACTCGAACTTCTTGTCGTCTCGGAAAACGGTCTCGGAAAACGTACCATGCTCACTGAATACAAGGTACAGGGTCGTGGTGGTAGTGGTATCAAGACTATGGATGTTACTGCAAAAACAGGACACATCATTACTGCACGTGTCATCAATAATACCGAAAACCAAGACCTCATGATTATCTCGGTCAAAGGACAAGTAATTAGAACACCTATCAAGTCGATTTCTACACTCGGACGAGCTACACAAGGTGTACGTATCATGCGATTCAAACAAGAAAAAGATACTGTAGCAAGTCTTGCAGTGCTTGCAGCAGGAAAAGAAGAAGATGAAGGATAATGATATTTATTTTGACATTAGATTATATGGACGGTAGAAGAAATATCGACATTTCTTTTCTGAATGAAATTGAAGCAAAAAAGAAAAAAGAGCTTGAGCATGAAATAAAACTTGCAACAAAGACAGACTACCATAAATCAAAGATGGAACATTATAATGTTCAAGAACTAAGGAAAGATAATATTGAAAAAAAGATCTGTAAAGATTTAATAGACGCCATGAATCAAAGCCTTCTTGATCTTAGGCTAAAAAAATTTGCTGACTCATTTGCAATTACGTCAGATGATATCCACCTCTTAGATAACGAAGCATATGAGACAAGCTTTACCGCATATGAGGAACTTGATGGAATACCGAAGGCATATGCCGAATATAGTAATGTCTATATTAATCATGATCAGTTTCAATCTTATAGCGAGTTTGCTTTTGTGGTGGCGCACGAACTTTCCCATTGCTGTGCTTATACAAAACTTGAAACTGAAGTTGATAATGAAGGATCAAATCAAACTAACCTAGCACAGGAGGGCGTTATGCATGAAATTAATTTTTGGGGGATGAATGAGGCGGTTACTGAAATGCTTGCACGCCGTATCCGTGTAGAATTTAATAAACGAAATAAACAAATTTCTTTTTCAAACAAAAAGAAATTAGAGTCCGAACGTATTTATGAACGTGTTATTCTCCCTGTTGAAGCTATTATCAGACAGATGTCTTCCTCTCAAAAAGAAGAAAAATTGTTGACCGATGAATTACTCTCGAACCACATTACCGGCGATAATTCTTTTCTTAAAAAAGCCGAGCTTAAAATTCCGGGTGTCACTCAAGTTCTATCTGTGATGGGCATTACCTATGAGAGCACACTAGAAGCTGCAGAAAAACTAGGCTTCCAAGATGTAGCTGAAGAAATTAAACGAATTAGATTGATAAAACCTGATTCGGAAGAGACATCTGAAAAAAAATCGGAATCTTAACTAGACAAACTACGACTAACAAAATAAAAATTTAATACTGATATAAAACTTAATCACAAAACCACCCTCATCAGGTGGTTTTGTGATTCATCGAGCTAGCTAACTAATACTTTTTCGACAATACTTCTTTCAAAATCTGGCTCGCATTTTTTCCCGATCCATCAACATCTTTCACCATACCACGTGCTTCATCTTTCCCATATCCCATTGCGATCAACCCCTCCACCACATCTTCCAATACTCCTTCTCCCATAGGTACCCCTTTTGAATTCTTTGTCTCGCCACCAATCTTATGTTTCAATTCCACTACCAATCGTTCAGCTGTTTTCTTCCCCATACCTTGGATCGTGGTCAGATACTGTGAATCTCCTCGTGCAATCGCATTTCTGATATCATCAATTTGCCCTAGTGACATAATGTTCATCGCACTCTTTGGTCCAATTCCAGACACCGTCATGAGTAACATAAAAAACTCACGTTCTGCCATAGACTGAAACCCGAATAATTCATGACTTTGTTCACTGATTTTCTGATAAGTAAACAGAGAAAGTGTATCTCCCACACTGAATCGGATCAGTGCATGGACAGGAAGTATTACCTCATATCCTACGCCAGATACAGTAGCAATGATTAGTGACTGTTTCGTAGAACCGACGACGGTTCCTTGAAGATGAGCGATCATATAAAATTCCTACTTCGACAAATATGCGACGAGTGTCTCTACCCCAAATCCATTCGCACCTGGTCGGAGCCAGGGTTTTGATTTTGACATGAGTATCGCACTCGCGAGATCGATATGTGCCCATGGATACTCGGTAAAAAATTGGAGGAATGCAGCTGCAGTACTCGCTCCGCCATATGGGTCACCACCTACTCCACCAAGATTTTTGATATCTGCCACCTCACTTTTCATTGCCTCACTGTACTCTTCTCCGAGTGGCAATCTCCACAACCCCTCTCCTACTGATTCACCTGCTTGTACCACCTCATCGGATAGTTTGTCTATCGGAGAAAATATCCCCGATCGTTCGGTACCCAGTGCTGCCATACACGCTCCGGTGAGTGTAGCGAGATCGATCACTTCGAGTGGTTCATATTTTTTTGCATATACCAATGCATCGGCGAGCACCAGTCTTCCTTCAGCATCAGTATTTTTAATTTCTACTGTTTTTCCATTCATCGCAGTGAGAATATCGTCGGGACGAAACGCCGTACCACTTGGCATATTTTCTGCCGAAGGCACCAATGCAATAACATTTTTCTTCAATTTCAGATCTGCCACTGCTTTGATCGCACCAAATACAGCTGCTGCTCCAAGCATATCGTATTTCATATCCATCATATACGCCCCTGGCTTCAGTGATAATCCACCAGAATCAAAAGTGATTCCTTTTCCCACAATCACACTTGGTTTTTGTTTTTTTGGAGCCCCCCAGTATTCAATGATGATAAATTTTGGCTCATGTTTTGAACCCTGCCCAACTCCAAGTAGACAACCCATGCCGAGTTTTGCAATTTCTTTTTCTGACAGTACCGACACCTTGAGTGATGGATTCTTTCGTGCAAGAGCAAGAGCTTCCCTGCCTAGATATTCTGGATTCATGTGACTTGGAGGAGTGTTTCCTAGCTGACGTGCAAAGTTGACACCCTCGGCAACATGGTCACCATGCTCGATACCTTTTTCTAAATTTTTCTTCTCCGTAGCAGTGAATTTTCCTACAAATTCTACTGATTCGAGCGGTATTACTCGTGCATCCACATCACTCTTATGCTCATCATAAGCATAGGTAGAGATTTTTGTAATTCGAACGACAAGAGAAGCTAGCTCAGTCAACGCTTCTTTCTTTCGTAATGCCGCAGTAAGCACGACAGAGAGGTGTGTCCATTTTTTATTCTGAGCTTGTACACACGCAGCTCCTACGCATTCACGAAATTTTTTCACTGAATATTCTTTTTCTTTTCCAAGCCCGACAAGCATGATACGTGGACACTGCTCATGTTCAGTATACACTAGAAGACGTTCCATCTTTTTTCCTTTGAACTCCTCTAGTTTTATGGTGTTCATTATTTTTTCTCGATAGTGTCCGAGTGATCCTAGCGTCTTCAGTTCAGATTCTATTTTTTGATCTTCAAATACTGGAAACAGCACAACGTTACAAGATGTTAATTCTTCGATATTGGTTTGAACAATGTATTTCATAATATTGTGATGTTATTCTTTTGTTACTTCCACACTACCATTTTCAATTTCATTTTTCGCTACACCGGTAATCACTGTTGTACCAGTCATTCTCATAATTTCTTCTCTATACTGTGGATTCTCATAAATGGTACGTAGCCGTTCATCATCTTTGTTGTATATAATCTTACCCTTATCTTCAATTGAATATCCCTTTTCTTTTCTCATCTGATTAATATTTCGTATTTCTTCTCGTACGTCTCCTTCGATCTTCAATTCCACAGTCATTTCGGTATCCAAGCCTACACACACTTCCCCATCTTCTTTTATGAGAACAAATTCAGTCGCCTGAGGAATCTTATTTACCACAGATTTTACATTCATTTCATCTGCCACAATTTCTTTTGCTGCGTCTGAAAGTGTAACTCCATGGAAATACACTGTCGACAATATCTGTCTCACTTTCATCCCTGCGTGTGCTCGAAGTGAGAGTCCCATTTCGACCACTGTTCGAACATGCTCCATTTCTTTTAAGACACTCTCATCAACATCTTTCTTAGTATACACAGGAAAATCTTCGAGGTGCACACTTTCCATTGCTCCCCCAACTTTTTGATACAGCGTTTCTGCAATAAATGGAGTATATGGAGCCATCACTTTTGAGAGAGTTAGCAAAACCGTACGAAGTGTGCTGAGTGCCGCTTCTTTATCACCCTCATCCTCACCCTTGAACCGATCACGGCTTCGTCGCACATACCACTGCGATAATTCAGTCACAAATTCCACAATCGGTCGACTCGCTTCAGTCAATGTATATGCCTCCATCCCCTCGGTAACTTCTTTAACAAGAAGATTTAGCTTGGTTAGTATCCACGTGTCGAGTATGTGTTCTCTTTTTACTTTTTCGTTTGTACTTTTTACTTTTTTATCCGCGAAAAGTTCGTAAAACTCACACACATTCCACAACGTATTTATAAGTTTGTTATACATTTCTCGCACACCTGCTTCAGAAAAATTGAGATTCTCTGCTGTCATGACCGGAGATGTGAGCAAATAATAACGAAGAGCGTCTGCTCCATATTTTTCAAGCAGAAGATTCGGGTCTGGATAATTCTGCAATTTTTTGCTCATTTTTTTCCCATCTTCCGCAAGCACAATTCCATTTACAATTACATTCTTATATGCTGGTTTTTCAAATAATGCGACCGCAAGTACATGCAAATAGTAAAACCATGCACGCGTCTGATCCTGACCTTCGGCAATAAATTCTGCAGGAAAACTTGCTTCAAATTTTTCTTTATGTTCAAATGGGTAATGCACCTCGGCGTATGGCATGGAACCAGAATCAAACCACGTATCGAGTACATCTGGTACACGCGTATAGGTCTTTCCGTTTTTTTCAAATGTGATTGTGTCGACAATATGTTTGTGTAAATCATCTACTTTTACACCACTCAATTCTTCTAATTCTTGTATAGAACCTACGCATATCGAATCACCATCTTCACTCTGCCACACTGGGATAACCGTCGCCCAAAAACGCTGTCGTGAGATAGACCAATCTCGTGCTCCTTCGAGCCATTTCCCAAATCTTCCTTCCTTAATATGCTCAGGCGACCACTTAATTTTTTCCGCCTGTTTCAATGCTTTCGCTTTGATTTTCGTCACATTTACAAACCAACTGCTGGTCGCATAATTAATCAAGGGAGTATCACAACGCCAGCAATGAGGATAGCTATGTTCATATTTTTTCTTTGAAAATAATTTTCCATTGTGTGCCAGCCACTTCACAATTTCTACATCTGTCGCCATGTGGTCACCAGCTGGCTTCACATGCATTCCTGCAAAGTCGGTAACTTTATCGATAAATGTTCCATCCATTTTTACATGTTGAATAAAGGGAACATTTTCTTTTTTGAACACTTCGTAATCATCCGTACCAAATGCAGGTGCCAAATGGACCACACCAGTTCCATCTTCAGTCGTCACAAAATCGGCCGAAACTACTCGGAACGAATTTTTACTCTCTCTAAAATATGGGAATAGTGGTTCGTATTCCAATCCAACCAATTGAGATCCTTTAAATATTTTTACATCGTTAGAATAATCCATTACTATTTCATTCCCTTGCGGTATTACGTCAAAAAGTAAACGAAATGGTTCAGCTTCAGTTGAGGCAGGATTTTCTTTCATCTTTTTAAAGATAGGCTCAGCTAAAATCACTTTATCATAGATAGCCTTACCATTTTGATCCCAATTACCAGTAAATCTTTTAAACACAACATACTCAACTTCTTTATTTACTGCCAATAATACATTCCCTGGCAATGTCCACGGTGTCGTGGTCCACGCTAACACAAAAACATCACCATCAATATTTAATTTTTCTTTCGCATTTGTTACTTTAAATTTTGCAGTAACTGAAATATCCTTGATATCTTTATACCCTTCACTCACTTCTTGTTGAGATAGTGTCGTCTCACATCGAGGACAAATATGCATCGGTTTGTACCCATGATAAATCAAATCTTTGTCCCAGAGCTGTTTGAATACCGCCCACACTGATTCCATGTATTCATTATCCATGGTGCGATATGCATGTTCCATATCTACCCACCGACCGAGTCGACGAATTGTTTTTTCCCACTCACCGACATAACTCAATACTTTCGAACGACAACGTTCATTAAACTCTACCACCCCCATCTCTTCAATTTCTTTTTTGCTCTTGGTACCCAGTTCCTTTTCAACAATATTTTCAATTGGTAGCCCATGACAATCCCACCCCCATACACGCTCTACCCGTCTCCCCCGCATCGTCCAATACCGTGGCACAACATCCTTCATCACACTAGCCACAATATGTCCGTAATGAGGTAGGCCTGTGGCAAAAGGAGGTCCATCATAAAAAACATACTGTGTATCAAGTGGACGATTTTCTATTGATTTTCGAAATGCATCGGTTTTGTCCCAGTGCTTGAGTATTTCGAGTTCTTGGTCTTTGGCATTATATGGCATACATCGTAAAAAAATAAAAACCCCTTAGTGTGAGGACTCGATGAAATCGAGTGGTACCACCTCACTTCCAAGCGGCAACTTCATTATGAGCTGTTACAGGCTCGCCCGAGAGGGTCTACATCCTTTTTGAATACAGGACTCTTCCTCTAACGCTTTCTTTCGAAAATTCCTGTTGATAGCAGGAAATGCGTTTGTGTAATTGTATGAACAATTGTACAGAAAAACAGGTAAAAAGTCAAAAACAAAAAGACACCACGTTTGTGATGTTCTTTTGATTGGGTAGGGAGTAGCGCACACTACTCCCCGCCCCCCTTAGTACAAGACACTTTGCCGATATAAAACTTTCGACCAGTAGTCTTTACATTGCCGTGTCACCTTTTTTCAGAACACACTCACTTGAGCTGCTGCTCGAGCTGATGAATGAGTTCCTGAAGCTGTTCGTGCGTCAGCTTCTTCTCGGTAACCAGTGTGAACGCCTCGCGTACTGGCCGATGCCTCAACTCTTCGAGCTGGCTCTTGGCGAATTCGACATCACTCTTACACCTCTCAAGGTTTTTAACCGTGAGAGCCTCGAGATGAACGTCGTCACTCTGCTCTTTCACCATCTCTTCATAGGCAACCTTGTTTTTGCAGAGCTCTTCTGACAGTTTCTGAACGAACTCTTCTTGTTTGCTCTGTTCAGAAATTGCCTCATGAAGCTCTGCTGACAGCTTCCGGATCTGATCTTGAATCTGAGACACTTTCGTGTCCAGCTCCACGACCACTTCCTTCTGGTACTCCAGGAACTCAGCCCTTCCTGAGAGATCTTTTTCCCCGTTCTCGATCTTCTCGGTGCGCGCACGAATGCGCTTCTCGATCTCCCTCCACTCTGCATCCACCTTCTCGAGACGAAGTTCCGCATCTCGAACCAGTTCTTCGGCATCCATGAGATCCGAAGACACGTGCGCTCGAGAGTTATCAGCTGGCGCAGGTATCATCAGATACCTGCGGTCGGTGAGCTCGTCGACCACCTTCTGGTACAGCTTCTTGTTGTAGCAGTAGACAGGATTACGATCGACACCTTTTCCGATGACCGGACTCAGCACACCGATCTCTCGACAGGTCTTCACGAGCAGTTCAGATTGCTCGTCATCGAGAAGTTCGAACACCGATCGTCTCACCCGATACTCACCAGAGTCGACCTCCGAGAGAGCTTCGGGAAGGAGTTGGAATGCTGTAAAACACTCCTCGCAACCCTCGAAGTCCTTGATGATCTTCTCGATGGCTTCGTGTGCACGAGGCTCTTTCTCTTCTCGCACGAGAGACTTCTGAGCTTTCTCGAGCTCTTCGATGAACTCTGACGTCTCGACACCCTCTGGTGTCTTTACGTAGAATTCATATCTACTGTCATTTCCCGCCACCTGAGTGGTGATGAGAATCCTGCGACCACGTGCACCTGGGGACTTCTTGATGCGAACCCCAGCCCATCCCTGGCTCCCACCTCCACGAGCGCTCACCTGCTGAGAGAAGGTTGCTGTGAAATTTACACCCGTGTATCCAGCCCTTTCAAAAAGGGCTGCGAACATGCGCTGGTTATCGCTCACGTACTTGTGATTCCTGCCCACACATCCTTCGATCTTTACCGATACCCCCACTACACTTCCTCCTGTTACGGATTACCGACCTCTCTACCACGGAAGTCAGCGAATCAGAATAACATCTAAAACCCCTCTTGTCAAGAGGGGTTTTAGAATTTTATAGATATAAAAAATATTACTACAGTCCAAAATTTTTTTTCAAAATAACCTTATAGATACTATGACGACTTACCATTCCTACAACTTTTCCACTTTCTACCACTGGCAAGCGATTGATATCATGAGCAAGCATCACTGAGCACGCTTTCATAATCTGATCCTCAGGAGACACTGTCAAGATATTTCTCTTCATAAACACTTCGACCTTGGTATTTCTAATCTCCCCGGCTTTTGACTCTCGTGCTTCCATATCCGTATAACTCTCCGGACTCTCATAAAAACTCCGATACCATGGATACAATATTCGCACGATGTCTTTTTCTGAAACAAATCCCACGACTTTTTCCTGACTATCAATTACCGGTACCCCACTCACATCATTCGAATACAATATTCGAGCTGCCTCCTCATAGGTACTCTCTGGAGTGACTGATGCTGTATGTTGCTCCATTAATTCTTTAACTTTCATATGAAATGGGTTAAAAGTAAAGAAATAGGTACAAAGAGCGACTATTATTTTTAATATAACCCCACTATTTCTATATGTCAACTTTTACGTCTTCTCTTTACCAACTACAGTAAACACAGTATACTTTTGACAGTAATTCGAAAGTCATAAAGTACATACAAAAAACCATATCTTTGGACTTTCAACCAAACTCCCTATTCAGTTTTGGGATTTGAATTTTACGTTTTGAACTTTTTTCTATGTATACAGGAAATCTCTATATTGCAAGTGATCACGGTGGCTATGCGCTCAAAAAACGCCTTATTCGATTTGTGGAAAACGAGCTGCACCGAAAAATTGAAGACATGGGTCCTCAGGAGCATGTTGAGACTGATGACTATCCTGAATACACTTTTCCTCTTGCAAAAAAAGTCTCACACGAAAACTCCCGTGGAATTGTAATTTGTCGCAATGGAATTGGAGTCTGTATTGCTGCAAATAAAGTACCTGGTATTCGGGCAGGAATTGGATACAACATTGCAAGCGCAGAATCTATGATGAATGATGATAATACCAATATTCTCTGTCTCGCCGCTGATCATCTTTCTGAAGATTTCGCCATGGCAATTGTGAAGCGTTGGCTCGAGACACCATTTAGTGACACCACACGCCACGCACGAAGAATTGCACAAATTACAGAATTCGAACACTCTACATAGCACCACATCCTACTATGCATATCATTCCCTCACTGCTCGTGAAATCCAAAGAAGAATTTCTCTCCCAACTCGACTCACTTGATCACATGGTTACACACCTCCAGCTTGATATTGCAGACGGGCAATTTGTACCCACACTTACATGGTCCGATCCTGCAATTATTGCGTCTATAGAAGGGTACACATTTGAACTCCATCTCATGGATCTCCATCCACTCGAGACTATTGCCCTATGGAAAGACATTCCTTCGATAACTCGTTTAATTATCCATGTAGAATCAGTAACAAATCTCTCAGATGCGATCGAGCACGCACGCACGTTTGGTCGAGAAGTATTCATTGCTCTTAATCCCGAAACCAAACTAGAGGTAATCGAAACGGTACACACACACATTGATGGAGTACTTTTTATGGGAGTCAAGCCCGGATTTCAAGGCCAAACATTGATTCCAGAAGTTCTTGAAAAAATAGCTCAGTGTAGAAAAAAATATCCTGATCTCTACACCGAACTTGATGGTGGGGTGCAGGAGGATACACTCGCAGCAATTGTTGAGAGCGCTGTTCATGCAATTTGTCCTGGGAGTCTGGTGTTTCGACATACACGCACTGCACGGGAACAAATTATACATTTAAAACAAAAAATTAATGAGTTGAAAGCTCTGTAAACCAACCGTATGTCTCATAACAATAATCTTCTCGACCTCGTAATCATCGGAGCAGCAGCAGCTGGCTGTGCAGCCGCTGTATATGCAGCTCGACGTAATTTGAAATTTGTAATGGTCGCCAAGGATGTGGGTGGCGAAGTCGCTCTCTCAGGAGAGGTGGAAAATTGGCCAGGTATCATTCACACTACCGGTTTTGAGCTTGCTCAAAATTTTTACAAGCACGCAGAATCATATGGAGTTACTGCTGATATTGGATACAGTGTCACCGGAATCGAAAAGGTAGAAAATTATTTTGTAGTCAAAACCGAAGATTATTCCAAAAAAGAAAAAAACTACCACACAAAGACAGTTATTATCGCAAGCGGTATTCATCCACGTGAGCTCGGAATTCCTGGAGAAAAAGAACTTCGTGGCAAAGGTGTTACCTATTGTACCGTATGTGATGGTCCTCTCTATCGCAAAAAAATAACTACCACCATTGGTGCAGGTAACGCAGCACTTGAATCAGCTCTCATGATGTCTGAGCTCGCAGAAAAAGTATATTGTATCACCAAATTTCCAAACACTCCTGAAACGAATGGTGGATTTCCCAAAGGGGAAAATATTTTGATTGATAAATTAAAACAAAAAACAAATGTAGAAATAATCTACCATGCTAAGACTACAGAGATCACAGGCGCCGAGCACGTTACCAGTATCACCTACACTGATCACACAGGCATAGCACACACGATCGATACCAACGGTGTTATGGTACACATTGGAAATATTCCCAATTCTCACTTTGCACCAATCGTAGAGAAAACTCCCATAGGGGAAATTATTGTGGATCACAAATGTATGACCTCTGTTCCTGGAATTTTTGCCGCAGGAGATGTTACTACGGTCCCCTACAAACAAATCGTGATTGCTGCAGGCCAAGGAGTCACAGCCGCACTCTCAGCAATCGAACATATCAACAAATGGACAGAGCAAACTTCCGTATAAGTGTTTCGTTTTGAAATATATGCTATACTTTAAAACAGTACGGTAAAGATATTTTTGTTTTTAGATCTAGTATATGTTTCTTGAATCATGGATTCCGACACTCTCGACCTCACTCACCGAAACCATCGTATACGTTGTCGCACTGCTTGGTGCATTGCTTTTGGCATATGGCGTATTTCTTGAGACAGAACGTCGTCAAGATTTAGTATTCTTTCTCGGAGCCTCATGTCTCCTCATCTACGCTCTCTACATCAGTAATATTATTTTTGTTATTGCAATGGGAACTTTCGCACTCAATGCACTCATAGAATTCATCGAAATCGTCGTCGGTCTACACAAACACAATCCCGAAGAACTTAAGCGAATTAAAAAAATGAAGTAACTGCGTATGTATGATATTGTCACGATCGGGGACTCTACGGTCGACATGTTTCTTGAAATTGACCAGGCAACTCTTGATTGTGATATTCGTACCAATCAGTGCCAGCTTTGTTTTACGTACGCAGATAAGATACCTATTGCAGGAGCACATCAATCAATCGGAGGTAATGCAGCAAATGTAGCAGTAGGTGCTCAAAAATTAGGACTTCACACCACGATTATTACTGAAATAGGTGATGACTTACATGGGCTATTGATACACGATGCACTCGAACGAGCACAGGTGGACACTTCCTATATCCGAACTAATAAAGGATCCGAAACCCGATACGCGGTCGTGCTCAATTACCAGAGCGAACGAACCATCCTCTCGTACCATGCACCACGCACCTATCACATCCCTCGTATCCCCCGTACACGTGCATTGTATTTTACCTCACTTGGCAAATCCTTCGAGCGAATACAGCGAGCGGTTATTGCATATAAAAAAAAATATCCTCATACACTACTTGCATGTAATCCTGGCTCGTATCAATTCGGAAAAGGACTTCCATACACACGTGCACTCCTTCCACATGTCGATCTTTTGTTTGTAAACAAAGAAGAGGCACAAAAATTACTCAATATCACTGCTGATATTCCTGAACTTATCGTCCATCTGCACACACTTGGGATACAGACGGTGGTAGTGACCAATGGCGACAAAGGATCCTATGCTTCTGATGGAACCCACCTTTTTACCATGCCACGATTCCCTATTTCAGCCATTTCGCGCACTGGGGCAGGTGATGCATACGCAAGTGGATTTCTCTCTGCACAACTCAAAGGATATTCTATCGAAACTGCTATGCGTTGGGGTACTGCAAACGCAGCTTCGGTCGTACGCTATTTTGGAGGACAGACCGGACTTCTCGCTGAAAAAAAACTTCTTACATATCTCAAAAAACATTCTTCAATACTACCCAAAAAAATACGATAATACCATTGACACTTACGTGAGTATGTGGTATATCTGAGCGACATTTTGCACATCTTTTACACTTTGTACGTATGACCTCAAAAACTAAACAGAATATCATCCTCTACGTAGGAAAGGTTCCTCCATACATCATTGCAGCGATTAGAAAATACGAAAAAGAAGCCAAGCGTAAATTTCGTATCGGTCTTCTGTACGATGTAAAAGACAAACGCAATACTCCAACCGATGAATTACTCAAACAAATTGATATTGCACTTGCTTGCAACACTCTTTCTGATAAATCAATCCAAGAAACCCTTCTCCCTGTCGAAGACGAACTCCTTGCCATCTCATGCCGAGGAGAAGATTATATTGACATGTTCGCACGAATCATCCCTTTTGTTCCGTATCTACGCACCCCTACCAGCGAATCTCTAAAATGGGCATCGGACAAGCTCAGCATGCGACGCCGTCTCTATACATACAACAAAAAAATTACACCCGACTACATGGTAGTCACCAACACCACCACCGAAACTCTGGAGCGCATTGAACAAAAACTGGGCTTTCCTCTGGTAGTAAAACCTACAGGATTAGCAGCGAGTCGATTGGTAACTATTTGTTTTCACAAACAAGAGCTTGAAACTACGCTCAAAAAAGTATTCAAAAAAATCAATTCAGTCTACCAAGAAACAGGAGGAAACTGGACTCCTCAGGTGCTGGTGGAACAATTCATGGATGGTGAAATGTATTCAATCGATGGATATGTCTCTGCTCGAGGTAAAGTACAATTGACCCCGCTCGTACACATCCAGACCGGTCGAAAAATTGGATTTGATGACTTTTTTGGCTATATACAGATGACCCCTTCTGGTCTCAATACCGACAATGTCAAAGCTGCACGAAATGTGGCAAGTCAGGCAGTGCACGCACTCGCACTGAGAAGCACCTCTGTACATATAGAACTCATGAAAATGGAAAGTGGATGGAAAGTTATTGAGATTGCTGCACGTCAGGGCGGGTATCGACATCACCTCTATCACTACTCATTTGGTATCAATCACACGATCAATGACATTCTCATACGTATACCCGAGGAGGTTCGTATCAAACGAAAAGTCAAAGGATATGCTGCGTATATGAAATTTTTTGCAAAAAAAGAAGGCCGACTGACCAAACTCACAGGTATCAAACGTGCACAAGAACTCGGTTCATTCAAAGAAATTGTGGTAAACAAAAAAATAGGCGATTTGTGTACCTTTGCAAAAAATGGGGGTACGAGTGTCTTCAATATCCTTCTCTCTAATCCTCAAAAATCTGAACTACTTGCCGACATTCGCCGACTTGAACAAACGATAGAGATAGAAACAGAAAAATAGTCTATCGATTTTTAAAAACCCTCCAATTCGGAGGATTTTTTTATTACAATTTATTTATTTTTATACCTCAAGTTGTTCAACATCTTTTTCACCTATTCCCAACTGACTCATCACCCACAAATGTCTCTCGTTTGACGGATCATATTTTCCGATACTAAAACGATCCATTTCAGCTGGGTTTTGTTTCACCACATCCCACATTGCCATATTTCCTTCATGATACACCAGGTCCTTGGTATAACATACGCCTGGAGTTTTACCATCCGTTCCTCTAAATGTTCTCATTGTTCTAGCCCACGCCTTTGTCTGCGCTTCTTTTTGCACGTCTACCACTGATTTATCCTTTAATAATACTTCGCTGAGCGTATGATATTTCTCCAGCACTGAATAAACCCCTCTAAAGTCACGTTTCACGCCATCAAGCCCATACGCAAGTCCGATACTCAAATACCCTTCTAGCCCCACAAAAGCATCCACTTTCTCTTTAACACTCTGCTCTCGCAGTGTTGCAACCCCTTCTTCACCTTTTAGATACCGATCCAAACCCAACCCTAACAACTTCAATTGTGTTCGCTCACCATTTTTTCGACGCGCAATATGAGTACCAACTTCATGAGCAACAAGACCTTCAAGCTCTTTTTTCACCACAGACCGACTTGTTGGTATTTCTACTTTCTTGTTTTCTTGACTTACATGTATTGCGGTACGACTCCCTTCTACTCGAACCACCGACCAATCATCTGCTCGTAATTTTTCCAACGCTTCACCAAACAGTATCGCAATCTCCGTTGATTCTATTTTTTTATCTGGAGCATAATCAACGGAAAGTGTAACAAGGTCATGCACTTCTTTAAGAGTCGCTTCTTTTGCAGTAGCAATACTCGCAGCATCAGGAAGTTCAAAATGTTTCGGCGTTATGTGTCCAAATATTGAATCGAGTTCAGTCGCAAGCGCGCGAACCTCTTCTTTTTCATGCGCTCGTGCGCGCTCTATTTTTTTCTGTACGAGACCAACAACGTAGTTGAATATTTCAATATCAGGCTTTCCGTTTACAAATTCATTATATCGCTTAAATAGTCGTGCGTCTCCTTTTTCAGCCATCTGAAGCATCCGTGTTTCTACTAATTTTTCATTTATTTTCCACCGATATGCCTGTCTTACCACTTCATTTTCTTCAAGATTAATGACATCATTTTTTAACTCAAGTAATTTTTTCTCCCACAAAGCGAGTGCGTTTGCATCAAGTTTTGGATATTCAAGTTTTGGATTACCTATTTCACCAGCAATAAATTTCTTTTTTTGCTCTTCAAAACGAACAAAAGCATCAGGATGCTCTTCTTTTTTAATATCGAAATAAGTATATGCCTCAAAGGATCCTATTTCTTCAAATCGGTCATACCAATCCGTATCCATTACTTCCTTTGCTGAGTATGGAGGCACGTATCCGGTTTCTCGTTCTCTCATATATTTAACTTAACATTATTTAATTTTAATACGCTCTCATTTTCCCCATCGTATCTTTCGCTCGTGCCTCCTACCTTCATAATACGCTGGAGTATGTCTGATCTCATTCATATCCATTTCTGGACCAATAAAAGAAAAACTTTGCTCAATTGCTCGTATTTTTCCAATAATTTCTTCAGCAAGTTCAGGGTCAATATCTCGATTTTGTTCTACAAGTTCTTGTAATTTTACAATAGTTTCGTTCACCTCACTGATCATTGCGCCATAGTATTCGATTTTTTGCTCATAGGTCGCTCGGTCATGAGTGAGTACTGCTTGCATTGCATACCGTCGCACATCACGTTTTAATTCTACCAATAGCGCTGTCAATTCACACTTTTCATCATGATCAAAATGATCAGCTATTGTTCCTCGCAATAATTGTCTAAATCCGCCACCAATTTTTGTCACCAATGTATACTTCTTTTTTAGACCTGGTGAAACTTTTTGCAACAGTGTCTTTTCACCAAGTGTCTGTTCGTGCAATGCAAGTATTTCATCAAATGCCTTCAAATAATGCCACACCTCATGCGCAAAAGGTGCCATCAAGGTCTCGACCTCCTCAAGAGAAACTGTATCAGTAGACGATAAACGATCGAGTTCGGTTTTGAATTTTTTTTGTATTTCAAAAGGAACGAGCGGAGGCAAGTGATTGTAAATTCGTGCATAAATAGCCAGTGTATGTGCGACAGCAGGATGATGCATAGTGCTTATAAGTATACCTCAAAAATATACAATCACCAAACACCTAAAACGCCAGATTTTCTTTCCATCTAAAATATAATTCCTTGGTAGCATGTAAATCACCTGCACAATATTCAGCAATCATTTGATACTTCCCTGCTCGATACATAGGTGCCACTTCGTGACCATTCATCCCATTTTCTTTGGGCGAAGCAATCCCAAATGCTTTACAATAAAAATCAAGATTGAATTTACGACACGCATTATAAAATGTGAGTTGCTCAAGCAAATCTACATGTATGTCCGCTGCATATCGATACGGCATCAGATTACGCGAAGGCTTTACCCCACACATCGCTGATCGAAGCATGAGCACCGGGCAATCAAATCCTCTCCCATTAAACGTTACAAATCTTTGAGAAAACGATAAAGCCTTCCAAAATTTTTCAAGAATTTCTTTTTCTGTACCACTTTCATATTTAATTCCATCTTTTTCATACGGCTCAATTACAGTATCACCCGATTGATAATACACCGCTCCTTTTCCACTTTCTACGGAAAGCATACCGATTGCTACGATCTGATTTGTCGGTGCCCATAATGCCATTTCCTGTTTTACCTTTTCCTCATCTTCAGGTGTTTCAGCAAATTTGAGCAAATACTTTTGCTGCGCCTCATCCAATGTTTCAAATGAAATAGGAATTGTTTCAATATCAAAAATAATGGTATTCATATACACACATAATTATATACTCTACTATACGTCACAAACTGTTTTTTAGCAAAAATTATGTATTGTGTGAAAACCCTACACTCTTTTCTATCGCTATACAAAAAATCTCAACTATATGAATATAGTACTAGGTAACACTAAACTGACGGATCGCATACATTGCAATTCCAGCAGCGATAGACACATTCAAACTTTCTTTCATTCCATACATAGGAATATGCGTCACAATATCACTCCTCAAAAGAGTTTTCTTATCAATTCCATCAACTTCATTTCCTACAATTAACGCTATTTTTGTTCCAAGTATTTTTTTGGTGAGCCTACCCAATTCTATACTTTCGTATGCTTTTTCCAAAGCAACAACGGTATATCCTTGTTTTTTCAAACTAGTAATCAACCGTGCTACGTTTTTTTTATGCTCCCAAGGCATTGTTTTCTCAGCACCCAGAGCCACTTTTTCGATTTCAGGACGCGGTGGAACTGGTGTATACCCTACAAGATATATTTTATTAAACCCACACGCATCAGCCGTACGAAACATAGCCCCCACATTATGGCATGAACGAATATTGGGAAGAATGAGAACTAAATCTGACTTCATAGGTAGACAGCATATCGAAAATACAATGCTTTTTCAACTCCACTACACCTCCTTTTACATCTACAAACAAAAAAGCCCGAGACGGGCTTTATTTTTCTTCATTGTAATGCTAATTGTGGAACAAAGATAAATACTGCGGTCGCAATTGCAATTCCTGCGGCGAGATAAAAATATACCAAAGAAAACTCAGACTTTACGGCGTCTGCAGCCATATATTTATGTTGCATATGTTATTTTTTTGTTTGTTTTTTATGTGTTGCAACATTATATACTATACCACAAAAAAGACCTTTTGTCAACCTCATTTTTAGCCAAAATTTCAATTTTTAGATGAAAAAAAAGTGTGTTTTTGTTATACTACATATCTATCACGATGTACTCTGCATATGAACACACTCAAACACTATCAAACTGACTTTCTCGAACATCTCGAAATTGAAAAAAACCGAAGTGATAAAACTACTCGTAATTATGATTTTTATCTCAAGCGATTTATCGAATGGTTTGGTGAAGATAAAAAGCCTGCAGATATTACCTATGAACATATCCGCCACTACCGTCTCTGGCTCAATCGCCTCATTGACGTTCATGGTGAACCACTCAAAAAAAATACCCAAAACTATCATCTGATTGCACTTCGTACCTTTCTCAAATATCTAGCAAAACGAGATATTGAGACACTCCCTGCAGATAAGATCGAACTCATGAAAATGCCCGATCGAGAAGTATCTTTTCTCGACTCAAGTGATTTGAGTCGCATATTGGAGGCGCCACTCAAAAATATTAGTACAAAAAAACTCGAAACAGAAGATTCAAAAATCTTTGCTGGCCCCACACTACTTATCGCACATCGAGATAAGGCAATTCTTGAGCTACTTTTCTCAACCGGTCTTCGTGTGTCAGAATTAATTAAGCTTAAAAAAGACGATATCAATTTCAAACGAGATGAGTTTACAGTAATTGGAAAAGGGGGTAAATCACGCGTAGTGTTTCTGTCAGAACAGGCAAAATATTGGCTCAAAAAATATCTTGATCTCAGAAATGATATACATCCCTATCTCTTCATTTCTCATGATAAGCGAACAAAAAAACATGAAATAACCAAACATGCCTCACAAAACTCTTCAGACGAACCTCTCACCTCTCGTTCAGTTCAACGTATTGTGCAAAAACACGCCCGTGAAGCAGGAATTACCAAGCCGGTGACTCCTCATACCCTTCGACACTCATATGCCACTGATTTGCTCCAAAATGGAGCTGATATACGTAGTGTACAGTCCATGCTCGGACATGCGTCTATTACGACTACCCAAATATACACGCATATCACTGATAAAGAATTGCTCAATATACACAAAAAATTTCATGGGAAAAAACGAAATAATGATTGACAATCCTGTCAAAAATAGATAGTATTTTGAAGCTCTACACCAGACACTAACTATATTGTTGTCTGATCAATTATGTCCCCGTAGTTCAATGGATAGAATAGGAGCCTTCTAAGCTCTAGATCGTGGTTCGATTCCACGCGGGGATACCATACAAACATTCGCTCTACAAGCGAATGTTTTTTGTATTGACAGCACTATCAATTCTCAGCTATGGTTATTCTATGGAGGGACCTATGCCACGAATACGAAAACCAAAAGCTCCACGTTACTGGTGTGCTCTGTGTGAATCACGCAATCTACCTGTCGTCGGAGAACGTTCTGTCTTTCTCACCAAAACTGGCCAATTGCAATGCCCTCAATGCAAAGTAGTTGACTGGTTTATCTTCGAAGATGAGCCCTATGAGTGCACCGAATGTGGTGTACGCTCTGAAGAAGGACGTGTGTGTCGTGCAGGTGATCGGTGTAGTAATTATCAATGGGGTACTTGTACTGGCAGACTTCGACACAAACTTCCTCGTGAAATTACCTGGCTCCCTGGCCACAAACATCGTCATCGCACACCATTCTAATGTACGTCGCCGTGGTATCACCAAACCGCCTCGACGTCATCATTGGCGCACACCTGTGCCCCTGATGACGGGCGGTTTTGTGTTTTTACTTGCGTTTTAGCTCTATTTACGCAATACTACTATTATGTGCACGCTTATTCATTAACCGGTATTATATGTGGGTACTGCTCAGTATTATCGTGTTCATTTTGTTTATTAGTATTCGCCAGGTGAATCAATATGAACGTGGAGTCAAATTTCAGCTTGGTAAATTCACCACACTGGTCGAACCAGGATGGAGACTGGTTCTTCCCATCTTCCAAAGCATGCAAAAGGTGGATATCCGTACCAAAGCTGTCGATGTGCCGTTTCAAGAAGCAATTACTAAAGACAATGTTTCAGCAAAAATTAATGCGGTTATCTATTACCGAGTTGTCGACGCCGGAAAAGCAATACTCGAGGTAGAAAATTTTTGGCATGCAGTATCCCAGCTCGCACAGACCACTATGCGCAATGTAATCGGCCAACTCGAACTCGATGAACTTCTCGCACGACGAGAAGAGGCTGCAAAAAAAATCAGAGAAATTATCGATGTCTCAACTGATGTGTGGGGTATCAAGGTAGAAACCGTAGAACTAAAAGATATTACCCTACCCGAAGACATGCAACGCGTAATCGCAAAACAGGCAGAAGCTGAACGTGAAAAACGATCTGTGATTATCAAGGCAGAAGGAGAAATCGCTGCTGCAGAAAATATTGCACAGGCGGCACGGATGCTTTCTGATGCTCCTGGCGCACTCCATCTTCGAACGCTTTCGACCATCAATGATGTGAGCTCTGATCAATCAAACACGATCATTTTTGCCGTACCTCTTGAGGTACTCCGATCGTTCGAGAAAAAATCATAATTTCCCAACCATCAGACGACTCACGAGACGTACGCATCCGCATAGGCAGAACATTTCTACCGATCGTGTGCGAGTGTTTTTCTATGGTCCGATAGAAAGCTCGTGAGTCGTTTTGTATTATGATTGACAAAACGTAAAAAACCCTATATACTCGACTCTACAAAATAAGAGGTATGTCGAGGGGTGGCTATGGTGTAATGGTAGCACAGGAGATTGTGGCTCTCCTAGCACGGGTTCAATTCCCGTTAGTCACCCCTGGGTGTATCTCTCAAAAAAAGCCGTTTTCACGGGCTTTTTTTAGTTACACACTATACAAACTTTTATTTTCATGCCTCCCGTGTTACCATACCTACAATTAACCATAACTCTCATTTTTACCAAAATTATGAAATACCGTCTCCGCATTGCGAGCATAGTACTCATTCTCATTGTTGCAGGATTTGGGTGTACAAAAAATTCCGAACCCACAACACTACAACAGTCTGCATTAACTCCTCCCTCATTTGACCCTACGGTCTTGATCGGTCGATGGCACAGCGAATTCCAAGATGGTACGATTAGTGGATACCGAGACTATACCTTCTATTCAGATGGAAGCTTTGCTGTAGAAGGATATCCTGAATGGAATGAATACGGAACGTACGAAGTAACTGGATATGATGATAATAATCTTGTCACGATTAGCTTCATCGGAACCACCGGAGAACAAAAGACTACTTCGTATCAAGCGATCCTTCAATTCGAACCTGACGGAAAATCATTTAACTCCCCTTCTCTTGGAGCATTTACCCGTGCAGAATAATCATCGTCAACCCATCCTGTACTCACTATGTCACGCCCCACTAGAATACTTATTGTGTCTTGTTCTACGGGGAGTGGACATGTGCGTGCTGCACGTGCATTAGAACAAACGATACTTCGTGAATTTCCACATATTACCTGTAGACATATTGATGTCGCGGATTTTATCACACCACTATTCAAAACAACCGCAGTACGTGGATACGGTTTTTTGGTTTCTCACCTACCACGTGTGTGGAAATCTTTGTTCAAACTCACCGACAATGCACGGATCATGAAGGCATACCGAACCTTAACAAACTATCTAAAGAAACTTAACTCTTTTGAATTCATACATGAAGTAGAAAAATTTGAACCCGATCAGATTATCTGCACTCATTTTCTACCAGCCGAGATACTGGCTCACTCTCAAAAAAAACATAATTCGAAAATCCCACTTACAGAAATTATCACCGACTACGGTCTCCACCCTGCATGGATTGTAGAAGGTGTCACAACGTATATCGTAGCCACAGCCTCGATGAAACAGAACATGATTGACATGTTTCATATTTCCGAACACTCAATCAAGGTTTTTGGAATACCGATTGATCCTGCATTTACCGAAGCTAGAGATTCCCTATCACTCAAATCTTCATACGGCATTCCTCCTACCAATCCAGTGATACTCGTACTCGCTGGTGGTGATGGACTGATTGATATTGTAACCGTCCTTGAAGAACTTTTTTCACACCTTACGTTTCCTGCCAGTATTATTGCTGTGGCAGGAAACAACACTACACTACACAAACGTATCGACAAATTGCACCCACCTTCTCATATCACCTATCACACCCATGGATGGACCAACCAGATTCCTGAACTCATGAGTATAGCCTCTGTCGTAATTAGTAAGCCTGGCGGACTTACTACCACTGAGTGCATTTCTATGGGAGTCCCCCTGATCGCAATCAATCCGATACCCGGGCAAGAAGATTTTAATATAGATTTTCTCTCCCGTACTGGATCCGGAGCATTGGCACGTACCAAGGATGAGATCTATCCACTACTCACCCACTATCTTTCAGACAATTATCAACCAAAAGACCGTGTGTATTCACGGTCTGCTCATGATACTATCACCTATCTCACGACCTAAAAAACGATGTGGTCGCCTTTCGTGTTTCTAATCTTCGTACAAATCTATATCATTCTGGGGTACACTTCCTTGCCCAGGCAACATTGGATTCTGCAAACTTCCGTATATACCCACGTATACTGCATATACGATACTATATGCACCTAAAATTATAATGAGACCCACCACACTGTAGAATAATATTTTTTTTCCCGAACCCACCTTCTCTTCATTACCACCTGAAGTCATTACCATAAACCCACCTGCAATACCAAACACCACAGCAATCGTTCCCACAATACTGAGCGAAACTTTTATCAAATTAGCAACAATGAGTCGAGGGTCTTGGGCTTCTCCTAGACCTGCTCCTTTTTTACCTGCAAATCCTTGCAATTGCTTGGTAATATCGCTCTGTAATTCTTGCTGGGCATTGGCATACTCAAACATCATCAGACCGAGCGCCACACAACATATACTTACTACTATTTTTTTCATTTTTATATGCATACTTTTGATACTTACAATCCACCCACTTCAGCAACCAACCGACGTAATACAAAACTCGTAATGCTATATGCACACAAAATGATAATGAGTCCGATTATTGCATATTGTATAATTGTTTTTGCATTGCCAATTTTTTCTTCATTCCCCGCTGCTGTGAACATAATAAATCCTGCATAAAAAACAAGGAGAAGAAATATCGTTCCCAAAAGTGAAAGTACAATTTGTACCCCTTCTGCGACGATTATTCGAGGATCTTTTGCTTCAGTCCCAAATCCTGCAGCACCTGATCCTGCATTCAATTGTTCAAGCACATTTGGACCTGTACTTGTGGCTCCCTGCACAGGAAGCACCATCACCACACACACAAGCCATACCATGCTTCCTCCGATAATTTTTTTCCACAGGTGCCTCATATATACGTATTAGGGAGTAGTGGTCGGGGTAGCGATCGAATTCACCGTACCCTCCATCACTCGTGTAACTACAAAATTGGTAATACTATATGCCATAAGCAAAATAATCAATCCAATTATTGAAGAACTGATAATGTCTTTTGCTTTTGAAACATTTTCATCATTCCCTCGAGCAGTCATCCAGAGATATCCTGCATAAATGATCAGTATTGTAAAAATAACACCCAACAATGACAGAACAATTCTGATTGCACGACCCACATTCTCTGCAAATGTCGTTTCTGTCGCAGCTGCATAGCCTGCGGTCTCACTCGCTCTCTCTATGCGATCAATCCCAAGATCTATTGCATATGTGGTACTTGGAATCGAGATGCATATTCCGAGAACACACGAGAGAAGAAACTTTTTGAATACAGAAGACATAAAAAATTATTCAATATTGCTAATTATTCACAATTACACAAGACTCTTTCTAATACATTTATTGACTAAATTGTCTTGTCACAAAATACGTGATTGCATACGCTGAAACTACAATGAACAATCCCATAATTGATGATTTCAAAATTTCTTTTGCCTTTGACACGGTCTCATCATTCCCTCGAGCAGTCATCCACAGATATCCTGCATATACAGTAAGAATGAGAAACACCAGACCGATCATACTCAATGCAATTTTGATTATATTTCCCACCATCACATTGATATCACTTTCTACATTTCCTCCAATTCCTTTTTGTACATTCTTTAGATTATCATCTGCACTACCGAGTCCCTGTCCCCACACACGACTCGGTATCATACTCACCCCAAGCAATATAAAAAAAATACGATGATAATAGTGCTTCAACTTCGATACTGTATTCATACGATGATTCTCTTAAGTTACGATATTTTATAATCCAAGCGAACTCGTGACAAATGTCGTGATGGCGTACCCTGACACTGCAATGAATAATCCGATTATCGCTGCGATAATGGTCTTTCGAGCATCTGAAATCTTGTCGTCCTCACCTCGTGCAAAAAACCACATCATACCAGCGTATACCATGAGGAGAAAAAATAACAATCCAGTAATTCCGAAAATCCACTGTGCTACTTCTCCCACGTATATTGCAACATCTTTTTTTGGAAGCCCTGTCGGTGCCACTGCAGTATTAAGCGCACTACCTGCGTCTCCGATTGTTTTTTTTGCAAGAATTTGTTCACTTGGTTGAATTATTAAAAACAGCAAGGAAAAAGGAACAAAAAATACAGCCCGCATTTTCTTTCTCATATTATTCTAATGAACAAATTTGTGATAGTACAAAATTTTTCTCTGGCTTATAGTAAAGCGTCCTTTGTATGTAATTTTCACAAAACATGATTTGCGCACAATCGTTCTTATAAGCTGTGATATGTTGCATATTTGTGCCTTAAAAAGGCGGTATAATTGCTTATTATGAATTTGTACCATCTTTCATTTTTACTCCCATCATGTTTTTCTTTTTACTTTTTCATCTTCACTAACTGACACCTCTATACTACCTCAACCATTATTAGCACGCGCTGCATTACAC
>DBDW01000002.1 GCA_002293825.1 Candidatus Magasanikbacteria bacterium UBA922 | reverse complement strand
GGATGGCTGCAAGTTCAAGTTATTTACGACTTGATGGGGGAGTGCTCACTGGTCCTGTAACGTTTACAACATTGAATGGCTCCAGTGTGACAACTACTAATTTATTTGCCACATCTACTACACTTGTGAATGCTACTTCTACTAATTTATTTACTACCAATCTTTCTAGTACAAATGCAACTTCAACAAATATTTTTGTTTCAGCAAATTACACACAAAGCGTGCGTCCTGATTCTAAGATTATCGGAAGTGTCTCTTCGTCTACTATTTTTAGCGGACCTCGTTCAGTAGTTGTGTCTGGTAAGTATGCGTATGTGGTGAATACATTTGCTCATTCTTTGAGTATTATTGATATATCAAATCCAGCACTACCTTCAGTGGTAAGTACACTTGTTTCGTCTACAATTCTTGAAGGAGCTAGTGGGGTCCAGGTTGCAGGGAATTATGCATATGTGGTGTCGACGGATGCTGATAGCCTTGCAATTGTAGATGTCAGTAATCCATCGAACCCTGCAATTGTAGGTTCTGTGGCTTCGTCTACTGTTCTTAATGGTGCTCGATCAATTTTTGTTTCAGGTAAGCATGCGTATATAGCTAGTTATGTATCTGGCAATCTTCAGGTAGTAGATGTTTCTAACCCTTCAAATCCTGTAATTCTCGGCGGTGTTTCTGGTCTCGGTGGTTTTGGTGTTACGGTATCTGGTAAGTATGCGTACGTCGCTGGTTCAGCTGGAAATAAAATGAGTGTTGTGGATGTGTCAAATCCATCAGCTCCTTCTTTGGTCGGTGGTTGTGGAGGAGATTGTAGTTTACTTAGCTTCACTGATATCAAGGTGTCTGGTAAGTATGCGTATGCAATTGGAGATGCGCGTTTGTCTATATTTGATATTTCTAACCCTACTTCATTTTCTATTCCTGTTGTGGGTAGTACATACCAGCCACTCGTTTTTGATGGAGTGCACTCTCTTTTTGTTGCTGGCAAGTATGCGTATATGGCAAATTTTGATCGTGACAGTGTTGCGATTTTTGATATCTCAAGCTCCACGAATCCATCATTTGTGAGTGAGGTGAGTAATGGTACTGATTTGAATCAAGCTGCTGGAATCTATGTTGCCGGCAAGTATGCATATGCAACTGCAGCGGGTAAATTTCATGTAATTGATATTGGTGGTATCGATACTCCTTCTGCGAATATTGCAGCACTTCAGGTAAGTAATTTGAATCTTACTGAAAATCTCACCGTTGCAAATGATGCGTATATTACCAATGGTCTCGTGGTGGGTGCAGGTGGAATATTGGCAAATGGTAGTGTGTCTGTGGTAGGCGGATTGAGTGCGTCGACAATTACGAGTACGTATTTCTTTGCTACTACCACAAATTTTGTAAATTTCAGTTCTACGAATGCTACTACCACAAATTTTGTCTTTACCAATGCACAGGGAACTTCAATTACAAGTACAAATGTTGCGTTTACATATTTGAATGGAACCAACGCTACTACGACCAATCTTGCAGTTACAGGATTATTGAGTCTTCCAACCAATTCTATTACTGACACGATGGTTGTAGACGGACTTACGATTTCTGGTGGCACGATCAATAATACTCCGATCGGTGCCTCTACTCCTTCTACGGGTATATTTACCAATGCTACCTCGACTAATTTCTTTGCCACAGGACTTTCGTTTACGAATGCTGTCGGGACGAGTATTACAAGTACGAATGCAATGCTGACCAGTCTTAGTTTTGGTACTGCAAACGGTACTTCTATTACTTCAACTAATGGCTTTTTTACCACTCTTGCCACTACCGACTTTACTTCAACGAATGTTGTTGCAAGTAACATTACTTCAACAAATATTAATACGACCGGCCTTACTTTTACTTCTGCGAATGGAGCTAATTTAACGATGACTAGTGTTACAACTACGAATCTTGCGCTACAAGGATTTTCTAATGGTTCTATATTGTTCGTTACTTCTTCAGGAAGAGTAACGCAAGATAATGCTAATTTGTATTGGGATGATGTAAACAATAGATTGGGTATTGGTTTATCTAATCCCTCGAGATCTTTGCAGGTTAACGGTGAGGTAAATGCACTCACGAGTGCAGTAAGAGGGACAAGTGTAGGTTTTAGTGGACTTGATTCAGCAAACAACGCTGCTTTTCCTCGAGCGTTTTTCTATGGATATAGTGGTTCTGCTATTTCTAATTTTGGTCTGTATGCAGCGTCTGGAAATGCGACTGGTACAACACAAACAGCTTCATTTGTTGGTATTTCAACTAATGCTGATCCTAAACAAGCCTCTAGTATTCAAGCTCTTAATTATATTGATACAACAAAATATGTTATTTATACTACTCAAGCAGAAAATGCACAGCGCGCAGTTCCTATTTATATAGGACATTTTTCTCAGCCAGATATTACTATTGCAACGACAGGTCGTGTAGGTTTTGGCAATGTAACTGCACCTAGTGCGAGACTTTCTCTTGCTGCCGACACTACTGCTACAGGAGGCTTGGCTTTTGGAACCGATACTAATCTATATCGAAGTGCCGCTGACACACTTCGAACTGACGATTCGTTTATTGTAGGTTCGGCACTTACATTTGGTACAGCGTCTGGTACAAGTATTACTTCTACTAATGCATTTTTTGCTACTTTGAATGCGACTAGTCTCACTTCGACTAATGTGATCGCAACCAATGCCACTACTACAAATCTTGCAGTTACAGGACTATTGAGTCTTCCAACCAATTCTATTACTGACACGATGGTTGTAGATGGACTTACGATTTCTGGTGGCACGATCAATAATACTCCGATCGGTGCCTCTACTCCTTCTACGGGTATATTTACCAATGCCACCTCGACTAATCTCTTTGCTACAGGACTTTCGTTTACGAATGCTACTGGGACCGGGGCACTTACTGTAGCTACCACTACGGTAACGGGAGGTTTTTTCCAGACTGGTCTATCAACGTGTAATGCTGATACACAGGCACTTGCATATAATGCTACCACAGGAAAATTTGAGTGTGGTGATGATGATATTGGGGGAGGTGGTCTTACTATCAATACTAATCAAATTGCATTTGGTGCAGCTGATGGTTCTGTTACGACTACAGCTTCATTTACTTTCAGTACTTCTACGAATACACTTTCAGTGACTAATATACATGCTACCAGCATCACTACTACTAATTTTGTTGCAACAGGACTTACTACACTTGCTTCTACTACGTTGAGTGGTCTTGTGACGATTAATGGTACTGCTAGCAATCCTGCCTTAATGGTGAATAGCTCTGGAAATGCTCAAGTGTTGGTTAATACGATAAGTGATTCTGGAAATACTTCATTAGTGTTTGGTACGGGCGGGAATTCTTTTGCACTGATGTCTGTTGGTTCATCTGGTAGTGCTCTTGCTGGAGCTAATTCAATTAATTTTTACACCGAAGCACCTTCTCCATATGTATTTTGGAATAATGATACCGAACGCATGCGTCTGGATGAAAATGGTAGGCTTGGTATCGGTACCTCGACACCAGAAACAATGCTCCATGTGGCGGGTGGTGTGAAAGTCGAAGGTGCATTTTCACAGACTCCCTTGGTAAGTCCGCAAATTATCGGCACCTCCACTCTTCCTGGTACAGGGGATAGTGTATTTGTTGCAGGTAAGTATGCGTATGTGGTAGGTGGTACTAACCCGACGTTCCGCATACTTGATATTTCAATTCCTACTACTCCTTCAGTCATTGGCACTTCTAGTCTTTTTTCAGGCGCAGGGAAAAGTGTATTTGTTGCAGGTAAGTATGCGTATGTAGGTGCTAATACGACAGGTTTTCAGATTTTTGATGTGTCTAATCCTGTTGCACCGACAATGGTAGGCACAACCACTCTTTTAAGTGCTGGAAATAGTACGTATGTTTCTGGTAAGTATGCGTATGTGGTAGGTGGGACTTTTCACATTCTTGATGTATCCAATCCGAGTGCACCTTTAGTAGTTAGCACCTCAACTCTTCCTGGCACTGGCAATAGTATTTATGTTTTTGGCAAATATGCCTATGTGGTTGGTAGTACTTCTCCTGAATTTCGTATTTTTGATGTCTCAAATCCAGTAGCTCCTGTAATGGTAGGCACTTCTACTCTTCCTGGTACTGGAACTGGTGTGTATGTGGCAGGGAGATACGCATATGTAACGGGTTTTACTGCACCACATTTTCGTGTTATTGATGTTTCAAAACCAACCGCTCCTGTAATGGTAGGCACTTCTACTCTTCCTGGTACTGGTAATAGTGTGTATGTGGCAGGTAAGTATGCATATGTGGCAGGCGGGACCTCTCCTCAGTTTCAGGTTTTGGATATTTCTCGAGCAAATGCCCCTACGATTGTTGGTACCTCTGTACTTCCTGGTACTGGTAATAGTGTGTATGTGGCAGGTAAGTATGCATATGTGGCAGGCGGGACCTCTCCTCAGTTTCAGGTTCTTGATCTTGGTGGCATTGATGCATCTACTGCATATATAGGTGCTCTTCAGATGAATACTGCTAACATTTCTGAAAATGCGTTTATTGGGAACAATGCATATGTGGGCAATGCACTCAATGTAGGAAGTGGTGGTGTCTATACTGATGGTGGAATTTTCCAGAGTGGACTTGGTAACTGTAATGCGACAGGAGATAAGCTTCTCTACAGCTCGTCTACTGGTAAATTTAGTTGTGACACGGATTCTGGAATTGATGCGGTTACTGTCAATACATACACCGCTTCCACTACCTGGACCAAGGCAGATTACCCAGGACTTTCATTTGTGCAGGTGATTGTGACAGCAGGGGGTGGTGGAGGTGGAGAAGGTGAGACCGATGCTGCAGGAGATGATGCTGCAGGAGGCGGTGGAGGTGCGGGAGGTACCTCAATTTCTATGATTTCTGCAAGTAGTCTTGGCACGACAGAGACGGTGATTGTGGGTGTAGGAGGTGCTGGTGGGAGTTCTGGAATAGGGGCGAACAATGCCTCTAATAACGGTGCCAATGGTCAACCATCTGCGTTTGGTTCTCATGCAAGTTCGAGTCCTGGTTTTGGTGGTACGGGTATTTTTACTACTGCTGCTATTATTGGTCGGCCAGGTGGTTCGGGTGGCGCTACCACGCTTGCTGTTGGTGATATCAAACTGGGCGGTGGGGGAGGTGGTAGTGGTCAAGCTACTGCTGTGTTTTCACAAGGTGGTTCGGGTGGTGCTAGTTATTGGGGCGGTGGAGGTGCTGGAGGTTCTATGGTGAGTGCGGTGGGCGCTGATGTGGGTGATCATGGTGTTGCATATGGTTCGGGTGGTGGTGGGGGTGTTGCTGTAGACATTAATAATGTTGGTCCTGGTGGAAATGGTGCGTCTGGTGTGGTGGTTGTCATGAACTACACTGGCTCTGGCGGGGGAGATTTGGCAGAATGGTATGATACGGTAGAAGGAGTTGAGGCTGGAGATGTGGTGGCATTGAGTGTGTCTACGACACAGTACAATTCTCGTCTCGGACTTCAAAAAATTTCAGTACTTGAGAAGGCACGTGCAGGGAGTAAGGTGGTAGGTATTGTTGCTTCTGCACCATTTGAAACTATGGGCGCTGATATTCTCTCAGGTAGTAAGCGTCCTCGACCAATCGCACTTGCAGGGCGTGTTCCGGTGAAAGTTTCGTCTGAAAATGGTCCGATTGTTGTGGGCGACCAGCTCACGGTTTCTTCTCAGTCTGGTATTGCAATGCGTGCGACGAAAGCAGGGCTCACGATTGGAACTGCACTCGAAGATATGGTGTGTGCGGCAGAGGGTGACTGTACCGTGCTCGCGTTAGTGAATACTTCATATTCGACCGGTAAATTGATCAAGGAATATATGCAGAATACAGGTGTAGAGTATGACACCATATCAGGTGAGCTTGATTATAGTAAGATTATTTTGTCTCAGATGATCAAGGAGAAGAAGAATTTTGTAGCTACTTCTACACTTTCTGAAATTTTGAGCGATCGAATTGTGGCAGGACTTGAAATTATTTCTCCTCGTGTGGTAACGGATGAATTGGTGGTGAATACGCTTGCGAGTGCTACAACGTCTACTGATATTTCTGCACTACTTTCTCTCAATGGTGGATTTAGTTTTGTGGGCTTTGGAACTACTACTCGTGCTGATGGTACATTTGAGACATCGACCGTAGCGCGGATTGATGCGAGGGGTAATGCGTTTTTTGCTGGAATGATTACTGCTGATCGTATTAGTGCCCGTGAAATTATTGGCTTTGAACTTCCTACATCTACACCGCTTGATCAACTGACCTATGAAGATATTCTTATGGCGTTTGTATCAAGTTCACCTGCGTTTGGTGGTATGGTAAGTCTTGGAAATGTTGAAATCTTGGGAGGATTATCAGTCTCAGGAACTTCTACCGTTACTACGCTTTCCGCAGGATTGTTGATTGCAGATGAGATCAGAGGACGTGCGTTTGAGACGTTTACCACTTCCTTCTCTGATTTTGTAAGTTCGACATCGCGTGCGCTTATTGATACTGCAAGTACTACTGAGTCGATCGGTTTACGTCTGGATATGCTTGAGTCAGCGATGGTTTCTTCTACTATCTCGAGTTCTTCAATTGCTCAAGTGCTTGAAAATATGTTTGGTAGTGCTATTTCGATTACTCAGCCTGTTTCTCTTTTGGCAGGACTTCGGGTGGATACACTTTCGAGCGTTCAGGATGGAGGAATGTTGAATCTTATGAGTGATGTGTCTTTCTTTGGTCGTCCATACTTTACTTCTGATACAGGAGGATTTGCTCGGGTAAAAGCTGGAGATAGGGAAGTCTCGGTAACGTTTGAACGAGAGTACCTCGAAACTCCGGTGGTGCAGGCGACCATTTCCGTTGATATTTCTTCTGATACTGTCGTGGTAACTTCTACAGTGGATGGTGTTATGGTAACTTCGACACTTGAAGAAGCTATATTTGTGGATGATGTCAGATATGTGGTAACAGGAGTGTCTCCTACCGGGTTTACTATTCGTCTCAACAAACCTGCTCCTGGAGATATCACCTTTAGCTGGATTGCACTTGCGGTCAAAAATCCAAAATTATTTGAATCAGTTACCCCTATTGTAGAAATTCCGGAACCTCAATTTGAAGAGAGTGTGGTAATTCCCAATGAATCTTCTCCAGAAGAGGTGCCGTTGATAGACCTGGCACCTTCAGAAATGGTTTCTACCACAGAATCATCGGAATTATTTGAACATGATGATACTACTCGTGAGGGTGAATCTATTGAAACGATCGTATCAGATTCTCTAGAAGAGGTGCCTGTTACTTCCTCCACAGAAGAGGAAGTCGGTACTGAAGGGTAGGTGGGTGAGTATCCTCTTTTCATGATGAGGATTTCTGTGGTATTCTATGGGGGTATTGTTTTTACTTTATTATTTTTAAATATACAGCATGTATGGCGGGACAAAATATGCGCACAGTGGTGCTTGGTATTTTTTCATTAGTAATTGTTGGATTGTTGGTCACCAATATTTTCTTTTATCAAAAGCTACAACAAGCTCAGCAAAGTGAAGATCTTCAGGAGGAAGTGCAGGCAGAGATTGATATGCTGATTACTGAGGTGGGTAAACTCATGGTACTTCCTGATGAGGTGCCTACCATAGCTACGGTTTCTGATCTCGAACGTTTGAAAACTCAGCCTTTCTTTGCTCAAGCAAAATTGGGTGATAAAGTTTTGATTTACGCTGTAGCTCGAAAAGCAATCCTCTATTCTCCGGTTGAGAAAAAGATTGTTGAAGTTGCACCTCTGTTGATTGGTGAAAATACGCCGCCAACTACACAATCAGCGCCACAGCCTACAACGAGTACCGAAGTTTCACTCTAGTTCTATTGAAATGATAGAAACTCGAGATTTGATTGTAGGACGTTGAGTCTGCAATGAGAATGATTGTTCAATAGTTTGTATTTCGAGTTTCTTTTTCGTTTTGATATGCGTTTTCGGTTTTTTCTTTGGTCTATATTTGGATTTATTCCCATTCTCTGTTTTGCTCAGCTGTACAGTTCTTCTAATTTTGTACTTGAAAATCCCACACTTACACTTTCTGGTGGTCGTGCTACGAGTCCGAGTTTTGAATATTATTCTGCGATAGGTGAGACGGCAATTGGTGAGTATACGTCGGGAAATTTTTTGTACCGTTCTGGTTTTTTGTATTTTCCAGTCGTGAGCACTCCGATTCTTTCTGCCACTGCTGTCGATGGGCAGGTGGTGCTTAGCTGGACTGCTGCTTCTCCAGAATTGGGATGGACGGTGTCTGGATATGAGATAGGTCAATCCACTGTGTCTGGAGGTCCGTATACGTTTACATCAGTAGGGAATGTGCTTGGGGTGGTGCGCTCTGGATTGAGTAATGGTACAACATATTATTTTGTGGTGCGTACACTTGATGCGTTTGGTACTGTAATTGCTACGTCTAGTCAGGTTTCTGCGATGCCCGTGGGATCATCATCGCCTGGGGGCGGAGGTGGTGGATTTATTCCGGCGAGTGCTTCGGTCACCTTTAGTGGGCGAGCCTATCCTGAAAGCACGGTAACACTTCTTAGAGATTCGCAGATTGCTGTTACGACTATTGCTGGTCCTGATGCACGATTTGAGATTAGCCTGAGTGGGCTTTCTGGTGGTTCGTATATTTTCTCTTTGTATAGTACCGATAGCACAGGGAATCGTTCTGCATCGGTAACGATTCCGGTCACCTTGGCGCCAGGGTCGTCTACGCATATTTCAGGTATTTTTATTGCACCTACCATCGCAGTCGACAAATCTCTGGTGCGTAAAGGTGAAAATATTGCTATTTTTGGACAGACTGCTCCTGAGGGTACGGTTATTATTTCGGTACATTCCGGTGAAGAATTTTTGGTCAATACTCCATCTGATGAAAATGGTGTGTATTTGTATAATTTTGATACGAGTCCACTTGAACTAGGTGATCATTCCACGAAATCTCGTGTGACACTGGCGGGTGAGGCAAGTCCATTTGGGAATTCTGTTCCATTTGCAGTAGGTTTGACTACTAGTACTCCGGTCGAGGAGCGTGTGTGTAAGAGAGCTGATGTGAATTGTGATGGACGTGTCAATTTGGTAGATTTTTCCATTGCTGCGTATTGGTATCGTCGGACATTGTCGAGTGAGTTTCTCGAGGTGGAAAGTGCTCGGTTGAATGGGGATGGTAAGATTGATCTCGTAGATTTTAGTATTATGGCATATTATTGGTCAGGTTAAATTGTGTGTTTCGAGAGGTGATATATCTACGTTTAGATGTTTGATTATAATATTACGAGTGTATGTTTTTTCTTCGAATTTTTTCTTTCTTCATTATTTCTGCATTAATTGCCGTTCCTGTTTCTGCTACACAGTTTTATTTCGGTACCAATACAAAGGAATTGCCACTGGGTTACCCATCTGAAGTAGGTATTTTTTTGAATACCGAAGGTGATTCGGTAAATGCGTTTGAAGGTGAAATTGTAGTTCCTACTGGAGTAGAAATTGCTGAAATTCGTGATGCGAATTCTATTGCTACGATATGGATCGAGCAACCACATTATCGTGATGGGCGTGTATTTTTTTCTGGAATTACTCCAGGTGGGTTTGCGGGCTCTCAGGGATATCTTTTTTCACTTATTGCTATTTCACAGAAATCAGACCCAGTACTATTTACTACCGAGAATGAGCGCGTATTATTGAATGATGGGCAGGGAACTGAGGCTCGGGTCACCTCAGGTTCTCTTGCTCTCGGATCTACTCTTTCGACTTCTACCGGAAATGTGTTTGTACCTCCATACGATACTGAACCTCCAGATATTTTTGTCCCAATGGTAACTCGTGATACACATGTATTTGAAGGAAAATATTTTGCGGTGTTTACTGCTCAGGATAAAGGATCTGGGATTTGGGGGTATGAGATTGCTGAACGTAGGAATTGGTTTGGTGAAGTGAAATCGTATGATCAGTTGGAATGGAAATCTGCCGAAAGTCCATATGTGTTACTTGATCAGTCGCGTAAGAGTACGATTTATATCAAAGCAATTGATTATGCGGGGAATGAACGTGTGGTTGTATTACCCTCACGATCATTATTGTTCTATGAACAACCACTTGTTTGGTGTATACTTGGTGCTATAGCACTTCTGCTAGTTCTCTCATTTGCGTATGGTCGATACAAGGCCTCTCGGTAATCATCGTCTGTTTTTTCGAATCATCATTTTTTTGGTTTTTGCATGTAGCGCTTTTTTCTTGGTCCCTACGACTATTCATGCTGCGTCTTTTTTGATTTCACCAGCGTCTGGAACGTATACCAAGGGACAAACGTTTTCCGTGTCAGTGTATGCTTCTTCTGCAGATCAAGCACTTAATGCGGTAGCTGCTTCACTTTCATTTTCCAAAGATACACTTCAGGTGGTATCAGTTTCAAAAGCAGGATCATTGGTCAATGTGTGGGTTACCGAACCTTCGTTTTCAAACACTGCAGGCACTGCTGGGTTTGAGGGTGTGATTTTGAATCCAGGATATCAGGGTACGGGTGCAAAATTGATGACTGTCACATTTCGAGTGTTGAGCGTAGGGAGTGGTCTGGTAAATTTTTCTGGTGGTAGTATTTTGGCAAATGATGGTAATGGTACAGCACTTCCAGTGTCATTTGGCAGTGGACGATATTCATTTATTGAATCTGCGACTCCTCCGGTGAGCAGGCCAGAGACTCCTCCGGTGCAATCTACTCAAGAAAAACCTGCGCCACTTGCTAAGCCTGTTGTAATTTCTCCTACGCACTCGAATCCGGTGAAATGGTATCCAAACAATACTCCAATTTTTGAGTGGGGTATGGATGGTGCGACAGGTGTGAGCTTTGTGGTAGATCAGAATCCTGTGACTGATCCTGATACTGCAAGTGAAGGGACTATGAATACCTATACGTCACCTAGGCTTGCAGATGGGCTATGGTATTTTCATGTAAAAGTACAGAATGCTGCTGGGTGGAGTGAGGTGGCGCATTATAGTTTCCAGATTGATCATAGCGATCCTGTATCGCTTGAAATTTATGAATTGGAAGAACCGCGCCCAGGATATGCATCATTTATTTTCAATGCGTTTGATGAAATGTCTGGAATCATTGGATATAAAGTTTCGATCGATCATGGTCCTGCACAGACGATTGCTGATGAGAATTTGCATGTATATACGACTTCTCGTTTTGAGGATTTGGGGAGTGAGATTCATGTGATTACGGTATTTGCGTATGACGCTGCAGGGAACTCATATACCAGTTCTCGACAATTCCAAGTTACTGGTGAACAGGTTACCAGTCTTGATTCAAATCTATTTATTACGTTTATCAAGGAACATGTGTGGTTTGTACTGGGTGCTGCGCTTAGTGTCTTTGTACTTCTGCTTATTTTCTTTATTCTTCTTATTGTGCGAACCGCTCACGACGTAGGTGTGGCTCGGAGGAAAAAGCATATATTGAAAAATTACACCTCTTCTACGAATCGACATGATTCTAATTCTCACTAGTATGTATCGATGGGTTCGATATGTGCTCGTCGCAGTAGGAGTGAGTGCGGGAATTCTAATTACTGGAATTCTTAGTGTGAATGCGTATATTTTATCTTTAGGAAAACCGATCTATTCTTCTATAGAAGATATCCCGACGATGACCGTGGGTGTGGTATTGGGTGGTGGAATGCGTGAAGATGGGACAATGACTGATTTTCAGACTGATCGAGTGGTGCAGGCTTCGAGACTGTATCATGCAGGAAAAATTGAACGTATACTTATTTCTGGCGATGATGGGGCTTTGCGTGATAATGAGGTGGATGCGATGAGTACACGTATGATAGCAGAAGGCGTGAATCCTGATAGAATTGATATTGATCGACATGGGTATCGGACTTATCTCACGTGTCTGCGTGCACAACAAGAATTTGGAATTGATACAATGGTCGTGATTACGAATGAGTTTCATTTGCCACGTACATTGTATCTCTGTCAGGGGATGGGTATTGATACTATTGGTCTTTCTGCAGATTTGCGATCTTCGTATGAGCATAGCTTTCGTGCACATGTTCGGGAAATCTTTGCTCGAGTAAAAGCGCTGATACAATTAAAAATTACAAAACCGATAGAGTAAATGTTTTTTTATACATAAAAGCCTGTGATTACTCACGGGCTTTTTATTATATGTAGCTGTGTGTGCTTACTATTTTCCATTCTGCATTCTTCCGGGTATTTCGAGTGAGAGTGTATCACTATATACGGTGCAGGCATTATCTACCCATGCGCATATGCGGAAATACGAGGTTCCTGTAGGTAAGTTTTTCCAATTTCGTTCTCGGTATGATGCGTCGGTGAGGTAGTAATAGCGATATTTTTCTGGATATGTAGGATTGGTTTCGGTTCCTTCTACAATCATCCATTGTTCGGCTGTTTCAGCAAGTGTTTCGGAAGGTGACCATGCTAGCTTCACGGAATTTGTTCCAGTAATACTTCCGGTGAGTGTGAGTTCTGTGTTGTTTTCATTATTCTCTTCATTTTGTTCGGTTACCGAATCTCCTTTGACTTCGGGTATAGGATTTGTGTCTGTTTTTTCGGAACATCCTGCACCGATGAGTATGAGGGCGAATATACTGACAGGCAATATTCGTAGATGTGTCATAGATTTTTGACTGGTTAAGAATAATGCAGATGATTGGGGTAGTGTAGGTGTTTTTTTGAATTTTGACAAGAGTCTGTGAGATTACGATGTCGGGTTGTTTTCTTCGCGCTCGGTAATAATCTCAAATGGAATTGCTTTTTTGTGTAATTCTTCTATTTCTTGTGTAGTGACTAATTGGTGCTCTAGTATAGGTTTACCAAATTTATCATATCCAGTTTGTTTAATGATAGTGAGCTTACCTTCACGCCTTCGTGGAATATAGGTTTCCGACATATAAAATTTAGTTACGTATTAATGTTTCTTTTTTTTGTTTTGACATCTTTTTTATTTCCATTTCACGCTTGGTAGCTCGCGATCTATCGCTGTGTTTTTCGGTGTAGACGAGAGAGAAGGGGAGTCGTGCTCGGACATATACCGAGCCTTTGCCATTTCTGTGTACAGTAAGACGTTTATCGAGATCTTTTGCAATGCCCGTGTAGAGTGAATTGTCGGCACAGCGGATGATGTAGAGAGTGTACATGCAGAAAAAGTCAAAGTTGAAAATTTAAAGGTTAAAAGAGGGTATTGGTTATGTTAATTTTTGTTTTAATTCAGCAAGTTTGTTTTCAAGTAAAAATTTAGATAAATCAATACTTTTTTCAAATCCTCGAGTCCCATATATTTTGTTTCCCGTTTCAAATCCAAATCCAAAAAATTTATCGGTCTTCTTTTCTCGTCGAGTTTTTATTTTTTTAAGAAGGTTAATTATTTCTTTTTCTGAAAAACATAATATTATAGATTTCCAAAAAGCTGATTTTGATTTTATATTTTTCTTTTGATGATAAATCGGATAAAGTCCAAAAAATATATAGTAATCAGCATTTCCTTCGTCATATCGTTCAATAAAATTATTAAACCAGAAATTGTGCATGTACCTGTGTTTTTTTGATGCATTTTTTTTAGGTTCAGATGTGTATGATCTCGAACTTTTTATTTGGAATCTTAGAAATTTATTGTTTTTATGATTATGTAAAATAAAATCAATTCCTTTTTGTTGTCGACTGACTGGTATGTAACAAGAATTGCCGTCTGACTTTTTTAAATTTTTTTGAATTTGATTTATTGCTTCATATTCTGAATATGGGAGTGTAAAAATGTTTTCCATACGGTTTAATATAATTTTTGACTTTTCTTTATTACTCACGTACTATACCTTATATATAAGCCCTACTCAAGGGGTTTTTGTCTGTTATATATGCAAGAAAAAATAGTGATTAAAGGTGCGCGAGAACATAATCTCAAGAATATTTCGCTTGAGCTTCCACGCAATAAAATGATTGTGTTTACTGGGCTTTCTGGATCGGGGAAGTCTAGTCTTGCGTTTGATACGATTTTTGCTGAAGGACAGAGACGTTATATTGAAAGTCTGTCTGCATATGCACGTCAATTTTTGGGTGGTATGCAGAAGCCAGATGTAGATGAGATCGAAGGGTTGTCTCCAGCTATTTCTATTGATCAGAAGGCACACAGTGCGAATCCGCGTTCGACCGTAGCTACGATTACAGAGATTTATGATTATCTCCGTGTATTATTTGCTCGAATTGGTGAACCATTTTGTCCGCAGTGTGGCACAAAGATTGAGAAAATGACCACTGATGAAATACAGGAGAGAATATTGGAGAAAAGTAAAAAATCAAAAGTAAAAAATCAAAAAAAAGGAGAAGAGTTGATTATTTTTAGTCCGGTAGTACGAGGTCGAAAGGGGGAGTATTATCAGATGTTGTATGACATGTATAACTCGGGGTATCTTGAAGTGCGAGTGGATGGGAAAATGAAGAGTTTGCGTGACCGGATTGTATTGTCAAAAAATACCAAACATACGATTGAAATTGTGGTCGATAAGATTCCTGTGCTTGATATGGATCCTCGTCGATTGGGTGAGGCAGTAGAATCGGCAGTGGATTTGTCCAATGGTCTGGTTGTTGCTGCATTTCATGATGGAGAAGAAATTACCTATAGTACACAGTACTCGTGTCCCAATGATGGATTTGCATTTCCAGAAATCGAGCCTCGATTATTTAGCTTTAATAGTCCGTACGGATATTGTACTGCATGTACAGGGCTCGGTACCAAAGAATTATTTAGTGAAGATGTGTGCGGTGTGTGTAGTGGTAAACGTCTCAATGATACGGCATTGTCTGTAAAGATTAATGATAAAAATATTTATGACGTGACAAGTTTCATGATTAGTGAGGCTCGAGATTTTTTTACTTCTCTTCGAGAGAATCTGTCTGAGCGTGTGATTGAGATTTCTGGGGCAGCACTCAATGAAATTTCAAATCGACTCACATTTATGTATGATGTCGGATTGCATTATCTCACGCTCAATCGTATGGCGGGCACCTTGTCTGGTGGGGAATCACAGCGTATCCGTCTCGCTTCGCAAGTGGGTCAGCGATTGGTCGGGGCACTCTATGTTCTTGATGAACCGACGATTGGATTGCATCAGCGTGATAATGATCAGCTCGTATCAACACTTCGAAATTTATGTGATATTGGAAACACGATTATTGTGGTCGAGCATGATGAAGATACGATTATGGTGTCTGATTGGATTGTCGATATTGGTCCAGGTGCGGGTACTCATGGAGGAAATGTGGTCTATTCGGGTCCGTTGGGCAATTTATTGAACAAGAAAAAACCAGCAGGAGTAGTATCTGGTAGTACTACGTATGGTGATGTAGAAAAATCTTTGACTGGAAAATATCTTCGTGGTGAGCAGAAAATTTCTATTCCAGAAAAACGACGAAAGGTGGACGCTACAACGCCTAAAATAAAGATTAAAGGTGCACGAGAGCATAATTTGAAAAACGTTTCAGTAGAGATACCTCTCAAACGATTGGTTTGTCTTACAGGTGTATCGGGTTCAGGAAAATCTACGCTCATGCATAAAATTTTATATCGTTCAGTCGCAAATAAATTGAATCATACTCGATATCAGGTGGGTGCGCATGACGAGATTCTTAATACTGAATATATTGATAAGATTATTAAGATTGATCAGAAGCCGATTGGTAGAACTCCTCGTAGTAATCCCGCTACCTATACCAAAGCGTATGATCCGATTCGAGAAATCTTTGCATTAACTCCTGAGGCAAAATTGAGAGGGTATAAAATTGGCCGATTTAGTTTTAATGTTCCGGGTGGTCGATGTGAGAATTGTGAAGGAAAGGGAATTCTCGAAATTGAAATGCACTTTTTACCTACCGTAGAGATCGTGTGTGATGTGTGTAAGGGTGCGCGATTCAATGCAGAGACACTCGCAATCCATTACAAAGGGAAAAATATTGCAGAAGTTCTCAGTATGACGATCGAAGAGGCTCGGGTATTTTTCGAAGATGTACCACCAATAGCTGACAAGCTCAACATGCTTCATGAAGTCGGTCTTGATTATCTCACACTTGGTCAATCAGCAAGTACGCTCTCAGGTGGGGAGGCGCAACGCATCAAGCTTTCGCGTGAATTATCCAAGCGTGCAACAAGTAAGACATTGTATTTGCTCGATGAGCCGACAACTGGTCTCCATTTTGATGATGTCAAAAAATTGATTGAAGTGTTGCAGAAACTCACGTCACATGGTAATACGGTGATGATTATCGAACATAATCTCGAGGTGATCAAATCTGCTGATTGGATTATCGATCTCGGGCCTGAAGGAGGGGATAAGGGTGGAAAATTGATTGCCACTGGAACTCCAGAAGAACTTGCTCGAAAATCATCGACTAGTCATACCGGATATTATTTGAAACGAGTATTACAACAATAAATACATAAAAACTCTTGGGTATCCAAGAGTTTTTTGATTGTAAATTTAATATATTAAACTTCGTTTTATCATTGACAAAATGCGTTTTTTGTGTAATAATCGTCGTTATTGCATTGCAATCATGCGTGCATGAGACAGTGGAGGGAGTGTATGCTTCATACGGTGTTAGGGGTCATGATTCAGGGTCAGCTTAGGCCGTTCAAGCCTGAGGATCTGCTTCATGGCTGTGTGGTTCAGGTCATGAGCACGATCACGGAGAGTAACAATTTCGAGGTCAGGATTCCGTCGGCGGAGTTGTCTGAACCTGGACAGGGTTCTCGGGTGTACTGGTTTGCGGGGGGCGCAGAAGCGCCTCAGGTGGGCAAGCGTTTTCGCGAGGCCCGACTCATCATCAATGATGAGAATACCGCATTCCTCCGGCTCGAGTGTCCGGAGCGGATCAAACACTGAACGTCTCTGGTGGGGGGAGAGTTGCTGCGCAGCATGCACTCTCTCCTGTCTATTTTATATTCGCCATTGTGGCGTTTTTTTATTTTTACACCATTGACGCTGTTTCATTTTTTTGGTATATTTTTTCACCTGTGTAGCGTTCGTTATGGGTGTTTTCTACAGTCAAATGGGGGGTTTCTATAATGGCTGATCGTGTGGTCTTGTCTGTGTATCATAGTCCTATGAATCTCACCTGGGAACGTCTTCCGTTCAGGTCGCTCGATGATCTCAGGATCGTACAGCAGCGCGAGAGAGAAATCCATATTCCGATCATGGATCCTCGCTCGAAGACCCCGCTCGATGCTTGTCTCGGTCCGATTACTGAGATTATTGTCGATGATGGGCATGGTGCTGGACATGTCGTTCTCTTCAAATACGGCTATCCCACCGACTGTCGTACTCCGAACAAGCACGTGTCTGTGAGAGGTGTGTTTGGGATGACTGAAGTGGGTAGGCCGAAATACACACTGTTCTTCGGCTGAATGCTCGCAGACCGACAACTCTTTTGAAGGGTTGTCGGTTCATTCTTTTTTCAATCGCTTGAATCAGCGATTTTATTGTAGAGATTTCCTTGGTATACTGTGCGCATATGTCGCATACTAAACTTCATTCAATACTTGCCACACTTCCGAATACTCCAGGAATTTATTTGTTTTACAATTCACATAAGAAATTAATTTATGTTGGCAAGGCCACCTCACTTCGATCTCGTGTGCGAAGTTATTTTTTGCCACCAAAGACACCTCGTCCGATCGAGCGCATGATGCACGAAGTAGTTGATATTAATGTCATTCAAACTGATTCAGTACTTGAGGCGGTAATTCTCGAATCGGTTTATATCAAAAAGTTTCAACCGATCTATAATGTAGAAGGTAAAGATGATAAAAGTTGGAATTATATTATGATTACGAATGAGCCGTATCCTCAGGTGTATACGATGCGTGAACATGAATATAAGAGACTTTCTGTCGATGATATTTCCAATGATTTTTTACATATTTCTGGTCCGTATCCTGGGCTCAATAGTCGAGTAACCATGAAACTGCTTCGACGATTATTTTTTATTTCTACCTGCTATCCACCTCAGAAAAATTCATCGTCATCACGACGAATTCGTCCGTGCTTATATCGTCAAATGGGTCAATGTCTGGGGGTGTGTACTGGAGAAATCTCTATTCGTGAGTATCGAAAAAAGGTAATTCGTCCGTTGATTACATTTCTGTCGGGTGGAAAAAAGAAAGTACTCAAATCAATTCACGTTGACATGATACGTGCTGCACGTGCAGAGCAGTTTGAAGAGGCTGCTCGATTGAGAAATCAGCTTACGGCATTAGAACGAATTCAAGATGTTGCATTGATTAATAAAGATTTTTTTGCTGATTTGGAGAATCACGTACCTGCAGAAGCTCGAGTGAGAATTGAAGGATATGATATTTCTAATTTGGGTACTTCAGGAAAAGTGGGGAGTATGGTGGTATTCAATGCAGAAGGCCCAATCAAACATTCATATCGAAAATTTAAAATAAAAACAGTTGATGGGCAAAGTGATGTAGATTGTCTCGAAGAAGTTTTGACTCGTAGATTTCGACATGATGAGTGGGAACTACCAACAGTACTATTGGTAGACGGAGGACTTCCTCAGGTTCGACGTGCTCATACGGTACTCACTCGAATGGGTATTTCGATACCTGTTGTAGGGATTGCAAAGGGGCCTGAGCGAAAACGAAATGATTTTATTTTTGGTACTACTGATTCGAGTTTTGTTACGTGGGTGAATGCACATCAGGAATTATTAGTGCGTGTGCGAGATGAGGCTCATCGATTTGCAATTACCTATCAGCGTTCATTGCGTAAAATTTGAATGGAGATATCGATAGATAAAAAGACCCCTGTCGCATTGTGCGATCAGGGGTTTTTGACATGAGAACCACTCTACAGTCTAGTCTCGAATTGCGTCGATGTATCTGATACCTGTTTTTTCGATGAGGATTGCTCCACAGGGTCTGATCGACATGCGGTGTATCTTCGAGTGTTCGGGATGATGGGCGTTTTTAGCCAGCGTAGATGCCAGTGGCTTCACCCGTTCAGGATCTACGATCACAAGTATGGTTCGGGCGTTTTCAGGGTTCGAGATGATGAATTTTGTGATTTCGTCTCCCATGTACCCGTCAGTGTCTGTGTTGCCGAATTTTATTTCTCGGATGATGTTCTTGTTTTCGGTTTGCAGTTTTGCTCTGGCTGCAGTCGCAGAAGTTTTGCTGGTCCTGGTGTCCGTACTGCAGAGAAGTGCGAGATCGTTTTTTTTGACCAGCTCTTCACTTTGTTTACGTAGCAGGCGCCATCCTCGTTCGAAGATTTGATGGTTGTATGCACACATCACGATGATGCGATAACCTATTTCGAGTAGGTTTGTCAGTGCTTCGATTCCCATTGTGTAGGTACTCCTGTGTGTGGTTGTTTGTCGTCTTGGTAAGAACTTTTGGAATTTCTTTGGCAGAAATTGCCATCGGCATCATTCCCAAGAATTGTTACAGAATAGGCAATTATTGTGTAATTGTCAATTTTTTAGTTTATGCACAGCCATATGGGCTAAAAGTGTTGCAATTGGGTGGATTGTGGTATAAAATGTATTGTAGTGGTGAATTGTGGGGAATTTCTTCATCTAGAGAGTAATACGCCATGCTTGTCTGTATCACTCTCGCAGGCTTTATCCAATATGTTTATCGGTGAATATAGCCACAATGTGGATGAGAAAGGTCGTCTCGCAATACCAAAGAAATTTCGGGCTGATCTTTCACAAGGTGCAGTTGTCACGCGTGGACTTGATAGCTGCCTATTTTTGTACACCAAAACCGAGTGGTCAAAACTCGCTGAGAAATTAGCTCAATTACCTTTTTCTCAGGCAAATACTCGTGCGTTTGCGCGTCTCATGCTCGCTGGAGCTATGGATGTGGAAGTGGATACACAAGGACGCATCATGCTTCCTCAATATTTGCGGAATTTTGCAGGACTTTCGAAATCGGTTATTGTGGCAGGTCTCTACAATCGTCTTGAAATTTGGGATGAAGAAAAGTGGAAGACGTATACTGCTTCAACAGAATCTGAAAGTGCTTCAATCGCTGAACAGATGGGAACATTGGGAGTGTAATTCTATTGTTATGAGACATGTACCTGTTTTATTGGATGAAGTGATTAGTGCACTTGCGCTTGCTCCGGGTAAACATATTATTGATTGCACTCTTGGAGATGGTGGGCATAGTGAGGCGATTTTGGAGCGGATTACTCCTGGTGGTCTTCTCCTTGGTATTGATGCTGATCCTGAGGCACTACTTCGTGCGAAGCATTTCCTTCATACATATGCTGATGCGGTGATATATGCACGAGAGAATTTTGAGCATCTCGAGTCTATTGTTGCAGCTCATTCATTTGGTCCTGTTGATGGAATTTTGATGGATTTTGGATGGTCTACACCACAATTCGAGGAGCGAAAACGTGGATTCAGTTTTCAGAATCCAGATGAGATTTTAGATATGCGGTATGGGGGTATCAATGATTCTTCTAGACGAACTGCCGCAGAATTGATTGCAGAGTCCTCTGTCGAGGAGCTTGAAGACATATTTCGTGTGTATGGTGAAGAAAGATTGTCGAGTGAGATTGCATATGCATTGTCTGTCGCGCGAAAAGAAACAGCACTTACGACGGTAGGGCAGTTAGTCGAGGTAGTACTCAAAACGTATCGCACCAAGCTCAAGACTGACAAGGAAATACCATGGGTAGGAGGATTGCATCCCGCCACAAAAGTTTTTCAAGCACTTAGAATCGCAGTCAATGATGAATTGGGTACGATCGAGCGTGTACTCCCACAAGCGCTTCGACTCTTGGCTCCAGGTGGAGTGCTTGCAGTTATCACATTTCACTCACTTGAAGATCGTATTGTCAAACATTATTTTAAAAAACACGCAGGTACAGCATTTATTATTCTCACCAAAAAACCGATTGTGGCGAGTGAGCGTGAATATAGAGACAATCCTCGAGCGCGATCGGCAAAGTTACGTATTTTAAAAAAAGTATGAACGCATACGCACGAAAAAAAACAACACTGAAAGATAAACGAGAGCATATTAGGAAAATTATTCTTGGAAGAACATTCCGAAGTATGTTGTCGGTGCTCATGTTTGTGGTTGGTATTTTGTATATGTGGCAAGTTAACACCGTTTCTGCAAAAGGATATGTGATTTCTGATTATGAGAAAAAATTGACACAACTCGAACGTGAAACTCGAAGTCTGGATGTCGAAATTGCACGTCATACCTCTATCAAGACTGTCCGCGAACGATTGAATGAATTTCAGTACGAACCTGTCTCGAACCCTCACTATGCCGTTCTTGCGGGTGATATTGTAGCAAAGCGATAATACGACTCCCTTACTAGGGAGTTTTTTGTTATACGTGACGTATTGTTAGTATTCGTTATTTCTACATATTTTGTGATATACTGGTATAAATTATTTTTTGTATGTGGATTTTAATTTTACAGCGCTTAGTACTTGAATTTCTTTTTGATTTTATATACGCGCCACTATGGTGGTATACCGCAGGGATTGTGAGAGCTGGGCGTTTTTCTGCACGTATGATTGCAGCAGGGAATGCGCAATTTGCACCGGGAGTATGGATTGCACATATTTTTGTTCCCATGTTTGGGCAGTATGATTGGCAGGGAAGATTGGTGAGTTTTTTTGTACGTCTGGTCAATGTGTGTGTGCGGTCAGTTTTTTTGTTGTGTTGGGTAATTGTTTCCTGTGTTACTTTTTTGTTATGGATCGTTCTTCCAATTTTTATTATATATACACTGATTTATTCATTTTAGTTTCGTATGCTTTTTTCCAAAGTTTCATCGTTGCCTGTTCTCGTGTGTACCCTGTGTCAGGGAACAGGGAAGGAAAAAGGGCGTGTATGTCCTCAGTGTCAGGGCATGATTCAGGGTGTTTTGGATCGTGAGACGTTTGTGTATTTTGGTGAGCAGTACACTGAATACGCAATCAAATTACGAAAAGGTCGAAAAATATTGAATGTGCTACGTATTGTTGGTGCACTCACTGGTTCAGGTGCTCTTTTTGGGTGGTTTTTTTATTATGCATATCGGGCGGGACATAGTGAAGATTTGTTGTCATTACTTTTTTGGTTTGGTCCTACTGCAGGGAATGCCTATCGAGCATTTGTGTGGCTTGGTTTTTTAGGACTTATGTATGTGTGGTATCGAATTGTTCGAGGGAGAACTCCTCATATTCGTTTTTTATATCATGGGATACCTCTTTCGAAGAATGTTCTTGATACGGTATCTTCTGCTCCGACGACCTGGGAAGAGGTGAGAAATATGCGTCGTTCTCGATATCTTGACATGTCGAAATACCTGTCTCATGAGTCTGAACGAGTGATACAAAAAAGTTTTGAACTTGCGCGTGCATATGGGCATACGCATGTCACTGCACTACATATCGCATATACACTTTTGTCAGAAGATAGTGTGCGCAATATTTGTGTTAGATTGCGAATTCAGGCTGGCGCACTTCAGGCGCATATTGCAAAATTGTTTGGAGATAAGTCGCCAAAACGATTTTCTCCTATTTTTGCTCCTGACGCTGAAGATGTTGTTTTTCGTGCATATTTTATTACTCGAAACAATCGTGATCCATTAATTCGGGCAACCACTTTTCTGAAAGCGACGGTCGAGCATAGTGAAGTGTTACAAGAAATGCTTTATGACCTTGAGGTCGATAAAGTAAAACTTGATAATGTTATAGAATGGGCTCGTATTCGGGAAACATTGTATGAAAAATATCATGTTTTTGCACGTGCTGCAGCAGGAATTTCCAAACATGGGATGGATCGTGCAATGACTGCGGTAGCTACTCCTGCACTCAATCAGCTTAGTCGTGATCTTACGATTGCTGCAAAATATGGAGATATCGATACGTGTGTAGCTCGAGATCAGGAAATTGATGAAATTTTGCGCATTATCGAAGGTGGTGGGCGTAACATCATGTTGGTGGGGGATCATGGTGTGGGAAAAATGACAATTGTGCAGGGTCTTGTAGAACGTATGATTAGGGGAGATGTACCAAAATTATTGCAGGATAAGCGGATGGTGCAAATTTCTACGACATCACTTCTTGCTGGTACTACTGCTGCAGGAGCTCAGGAACGTTTGATTCGTATTATGAATGAGGTTACTCGAGCTCGAAATATTATACTTTTTATTGATAATATTCATGATCTCATGGGTGTGTCTGATGCACAGGGGCAGGGGTTGGACGTGTCTGAATCTCTTGCTGAGTATCTCAGAAGTCAGCGATTTGTCATGTTTGCTACCACGCTACCTGATGTGTATGCGCGCACAATTTCGCATTCTGAGATTGGGACGGTGTTTTCAAAAATTGATATTCGTGAGATGGATATTAATCAGGCGATTCGAGTGCTTGAGTCAAAAGCAGGTACGATTGAATATCAAACGCGCGTGTTTTTTTCTTATGATGCACTTGAAAAGAGTGTAATTCTTGCACATAAGTTTTTTACTGATCAAAATTTACCACAAAGCGCACTTGCACTCATGAGCGAGGCTGGTAGTTATGCTCGAAGTGCTCATGGTGAGCATACATTAGTATCGGCCGATGATGTGGGTACTGTAGTTGCAGAGAAGACAGGAGTGCCAGTGGCATCAATTACAGCTTCTGAATCTGAAAAATTATTAAAATTAGAAGAAGAGATGCATACTCAGGTTATCGGACAGAGTGAGGCGGTGGTATTGGTGGCAAATGCACTTCGTCGAGCTCGTGCTGAAATACGTTCTGACAATCGTCCGATTGCAAGCTTTTTATTTCTCGGACCTACTGGTGTCGGTAAGACTGAATTAGCAAAGACGATTGCGCGTGTGTATTTTGGTGGTGAAAATCGTATGATTAGAATTGATATGAGTGAATATCAGGATACAAGTGCGATTTATCGATTGATTGGCCAGCCTGGAATACAAGGGTCAGGTATTTTGACTGAAGCTGTACGACAGCATCCCTTTTCTCTTGTTCTTCTTGATGAACTTGAAAAAGCTGATAGTAATATTTTGAATTTGTTTTTACAAGTACTTGATGATGGTAGGTTGACTGATAGTACTGGTCGGGTGGTAGATTTTACCAATACTATTATTATCGCAACGTCAAATGCGGGTACCAGCTATGTTGCTGATCGTTTGAAGCAGGGTATTGAGCTTGGGTCTATTCGTGATGAACTTATTCGTGGCGAGCTCAAAAATTACTATCGTCCTGAATTTTTGAATCGTTTTGATGGAATTGTGCTCTTTAAACCACTTCAAAATTCTGAAATTAAACAAATCGCAGGACTTATGTTGAAACAGGTTGCACAAGATTTGGAGGTAAAAGGGGTTGGGTTTACAGTTGAAGATGCTGCATTAGAAGAATTGGCTCGAGTAGGCTTTGATCCAGATTTTGGTGCTCGACCCATGCGTCGCGCAATTCAGGATCGAGTAGAAAATGAACTTGCGAATTTGGTGCTCAAGGGCGAATTACGTCGCAGAGATGTAGTTGTGCTTGGTCCAGGTATTACGCTTCGTGTTGAGCGATCTAGAATGTAATTATAGTATGTTGGAATACGGAATTTATTTTACCATTGCTTTCGTGTGTTCGGTGATTGTGACGGGGCTCGTGGCTATATTGATGCGACGATATGGTGTAATTGATCGGGCACCAGGTGCGCGTTCTCGCAAGATTCATACACGATCTACTCCGCTTGGCGGAGGACTTGCGGTATATACTGTATTTTTTGGTATCGCGGGAATTGTCTGGCTTTCTCATGGAGAATTTCGAACCACGTTTAATTCAATGACGTTAGTGGGATTAAGCTTGGGCTCTCTATTTCTCATGATTGGGGGTATTCTTGATGATAAATTTACTCTTCGTCCGAGATATCAGATCATTGCACCTATTCTTGCGAGTGTTGTTATGGTTGTGTTGGGTAATGCTCCGGGGGTATTCAGTAGTCCGTTTGGAGGAGTGGTTGATTTGACCCATATTACCATTATGATTGAGCCGGCAATACACATCGTACTTTTTGCTGATGCACTCGTCTTTTTGTGGCTTTTTGGTATGATGTTTACTACCAAATTTCTAGATGGACTTGATGGATTGGTTTCGGGGATTGTCACAATTGCCGCATTTGTAATTTATGCAGTTTCTATTCAGCCACAATGGTCTGATCCGAATGTTGCGCTCCTTTCATTGATATTTGCAGGTACATTGCTTGGGTTTTTGGTATGGAATTTTAATCCCGCAAAAATATTTTTAGGAGAAGGTGGAAGTCTTATGACTGGATTTATTTTGGGGAGTCTCGCGATAATCTCGAAGAGTAAAATAGCGATTACGTTTATGGTAATAGGTATTCCCATGATTGATGTAGTGCGTGTTATGGTGATGCGTGTGATCAAGAAACGACCGGTTTATATTGGTGATCGTGAACATTTGCACTATCGATTGATTGAGTCTGGACTGAGTCATCGACAGGCGGTATTATTGCTATATGCAATTTCATTGTTGTTTGGCATGACTGCTTTATTTATTCAGGCAGAGCATCAACTTATTGCGTTGTTATTTATTTTTGTACTTATGTTGTTGATTGGATTGTGGCTTTCAAAGAAAGATCACACTTCATCATGATGGTTGTATTTATCCTCTATGGATTTTGAAAAAAAGAAATCTGAACATACGAAGCGTGTACGCATGTGGTGGGTAGTAGTGTTTCTTGGTGTTGCAGCTTGCCTGTTTGTATGGAATAAAGTGTATTGGCCCAAGGTAACGCTTGAGGTCGAGGGTAAAACGATTGAGGTTTTGGTTGCCAAGACGATTCAGCAACAATATCGAGGGCTGGGTAATCGTGATACTATTGCACCTTATGATGGTATGATATTTCCATTTTTGACTTATGCACGTCACGGATTTGTTATGCGGGATATGCGCTTTTCAATTGATATTATCTGGCTTCGGGATGGTGTGGTGGTCGATTTAGCAGAGTATGTGCCGCTTGAGCCAGGTGTACCTGATACCGCACTTCGTGTTTATCGGCCCCGTGCAGAGGCTAATACAGTCCTAGAATTGCCTGCAGGAAGGGCAGGGGAGCTCGGAATTGGTATTGGGACTGTAATCACGCAAATACCCTGATTTTTCTTGTTATTTTTATTCTGCGTGGTATACATATTTTTGATATTGACATTTTATGGCATTTCATATATAGTATTCCTGTTTCCCAAAACATTTATTAAATTTTGCTAAATAAACGTGTATGTTCGCAGTTATTGAAACCGGCGGAAAGCAGTACCTCGTGAAAGCGGGAGACGTTCTCAAGGTTGAAAAACTCGACGTAGAAGCCGGCAAAGAAGTGGTGTTTGATAAAGTACTCCTTACTGCTGACGAAAACGGCGAGAATGTAAAACTTGGTAATCCATATTTGAGTGGGGTAAGCGTCACTGCTGCTGTAGAAGGCCAGGGTCGTCATGACAAAATTCGTGTTGTGAAATACAAACGAAAAGTTCGTTATAAGCGTACTATTGGACATAAGCAGGCTTTCACCAAGGTGAAAATTGCAAAGGTGTAAATTTCTATTGTTAAAATAAACATCCTCCAAATCGGAGGATGTTTTGTTTATGTTGTCGTATTTATGAGGTTGTTCTGTTTTTGAGCGCACTCCCGAGTGTGATGTCGTCGGCATACTGGAGATCGCTACCCATGGGAAGTCCACGTGCCAGACGTGAGACTTTGATATGTGGAGCAATTTCTTTTATCTTTTTTTCAAGATACATCATGGTTGTCTCACCGGGCAGGTCTGGATTGAGCGCAAGAATAATTTCATCGATTCCACCTTTTCGTACTCGTGCGAGTAATTCAGGAATTTTGAGACCTCGGAGTGAGTTTTCATCATGTGCTTGTATCACTCCTCGGATAATATGATACGCACCTCGATATGTGTTTGTTTTTTCGATAGCCTCACGGTCTTGTGGCTCTGCTACGACACAGACTGATTTGGGATCTCGCTGAGGAGACGCACAGACGCTACATGGGCTAATATCAGAAAATACCCAGCAAATCTCACAGCTTTTCACGGTTTCTATTAGCTCTTTGAGCGCAATAGTGAGTTCACTTACATCTTTTTTTCCTGATTTGAGTAGATGAAATACAAAACGTTCGGCGGTTCGTGGACCGACGCTTGGGAGTCTGGCAAAAGCGTGAATGAGGTTTTGTATGGGTTTTGGGTAGGACATAGAGCTTGGAACCAATAGTTTGAGAACCAACAAAGTGGTTCTCAAAGCTTGCTTTTCTGCCTGTCTAATTACTAACTTAGTCCTGGAATATCTGGTAATCCTCCCATGTCACGCATTTTTAGCGCCATGGTGCGTTGCATTTTTTTGAGTGCATCTTTGTGTGCTTCTTTGACTCCATCGATAAGTTTTGCTTTTTTGTCTGCTGTGAGCAATGTATCATCAATGGTGAGGTCTGTGATTTCTAGGTTCCCATTCATGGTGAGGGATATTGTGTTTCCTGCTGCGGTGGTAGTCACTGATTCTTTGCCGAGCACATCCTGCAATTCTTTTGCTTTGTCGCGAAGGTCTTTGAACTGTTTAAGTTTATTGAACATACTTTTTAGTAAAGTTAAAAGTAAAAAGGTAAAAGTCAAAAAAGTTGATTTTTAACTTTTTCCTTCTTGGTTTTTTACTTATTTTTTTGACAACGATTTTTAATCGATTTTATTTTTGATACATCGTTGGAGCGTGTATCGTGTTCATCGATAAAAAATCAGATTTCGATTGAAGTTTGTATTCGTGAAGCGAATACTTAAGTGATGTACGGAGCAGAAGGATTACTCGATGCTCGAAGTGCCACCACCGTGCTGGAGATCAAGATTTTTGTAGCTTGCACGAGCTTCGTCGAAGAATACTTTGACGACTCCGGTAGGTCCGTTTCTGTGTTTTGCTACGTGAATTTCTCCGATATGACGCTCATCTGGTGGTATGTCTTCGAGGCGATAATTTCGATCTGCAGATTTGCGGTAAATAAACATGACCACGTCTGCATCCTGCTCAATACTACCAGATTCACGAAGGTGTGCAAGTTTTGGAATTGCAGGTTTGGTTTGTTCTACCGCACGAGAGAGCTGTGATAGTGCGATGACGGGTACGTTTAGTTCACGTGCAATACCTTTGAGGTTACGGGAAATTACCGAAACTTCTTGTACACGGTTATCGCTAAATTTGTTGCTGTGCGATTCCATGAGCTGTAAGTAGTCGATAATAATGAGTCCGAGTCCATGCTCAGCTTGGAGCCGTCTTGCTTTGGTTCTAATATGCATGACGTTATTTCCAGGTGTGTCGTCGATAAAAATTGGAGCTTCAGCAAGCACACCCATAGCGTGTCCAATACGAGGGAAGTCATCTGAATCTGGTCTGTCTGAGAGGTTTCCTGTACGCATTTTCCAGAGGTCGATTCCTGCTTCGGCACAAAGCAGACGGTCTACCAATTGTTCTTTACTCATTTCAAGTGAAAAAATACCTACAGGCACTTTTCCTTTTACTGCTGCGTGACGTGCGAGATCGAGAGCAAAGGATGTTTTTCCTACCGATGGACGTGCAGCGAGAATAATAAGGTCTGATTTTTGAAATCCTGCAAGAAGTCCGTCGAGCTGGGTAAATCCACTTGGTGTTCCTCGCAATTTTCCTTTTTCACGGTGAAGCTCGTCGATACGTTCGAATGCTTCATTCAAAATTCCTCTAATTGGAGAAAAAGTCTGTTTGAGATGTTTTTGAGAGATTGAGAATAGATGTTGCTGTGCTTCGTCGAGAAGACTGTCTACGTCTTCAGCGTCCTCTTTGTATCCAAGTTTTGAAATTTCATGTGCTGATTGAAGTAATTTTCTCAACGTGGCTTTACGTCTAATAATTTTGGCATATTGTTCGATGTGTGAGGCGGTAGGAACACTATTCGATAATTCTACGAGATAGCTTCGTCCTCCTATTTGTTCCAATTGTCCTTTTTCTTCTAGTCGGTTTGAAACGGTCAAAACATCGATAGGTTCTGATTTGCTGTATAATTCCTGCATGACTTCAAAAATCATGCTGTGAGCTGGCTTGTAAAAATCCTCAACATCCGTCATGTCGGCAATTTTTATCATTGATTCTTTGTCAATCAAAATAGAGCCAATGAGAGATTTTTCGGCTTCAAGATTCTGTGGAGGGATCTTTTCGAGAGTGGTAATTTCTGTCATAACCCCTGTATGATATCGCAGCCTGCCGAGAGTTTCAATTGGTACATAGGTATAACTCTGTGTGGAACATGTGTATAGGTGGAAAGTTTGAAAAAAATATGCTAGAGTTAGCATACTTCCGTAATGGTCGGTAATTAAAAGCTATTTTTTAGAGCTGTAAAAGTTATTGATTTTGACTATATGCATCAATCAATTATTCAACTGTCTTGTGTTGAGTGTGGTAATTCGATGAGATTGGTGACAGAGCCTATTATGTCTTATGTCTGTATTTCGTGTAAGCATGGTTACGCGGTACAGGATGGAATTATAGTTGCGTGGCCAAAAACCATGGGTGAACTCGCACAAGAAGAAGCCCATTATCATGATGAATTCGATGAAAATGCGGCAGATGTCCATCAATTAACCACGTATCGAAATAAGTTTTATCATGACAGTATTCATGATTCGATTAGAAAACATCCGCGCGGACGCGCGCTTGAAGTAGGTGCAGGGAGTTCGGGTACTGAGGCTGAGCACGTTTTGCGTCATCATCAGGTTGTAGAAACAGATATTTCACCTGACACGCTTAAACGTCTCCGTGGTAATCTATCGCAAACTCCTGAAGCATTTGTTGCCGTTGATGGGGAACATATTCCATTTGAGAAAGCGAGTTTTGATATTGTATATATGGTTGCCACATTTCACCATTTCGAACATCCGGAGGTAGCGCTTGCTGAATTTGCGCGTGTGCTCAAGCCAGGCGGACTTTTGGTCATGGGTATTGAGCCTAATACGACGTATTTTAGACCTATCAAATATCTACGCGGATTATTGTGCCGTATGACGCACATGAATCCTCATGAAGGATCAAAAGCAGATGCATTGATGGAAGGTTTTACTTATAACAAACTTCGACGATTATTGCAGAATCCACAGTGGAGCGGGTATACAATTCGGCCTATGTGGCTTATTGCTGGGTTCATGCACTATATTCTTGAATTTTTGTACCGAGCATTTAAAATGAAAAAGAGAATTTCACTTCCTAAAGGTCTTGAAAAAAATATTGTACGGTTGGATGAATTTTTATTTTCGATTCCTGGGTGTAAACATCTGTGTTGGCATTGGATAATTACGGCGAATAGATCAAAAGAATGAGTATGAAAATTTGTATTATTAATAATATCTATCCCCCCTATCATCGGGGTGGTGCTGAACAGGTGGTGGTCCAGACAGTCAGAAGTCTTCGAGAGCGGGGACATTCTGTTATTGTGATTACTTCCACCCCACACGATGATGAGATGGTCGAAGAAGATGGCGTGCGTATGTATCGTATCAATCCAAAAAATTCTTATTTTTATACTGATGCGCATACCCATGGTGCGCTTTCACGGATTAGATGGCATATTGAAAATATTTGGAATTCATACGTGGCTGATCGTGTGGATGCTATTATAGCTCAAGAACGGCCTGATGTGGTGCATACGCATAATTTGATTGGACTTTCTTTTCTTATTCCTAAGAGAATTCGTGCTCGAAATGTACAACATGTGCACACAATTCATGATGTGCAGTTGGTAGAACCGAGCGCAATGATACTCAAGACCAAAGAAAAAAGTTTTCGTTATCATGGTCCTCATACTGCATTATATAGCTTGATCACGAGAAGTTTGTTTGGTTCTCCAGATGTGATTATTTCACCTTCGCAATTTTTACTTAATTTTTATTCTTCTCGTGGTTTTTTCAAATCCTCACACACTACTGTTCTACGAAATCCATTAACTTTTTTGAATGAACGTATACACAAAAAGAATAAGAAGAATGTGTTACAATTATTATATGTAGGACAGATTGAGTATCACAAAGGAATTTCAATTCTTTTTGATGCTATTGATCGTATTGCTTCGTCTGATTTTGAGTTACACATTGCAGGAAGTGGGTCCTTATTAGATTCGATTACTGCCCGTGCCAGACACTGTGATCGTATCCATGTATATGGTCGTGTAGAAAAAGAACGGTTGCGAGAATTGTATACTATGGCGGATATTACGATTGTGCCTTCTTTGTGTTACGAAAACTCACCGACCGTAATTTTTGAAAGTTTTTCATTCCATGTTCCAGTGCTTGCGAGTAGTATCGAAGGGATTGCTGAGTTGATTGAAGAAGGAAAAAATGGTATTACGTTTGAAGCAGGGAATGTGGCACAGCTGATTGAACGAATTCAATGGTGTATTGCTCATCAGGAAACGCTCGAACATATGAGAACGTATAGTGTGGTGCCTGAGAATAATAACGAGGAATACATTCGTACACTTGAGGCTAATTATCGTGTTTGAGGTATTTAAAAATCCACATTTTATGATCAATTGAGTGCCATGAATCGGCACTTTTTTTTGCGCCTTCTACAATTTCATCAATTCGTGCCCAGTACCATGGTACCACCAGATAGATAGTATTCACATTAGTTAATTCAAATATACGATCAATTGTTTCTCGTTTTTGTCCTTGATATACCATTTCTTCGTAGGCGAGGTATAATGGTCCACCCGAGGGGATTGAATAATAAAATTGAGGTCCGTACACGGTGTCGATATATGATGCAAATGGATGTTCTGTCAATGCAGCTACTGCCGTGAGAATGGTTGAGAGTACAACATAGTCATAAGTCTCGTTTTGTTCGTGGATCCAGCGTACTACTTTTTGATCATATTCACTTACATTCAACCCAGGAAAAAATACTTTTTCATTGTATTGTGGGTATGAAAAGTACAATGATAACATAAGCAGTGCTCCAATGATGAGTGATCCCGCGGCATAATAGATGGTCGTGGGTATGCGTAATTTTGTCTGTATGAAATATGTTTTTGCTTTACCTGTATGATATATGCCATATAGCACGAGTGGTAATAGTGTGGCCACAGATCCGATCAATAGTCGTAATGGATAATTTCCTTGTTCTGATGATGCTACGTTGGGGAAGGTGATTAGTGTACGAAGTAAAAAAGCACCGATACATAATCCCACGCTTGAGATGAGAGAGACCCATGCAATAGTGGTCTTTTTTTGAAGCCAGAAGCCGATTCCTGCGCAGATGAGAAGTATGGGGGTAATCATATATTGCCATGCATATATAATTTCGAAGTACCACACAGCGTCTGCTTTGTACCAAAATGGACGTTTGAAAAAATCAAGAAATAGTGCGCTATTTGAAAATGGATTTACTAGTGTAGGGAGTCCGTGTCCATTGAACCATTGTTGCATCATGAACATGAGTAGTGGTAATACCGAAAGTGCTACAAACATCATTGTGTATGTCAGAATTTTTACATTTTTTTTCAACGTTTTTTCTACTATTCCTGCGACTAGTACGATGATGATTGTGGGAACCCCTAAGAGTGGGTGTGTTCCGAGAGCGGTGAGTCCGATAAGTGCGGGAAGAATGTAGGGGATTTTTTTTCTTGTATATCCCACCACACTTATCATCCCTAGTATGAGGAGTAGAAGAGTGAGATTGTGTGGGGTAGTGAGATTAAATGAAAAGAAAAATATAAAAGGAATTACAAATGAGAGGACTAATCCGAGGTTTTTCGTGGTAGTGTTCCAGGTGTTTTTAAAAACATGATGGATGAGTGTGGGAATTGAGAGTGCTGCTAGTGCAGGAATTAGGAATATGTCGATATATGCGATTGCAATGCCGGTGATTCGTGAAAATGTTACAACTAATCCGTATTGGCCAATATAAAATGGCTCTTTGGGTGTGATAAATCCATGTTCTAAAATCCATGATTCGGTTGCGCGGTGTATGAATCCATCGAATCCGAAACCTATTTTGTAGACAATAGCTGCAATACTGTAAAAAATGAAATGATGTAAAATTGCACTAATAATCAAGAATTTTGTATTCGTTTTTTGGGTCATTAAAAAAAATAATACACTTGAGGCGAGTGCAAAGAGGATAAAAAACCATGCGTCGAATGCGATCCATGGTGAGCGCATCAGTTCTCCCGAGCGTGCACTGATAATTGTACACACGAGTATGATTTCAAGTGTTAAAAAAATTATCATGCCCAATTTTGTAGGTGTATTGAGTGATGTTTCTATAGGCTTTTCCTCAATTTTTGTTTTCTTTTTCTTTTTTAATAAATATAGAAGTGGTGCCGCAATGGTTATTACTGAAAATTCAGGGGTGAGTTTGTAGGGGTAGTAGATAATGACTCCGATGAGTGAAACCGAAGAGAGTAGGAGTGCGATTCCGCCCCACCACTGGAGTCCAGATGTGTCAAAAAAGCGTTCTCCGATAGATTTTCCGATGAGTAGAATGTACAACAGTACTGCAGGTGTCGAGAGCACGGGAATGTTGAAAAAAAATACTTCGAGCAGTATGGTGCATAGGGATACGAGGAGTGTGGTAGTCTGGAGATTGAATTTTTGGCTTATATTGGCTATCATACTGGTAAGCAGTCTATCTAATTTTATGGGATTTATCAAACGTTTCAAAGAACAGAATGGTGATTTATTTGTGTATCTACCTTCAGAAGAGGTGCATCCGCACGACCATTTTTTTGCACGCACTATTCTCAGGATTTTCCCTGAGTGGGTAACACCTAATCGTATTACGATGTTTCGTGTTGGTGCTACGCCGATTGTATTTTATTTGGTACTTAATGGCTTTTATATAATTGGCATTATTGCTTTTTTGTGTACGGCATTTACCGATGCGCTTGATGGTTCGCTAGCTCGTACCCAGAATAAGATTACCAAATTTGGAATGTTACTTGATCCTTTGGCTGATAAATTTTTGGTCGGTTCATTGGTACTGTTACTTGTGTTTCGTGAACTAAATCCGTGGCTCGGTATCGCAACATTGGGTATTGAAGTAATTTTTATTGTATCTGCATTGATTGCACGAATCAAATTCAAGACGGTGCGGATGGCAAATCGGTGGGGGAAAATAAAGATGTTTTTACAAGTACTTGCCATGTGTTCGATTATGATTGCACTTGTATTAGATGTGCCAATTCTTTTGTTAGTTGCGAGTGGAATTCTCGGAGTTGCGATTGGCTTTGCAGTTTTAAGCTTATTTAAACACGGACTTTAATCAGATTTTTTGACTATGTCTGTTCTTACATCTTTGTCTTGTGTTTTCGAAAAGATGAAAGGGAAATATGTGTTAGGTATACTGTCCGTGCTATTTTTTTGTTCGTATCTGTATCTGCATGCAATTGAGTCATTCGGAGATCTGAATACTCGTAATTTTCACACTATAATTTCTAACCAGCCAGATGAAATGGCAAATTATTTTTTTATCAAGGAATTGGTATTTAATCATTCTTTTGGGTGGTATGAATCTTTGAATGATCGCGCGTTTGATCAGGTGCATGCGCGTAGCATGACTGTCATTAATGGACGTCTCGAACCGATTGGATTTCCATTTTTTATTGTATTAATTTCTGCTTTTGTGTTTTTGCCAGTTACGTTTTTTGGTGCGAGTATTTTTAATATAGTGGTGATTAGTTTTGTGCCTCTCCTCGCGATTGCTTCAAATTTTTTATTATATGGAATTGTGAGAAGAGTGTGGAATGTTCGGATGGCGTTTATTAGCTCATTTTTATTTTTTTTGATACCGTCGTGGTGGTATTGGTCCGGTCGTCCGTTTCAACATGTGGTTCCGTTTATATTTTTTCTTATTCTTAGTATATACGGGATTGTACGAATGTTTGATGCATCGCACGATAGTCGTAAAAAAATATGTTTTACCTTTCTTAGTGCGTTCGGAATCGCATGTGCACTGGCGATTCGACCTACTGAACTTTTGTGGGTGCTTGGATTATATTCATATTTACTTTATCTCATTAGGGCACATGTTTCCCGACGACAATTCGTGGTAGGGGGTGGAACAGTGTTTCTCGTTGCATTATTATTTTTTGTTACACAGGATGCGTTTTATGGTAGTCCTTTTGCGAGTGGATATGTAAAGCCTGTAGCAAGTGGTTTTGCAGGAAGTATATTTGATGGCGGGCAAGGAGTTTCTTTTTTTCGAGCTTTTTTCTTTCCCTTTGGTTTTCATAGCTTCGCGATTTTAAAGACGGTGTATCACTACTTTGTTCTTTTATTTAATTTGTGGTCGGCGCTACTTGTTGTTTCATGTATTTTTATTTTGTTACGTGGACAGAGTGTGATACGTAATTATGTTTTTGTGTATGGTGCGGTCAGTGTATATCTTGTCTGCTGGTATGGTTCGTGGAATTTTACTGATAATCTTCTAGGAATACCTTCCATAGGTAGCTCGCAGACACGTTATTTTATGCCGGTTTATGTAGGTATGATTGTTCCACTTGCATACTGTTTTGACCGTTTACTCCATGTTTTTTCTATAAAAAAACAAATATTGATGACTACTGTACTATTTTCAATACTATTGTTTTTTTCGTATCGTGATGTTTTTTTGTCTCTTCCCGAAGGTCTTTCTACGGTCAGAAATACGTTGATTGAAAATCAAGAGAAGCAGCGAGAGATTTACACACACGTTCCGATGCATAGTGTTGTACTTACTCGTTTTGGTGACAAGTATGTATTTCCTGGAAGAAAGGTGTTAATCAGGACCGAAGAAGAAGTATGGGCTCGTGCTGTAAAAAACCTATTGGAGAGCGGTGTGCCTGTCTGGTGGTATGACCTAAAATTAGGTGGTGAAGAGAGAGATGTTGTTGAGCAAGTGTTAGATCGTGAAGAGCTTGTGCTGGGTGTAGTTCGTGTTGGATGGGATAACCTTGAGCTGAGAGAGGTGAGTTTGAAAAAATAATGCAAATAGAGTAGTCTGAATATGGGTCGGTTTGAGATGCTGTTTAATAGCGACCGCCGTCGTTTATTAATCCTTTTCCCGACCCTTCTTTAATTTTTCCCTATGGCTTGTATTTTTTGTAAGATTGTTGCAGGAGAGATCCTTCATTACACCGTGTATGAGGATTCACAGGTGATTGCATTTTTAGATATATTTCCAAAGGTCGAGGGACACACTGTGGTGATTCCAAAAAAACATGGAGCAACTATTTTTGATTTTACATCTGATGAAGTGGGTGTGGTGATGCAGGGTGTGCGAAACGCTTCGATGAAGGTGTCGGATATTTTGAAACCAGATGGATTTACAATTGGGCTCAATCATGGTGAGGTTGCGGGGCAGGCTGTGCCACATCTTCATTTCCATATTCTTCCTCGATGGAAAGGGGATGGGGGAGGTAGTATGCATTCGGTCGTGAGTACAGAAAACATGAGAGATGTGAGAGAAATTGCACAATTATTTTAAAAGAAATACATATATTGGTATGTCCTCTCCATTGAAAAAAGTTTCAGAAGAGATTGTCCATGAGAATCCGTGGTGGAATTACATCCATGATGTGTTTGAGTTTGCTGATGGTAAACAAGGGCATTATTATTATGGAAGAACGAATGGCATGTCGATTGTGGTGCCGATATTGCCAGATGGACGACTCGTGTTAGTAAGACAGTATCGATATTTGATAGATAAATATAGCATTGAATTTCCTGGTGGAGGGATTCAGAAATTCGAGGCACCTTCTCTCGTGGCAGCTCGTGAATTACGAGAGGAGACTGGATATATTGCAGAAGAAATGATTAATCTCTCTATTTTTGAACCACACAATGGTTTGTTTGTCGACACCACACATGTATTTTTGGCAAAAGGATTATCAAAAGTTACCGATATTTCTGGCGATGATACTGAGTTTATTGAAGTATTACTTCGTCGACCAGATGAAATCGATCATTTGATCCGCAATAACGAAATTTGGGATGGACAAACACTTGCTACATGGGCATTGGTGCGGTATTATGTGTAATTAATGTTTTGAAGCATTTCAAGTTTTTAATGTTAACGATATATTTATGAAATTAATGGTAACCGGAGGTGCTGGATTTATTGGTTCAAATTTTATCCGTTATTGGCTTTTGAAGCATCCGAACGATTCAATCGTCAATTTTGATGTGCTTACGTATGCTGGAAATTTGGAGAATCTTATAGATGTTATGCATGATTCTCGATATACATTTGTAAAAGGAGATGTGTGTGATCGAGATATGGTATTTGAGATAGTTAAGGATGTGGATGTGGTGGTACATTTTGCAGCAGAGACCCATGTGGATCGATCGATTATGGATCCTAATGTTTTTATCAAAACAAATGTTATTGGGACACAACATATTCTTGATGCAGTAAAAGAATATCAAAAACGTTTTCATCATATTTCTACTGACGAGGTGTTTGGTGCTTTGAAATTTGGTGATGCTCCTTTTACGGAACATACGCCATATGATCCTCGAAGTCCGTATTCTGCATCGAAAGCTGCTTCGGATCATATGGTACGTGCGTATTATCACACGTTTGGAATTCAGATGACCATTTCGAATTGTTCGAATAATTATGGTCCATATATGTTTCCGGAAAAGTTTATACCATTATGTATTTCGAATCTGATGGAGGATAAAAAAGTACCGGTGTACGGAGACGGACTCTATGTACGTGATTGGATTCACGTGGATGATCATTCTCGTGGTGTTGAATTTATTGTGAATAATGGGACGATTGGAGAAACGTATTGTCTTGGAGGAAATTGTGAGATGGCGAATATTGATGTGGTAAAATTATTATTACAATACATGCACAAAGACGAGTCATATATTGAATATGTGAAAGATCGTCCAGGGCACGATCGTCGATATGCGATTGATTTTACTAAAGCAAAAAATGAGTTAGGATGGGAACCACAAATCAAGTTTGAAGAAGGTCTGAAAAAAATGGTGCAGTGGTATCTCGATAATCAGGAATGGGTAGAGCGTTCTAGGAGTGGTACGTATCAAGAGTATTATGAAAAACAGTATGTAATTCGTTAATTATTTTTTATGAGGATTCTTATTCTTGGAAATGGATATATTGGTTCTCGTGCGAAAGAAGTGTGGGGGGATGATGCAATACTCTCTACGACTCGTATTGAGAGCATTGAAGATGTGCGAACACTTATACGTGAATATCGTCCAGATTCCATATTTAATGCTGCCGGTGTTACTGGAAAACCCAATGTTGATTGGTGTGAAACACATCAGCTTGAAACTATTTTTGGTAATACCGTACTACCTATCCAAATCGCACAAGCTGCTCAGGAGGCAGGGATATATCTGCTTCATTTGGCAACAGGGTGTATCTTTTATGGGCGCTCACCTCATGAAGATGGGGTGTGGACAGAAGCGGACTATGGCAATCCTGTGGCAGTCTACAGTAAGAGTAAATATGCTGCTGATTTAGTGCTTTCTACATTACCAAATGTTGGAATTGCTCGATTACGTATGCCCATTGATGATCGTCCTTGTCCTGCGAATTTGATTGATAAGATAACTACGTATCCAAAGGTTGTAGATGTGGAGAATAGTGTCACGGTGGTTTCTGATTTACTCAGTGCGTGCTATCAACTCATGCAGAAAAAAGGTGTGGGAATTTTTCATTGCACCAATCCTGGTACAATTCGTCATAAAGAAATTATTTCACTGTATACGGAACTTGTTGATCCAAGTCATCATAATGAGTGGATTAGCGAAGAAGATTTGGTATTACAAGGATTGGCAAAGAAAAAACGTTCAAACAATTTTATGCGATCTACGCGTCTTCAGGAAATAGGAATTGAGATGAGAGACATAAAAATAGCACTTAGAGATACGATGGAGAAGTATGCGAAAGTAAAAAATAATACGGTATAACTCAACAATGTGACTGTTCAAAAAGCCTTTAGTGTAAGGGCTTTTTGTTTTGACAAAAACATATGTATGTGCTAGGTTTAGGTGCTCTCTGAACATTTCGGAGACAGGCTTGGTTCTTTGCCCGCGGTGTGCAAAAAAGAAAAGGGGATTACAATGGGTAGATATTCTTTTGTTCCTTTGTCACAAGCACTTGCAGAGGGTTTTCGTCCCAAGTGGATTGCTTCATCGGAAAGCGATGTTGTGCTCAGTCAAGACGGGTTTGCCCGGATTGTACGGGCAGTGGCGCAGGAAGACGGGAAGAGTCTCTACGATCTCTGGATCGTCGACAATCCTCCGGCTGCTGCAGTCGCTGCTCTCGACGATCGGGGACATCTCGGACTTGTGCACATCTGGCGTCCGGTTACCGAGATGCGGGTGTCGCCGAGGCGCGTCAGTCTGAGTGAGCTCGGTCGCTGGCGGTGGGAATTGCCGCGCGGTCTTGCTGATCCGGGTGAAACTCTTGATCAGACGGCGATCCGTGAAGGCAGTGAGGAGTTGGGATGTGTCCTCACATCTCCCGATCTTCTCGGTTACTATCACGGTAATTCCTCGTATATTCCACGTCCAATCCCGCTCTATCTCGCGAAAGCGGGCTGCCGCGTGGAGCACGAGAACAACGAGCACGAGGGAATTCGGCATGCCGAGTTTTTCTCACCCGAAGAGGTTCATACCATGATCCTCGCTGGAGAGATCGATGATGGGTATGTGCATTCCGCGTGCGTGTACCTCGGTCTGCGTGGTATGTTTGGTACTCTTTCTCGGTAAAAACGAGGATGTTTACTACATCTATCGCAGTGTAGGTGCCCCACCAGTCGTACGGTGGGGCAGTTTCAAAAAAGCCTTTAGTTTAAGGGCTTTTTTGTTTTACAAATGCTCTGGTATTTGCTACGATTCATGTATGTATTTAATCTATTTGTATGTTGGATTCTCTTATTACTATCAAAAAAAATGATTCGGATAATATGCTCGGAAGTCTTCAGTTGTTGTACAAGCAAGTTGAAGAAGTCGCCTTGGTCGCTGAAAAACTGCGTACCCCATCTTCTTATAAGAAGATTGAACGGATCGTGGTGTGTGGTATGGGCGGATCCTCGATCGGGACGCATGTCATCAAATCATTATATCACCGACAACTTAAGTATCCGCTTGAAATCGTGAACGGATACGATCTCCCAGGATATGTGAATGCCAAGACCTTGGTTATTGGTTCTAGTTATTCGGGCACGACTGAAGAGGTGGTATCCTGCGTCGAGAAAGCTCGAGAGAAGAAAGCGAAAATTGCAGTCATTTGTGCAGGTGGCACACTTGCTGAATTCGCACAGAAATACGGCTATCCAGCATTGATTTTTACCACTGAGAATAATCCCTGTGGATCGCCTCGGATGGGACTCGGGTATTCTATCGTCGGACAATTGATATTGTTTTCAAAACTCGGTGTATTCAAGATTTCATCAAAACAGATTAAAGAAATAATTAAGGCGATCGCGCTCTATGACACGATGTATGGAGTTATGACTCCTGAATTGGAAAATCCAGCAAAACAATTGGCACGAAAAACAATTGATCGAAGTGTTTGGTATGTTGCAAGTGAACATTTGCTTGGGAATGCACATGTTGCTGCTAATCAAATGAATGAAAATGGTAAGCGATTTGGTGGGTATTTTGCACTACCTGAACTCAATCATCATCTTATGGAAGGAATGCTCTACCCGAAATCGAATGTTAAAAATGTATTGTTTGTCATGATTGAATCAGGTTTGTATCATGATCGCGCGCAAAAGCGATATGCCATAACGAAGAAAGTGTTGCAGAAAAATTCAATTATGCATAAAACATTTGTTCCGAAAGAGAACGATGTGTTGTTCCAGGCGATCGAATGTCTCGTATTTTTCAGCTATGTGAGCTATTATTCGGCGCTTCTCAAAAAGATTGATCCGACCGCTATTCCGTTTGTTGATTATTTTAAGAAGGAAATGGGTAAGTAATGAGAAAGATCGTATGCATGTATCGGTCATCACCGTAACCTGGAACAGCAAAGAATTTATTTTGAAACAGATAGAGTCAGTTAGGTATGCTGCACAGGATATTCGTATTGAGCAGATCATTGTCGACAATGCGTCGAGTGATGGTACGGTCGAAGCTATTCGAGAGATGTTTCCGGATGTCCGCATAATTGCAAATATCGAAAATAAAGGATTTGGTGCTGCCAATAATCAGGCGGTTGCAATTTCGGAAGGGGAGTATCTGCTATTTCTCAATCCGGATATGCAGCTTTCTCCTCGGTCTCTTGATATCATGGTCGACTGGATGAATCGAAATTCAAACGTAGGAATTGCAAGTCCAAAATTGGTTGATGAACACGGTTTTATCAATGAAAATGCTTCGCCACGAAGATTCCCGAGAGTGTGGGAACAGGTTGCATTGATTCTCAAACTACCACATTTGTTTCCACATATACTTGATCGGTATCATCTGAAAGGGTTTAATTTTGATATAGAGCAAGACGTAGATTCGGTACGAGGCTCTTTTATGCTTATGCGAAGAGATTTTGTGGAAAAACTGGGATGGGCGTGGGATCCTCGGTATTTTATTTGGTATGAAGATGTTGATATTTGTCGCGAGGCGAAACGACTTGGGTATCGAGTAGTGCATACCCCTATTATTACTGCGATTGATTATGTCGGACAGAGCTTCAAGAAACGTACGACAGTATGGAAACAGAGACAGTTTACTGGGTCCATGCTGATTTACTTCAAGAAATGGGAACCATGGTGGAAATGGATATGGATTGCATTATTTCGACCAGTGGGAATTGGACTTGTGTGGACGGGGGAGAGGATACATGCAAAATTAGAAATTAGAAATTAGAAATTTTAATTATTATTGTGTCAAACGTAGTTATACAACTTGTGACATGGAACGGAAAAAAGTATATTCCGTATCTTTTTGAGTCGCTTCGAAAACAGACGTATCAAGATGTTCATTTGTATGTATTTGATAATGGATCTACTGATGGGACTCCTGATGCGATCGAAAAGGAGCTGATGAGTGTATCATTTACTCATACGCTTGTGAAAAATGAACAAAATGTGGGATTTGTTGGCGGTCATAATGAGGTCTATAACATCGAACGATCTCCGTATGTTCTCTTGTTGAATCAGGATATGTATCTTATGCCTGATAGTATTGAGACAATGGTTAAATTTTTGGATACTCATGAGAAAGTTGGTTCGGTAAGTCCGCGATTGATGCGATGGAATTTTGCAGATATTGAGTATGGACTTGAAGCGAGTTTTACTGATATGGTCGACGCACTTGGTCTTCGTGTGTTTCGCAATAGGCGCGTGGTTGATAAATATGCTGGGTACATATGGGAAGAAAAAAAAAAGAAAGTAGGGCTATCGTTTCGTGTGCAGGATACTGCTGTAGAGGTTTTTGGTGTATCAGGGGCACTTCCTATGTATCGACGGAGTGCACTTGAAACTGTTCAATTTTCGGATAATACATTTTTTGATGGATCATACCAGTCGTATAAAGAAGATGTTGATCTGGCGTACCGATTGCGGATTGCAGGATTCAATTCATACGTACTTTTGAATTCAGTTGCGTATCATGATCGTACTGCTACTGGGTTCGAGTTTGCGGGGGATCGTTTTTCAGTTCAGAATAAGAAGAAACAGTCTGAATGGGTGCGATTTCATAGTTACAAAAATCATCTTGCTACCATATATAAGAATGAGTATTGGCAAAATTTCATACTTGATTTTCCGTGGATTATATGGTATGAGTTAAAGAAATTGGCTTATTTTACACTTTTTGATCGCACTGTTCTTACGGGATTTTCTGTCCTGTGGCGCAATAGGTCACTATACCGAAAACGAAGAAAAGAGGTTCGTGCGATGCGAAAAATTTCCTGGAAGGAATTGCGACAATGGTTGCAGTAATATTGATTATGAAAGATATTCATATTGTATTTCTGAATTATGTGCGAAAGGATGATATTGTTACAGCCTTGACTTCGGTTTTCGCAGATATACAGGAGTGCTCCTATTCAGTCGCGATTACAGTCGTCGATAATTCGCAAAATCAGGATGGTATTCGTGAAATACTTCGAGATCGATTTCCTCTGGTGCGCTACATAGATGCGGGAGGTAATGTGGGGTTTGGTCGTGGTAACAATGTGGGTTTTAAAGCCGAAGAGGCGCGGTATTATTTTGCACTTAATCCGGACACTATTATTCCTGATACTGCTCGTGTCATCGAACGAATTGTGAAATTTATGGACGAACATGTTCGTATTGGCGGGATTGGCGTAAAATTGGTTAATATGGATGATAGTTTGCAATATTCATGTTATCGTTTTAATCTTTCGTCGATACTTATTAAGCCATTGAAACATATTAATCTTGATAAAAAATATCGTTGGGTTAAAAAACATGCAGACAAACTTGAGATGAAAGATTTCGATCACAGTACCACTCGTCCTGTTGATTGGGTGCTTGGCGCTGCATTGGTGGTAAGAAAAGAAGTGGTAGATCAGATCGGCTTGTTTGATGAGCGTTATTTTATGTACTTTGAAGATTGTGACTGGTGTCATCGTATGTGGGACGCTGGTTGGTCGGTGTATTATGTCCATGATATTGTGATCAAGCATGCACATGCGAGAGATTCTGCGAAAGTTCCTGGGATTTTTAGAGCATTGTTCAAGAATAAACTTGCACGCATTCATGCTGTAAGCTGGATCAAGTATGTGTGGAAGTGGAGGAATTCTCATAAATATTACGCGACCAAACTTTAATTATTATATGGAACAACTCAAGCCGAAAATTGGAATTATATATCTCCTGTATTATCACAATGAATCGTATGTTGATGATATGGTTTCTGCGTTGAAAAAGATTACCTATCCGAAAGATCGTCTTGAGCTTGTTATTGTAGCTAATCCTCATGATGCAGAAGGATCCTTTGTACATTATCTCGAATCAACAGTGATGCCTTATTCAGGTAATGAGTTACCTCGAGTGACCATACTTCCACAAGAAACTAATCTCGGATTTGCTGGTGGAAATAATGTGGGAGCTTTGTGGGCTATCGAACATGGATGTGATTATATCTTTTTTCATAATAATGACGGTTTTTTTGCTACAACCGCTTTTGAGCCATTAGTGCATGCATTTGAATCCGATGCTACGATCGGTGCGGCACAGTCATTGGTACTACTACACCCTGAGACCGAATTACTTAATAGTGCAGGTAATTCTTTTCATTATTTAGGTTTTGGGTTCTGCGATCAGTATCGTACGAATGTCCGTGATATTTCTCTTCCTGCAATCAAGGATGTGGATTATACCAGTGGCGCTGCTTTGATGGTGCGAAGTGATTTGATTTTGAAATATGGTGGTTGGGATCCTGATTTTTTTATGTATCATGAAGATTTGGAATGGTCTCTTCGTTTGCGTGTTCACGGGTATCGATCGGTGCTCGTTCGAGATTCTGTCTTTTATCATAAGTACCAATTTGGTAGGAGTGTTGAAAAATTATTTTTAATGGAACGGAATCGATATGCAGTGATGCTTATGTTTTTTAAATTACCAACGTGTATTGTACTTTTTCCTATGTGGTTTGTGCTTGAGATTGGTTTGTGGATCTTTGCGTTTAAAAAGGGATATGTTTCAAAACGATTCGATGTATATAAATATTGGTTGGAAAAAGATAATCGTGCAATTTGGCTTTCTAAGCGTAAAAAAATTCAGACTGAGCGTATGATTTCTGATCGTCAATTATTGAAATATACTGTATCGGGGATTTATTTTCAGGAACAAGACACGAGAAATCCATTGCTTGTCTATGTGGGGAATCCACTTATGAAAATGTATTATTGGGTGATTGTCAAAGTTTTAATTTGGTGGTAAGTTAAGGTTCTTATGAAAATACGTAAAGCTATTCTTACTGGTGGTGGGCGTGCAACGCGTTTGCAGCCGATTACGACCACTATCAACAAACATTTGCTTCCGCTTGCCAACAAGCCGATGATTTTTCATGCAATTGAAAAGGCAGTCAATGCGGGAGTGACCGAGATTTTTATCAATACCAATCCAGGGGAGACCGAGCTTCAGAAAATGATTGGAGACGGTGGGCATTGGGGGATCAGGATCACGTTCTTTGAGCAGACTGGTGGTCCACAAGGTATTGCACATGTGGTGAATGAGGCGGCTAAATTTATTGGTAGCGAGCCTTTTATGTTTTACTTATCGGATAATGTGCTGTTGGGCGATCTTACTCCACTTTTTGACGAGTTTCATTCAGGAAAATATGATTGTATGCTTGCGTTGTCGTCTGTTCCTGATCCTGAACGATTTGGAGTGCCGGTATTTGATGAGACGGGAATTTTGACCGATGTCATTGAGAAGCCCAGTAGCCCACCAAATAATTTTGCTGTTACCGGAATTTATCTCTATGGACCAGATGTGTTTTTTGATGCGTTTGCCAATATACAGAAAAGTCCACGTGGAGAATATGAGATTTCAAGTGTTCATTCGTTATTTTTGAAACAGGGAAGGAAAGTGGGATATAAAGAAATTACAGGATGGTGGAAAGATACTGGTAAGGTCGATGACCTCCTTATCGCCAACCGATTGCTTCTCGAGAAAACAGATAAGAGTTATTTTACGTATCCATCCGAACTTGCTCATGGAGCAGCTATTTCGGGAGACGTGCACATCGGGCGCGGTTCGCAGATACAGGAGAATGTGAGTATCATGGGGCCGGTTATTATCGGAGAAAATGTACTTCTCAAGAATTGTGTTGTTGGGCCACACGTGACTATTGGTTCTGGGTCTGAGATTGTGGACGCCCGAATTGATGATTCTATCATCCTTGATAATTCTAGCATTTATGCCGATATACATATCACTCATAGTATTATTGGAAAAAATGTCAGAGTTACAAAGAAAAAACAAGAAGGTGGACGATCGATGATTATTGGAGATAAAACCAGTGTTGAATTATAACTTTTAATAAAAAATCTCCCACGCATGTGGGAGATTTTTTATTAAACATGGGTGCGCTTTTTGAAATTTTAGTATTCCAATGAGTGTACCCCACGATGTCCGGCAAACGTGCCAAAAAAGTAGAGTTTGCGATTATTCATCTGCACAGACGCTAGTTCGTAGTCTGATACTTTGATCAGTGAATGACGGACATAATATCCTGGATTGAATGCTGAGAGACCTTGCTCGGTAGCAATGAGTAATACTCCAGCAGGATCGAGTACTGAGACTTTTTTGATTTTTTCACCACTTCGATTGAGTAGACTTACTCCTCCGTCAGCGTAAATACTCGTGAGTTCCCATGGTGACCATACGAGCCATTCGCCAGTTTTTTCATTATAGTAGGTGTTGGTTCCGTTGATTGTTTCAATTGTGGTGACAGCGTTGTCTGATAGTGTGGCGACCATTGTTTTTTCACCGTGTGTCGCTATGATGCGTGCGGTATTGGTATGAATAATCGTGTCAATGGTATCAGGGAAGATGTAAATGCTTCCATTGTATGGATTTGTAACTTGTGAACCATATGCTTCCCATATTCTGCCTTGTGCATCAGCATACCATGCGCTGGTAGATGCGGTACCAATGAATCGAGGTTCTTTTGAAAATGAGAATGCTGTAATATTTTTCCCTTCTTTTTTGTAGAGTATTGTTTCTTTGTTGGTAGGATCTATCGAGAGTTCCGCATCAGTGGCTATGTCTGTAACGATTGAGTTTTCTGGATTTGTGAGTGGTATTATATAGAATTGGTCAGTTTTTATTCCTGTGACTCTACTATATGCTGCTTCGGCGTGTGGTATGATTACTATTTCTGGTTCGGTTGTGGCTAGGGTTCGATATATGAGTGTGTCTGAATTAGTTATCATGTTTTTGACATGAAGTTCATACAATTCATTGGTTTTTTTGAGCATGAGTAGTACATCTCCATGACCCTGTATGGTTACAACTCCTTCTGTGTTCATGTTGTCTTCTCGTACTGGTAAGGCATCTTTGATGAGTGTAATATCTTTGATGTAGGTAGTATTGTTGCTTGTGATTACGATATCTCTTTCCCATGATTTATATCCAGGTCGTTCGATTTTGAGAAGATAGGTGCCAGGAGCTCGATTAGGAAGTCGAATAGGGATTTGTTTTTCGATTACAATATCGTTGAGGGTTACGAGCGCATCTTTTGGAGAAATGTCGACACTTAAAACTCCTGTTTGCTTGACTTCTCCGGTAGTAAAATCGTATCGATAGCCGGCGGTATAGAGGATAATGGTTGGGGTAATTATAAAAAAAGCTACCCAGAGCGAGAGCATGAGTGCGCGGCGTATTGGTCGTGTAATCAGGTGACCAATACGGTCTGTTTTGAGTGTTGTACTCATAGATTGCGTAGTGCGGCATTATTTGATAGTATTATAGGTGATATTTTATAAAAATTCAATTGTGCGCGTATGGCGACATACTTGGTTAATGGTGGTAAAAAACTCAAGGGTACTATCTCGGTTCGGGGTGCAAAAAATTCAGCTCTGAGCCTTCTTTCTGCCGCCGTTATGGTAGAAGGAAGAACGATTTTTCGAGACATGCCTCGAATTGAAGAGGTGTATCGTTTTATTGAAATACTCGAAAGTATTAATGTTTCATGTACATGGACCGAAGATCATACCTTGGTAGTCGATAGTTCAAAGAAGCTCGCGCTTGAAAAAATTGATAAAGCAGCTTCCATGAAGATACGCTCATCATTGTTATTGCTTGGTTCACTTGCTTCTCGTGTTTCGTCGTATCGATTATATCGTTCGGGTGGATGCAAATTGGGAGAGCGTACCGTACGACCTCATCTGTATGCATTGCAGAAATTTGGTATTGATATTAAAACGACTGAAGATTCTTATGAAGTAAAGAATAAAAAGATACGAGGGTCTGACGTGGTGATGTATGAAGCAGGTGATACTCCAACTGAAAATGCGATTATGGCTGCAGCACGTGCGGAAGGGCAGACGATACTCAAATTTTGCTCTGCGAATTATATGGTACAGGATCTGTGCTATTTTCTCGTGGCTGCAGGGGTCTCGATTCAGGGAATTGGAACTCAAACGTTAGTTATCAATGGTGTCAAAAAATTAAAAACCGATGTCGAATATCATGTGATGCCAGATCCTATTGATGCGTTTGCATTTATTGCACTTGCAGTTACTACTCATTCATCTTTTACGATTACGAATTGTCCTATTGATTTTCTCGAATTAGAATTGGAAAAATTGAAGATGATGGGGCAACGAATTTCGTATGCAGGTGAACGTATGAGTGAGAATGGAAAATTCAGAATCGTGGATATTACAATTACAGCTTCTGATTTGACTGCACTTCCTGACAAGATTCATGGACTTCCATTTCCTGGAATTAATATTGATAATGTTCCATTTTTTGTACCAATTGCGACTCAGGCTGCTGGACGCACCCTTATCCATGATTGGATGTGGGAGAATCGAAGTATCTATTATCTCGAATTTCAAAAAATTGGTGGAAAAATTACCTTACTTGATCCGCATCGAGTATTTGTGGAGGGTGTTACCGAGCTTACTGGGCGTGAATTGATTGCTCCTGATGGAATTCGTCCTGCTATGGCGTTATTGATTGGTATGCTTGCTGCCAAAGGTGTATCGAAGTTACGAGATATATATGTGATTGAGCGAGGGTATGAAGATCTTGAAACACGACTTCAGAGTATCGGGGCGGATATTGTAAGAACAGAGTAAGTATTTGTGTATTGACTATTTTTTAATTCTAACATTCCTTGTTGGATATAGTCATGAGGTGAGATACAAAAGTTTGCGGATGAACATTTTCTTGAGAGTTTACATTTCAACTTGGAAATTACTATTATATGGAACCAGAAGAAAAAGTCACAAAACATAAGTTTTTTAAATCTTTTGTGACAGGCATTCTTATCGTTGGAGTTTTTGTTTCAGGAGTGTTTACAGGGACATCGTATGGAATGCGAGCAATTTTACAAGGAGATCGATCTTTTACGGTTTCTGCAGTAAGTGATCTTTTTTCTCAATCAAATGAAAGCTCTATTTCGTTTGAGCAATTTTGGAATGTGTGGAGAAAAGTGCAGGAAAAATATGTGTATACTCCCGTGAATGAAGTGGATTTGTTTTATGGATCAATGGTTGGGATGGTTAATGCACTTAATGACCCATATTCTGTATTTATGCCTCCTGCAAAAGCAGAAGAGTTCAAACGCGATCTCTCTGGAGAATTTTTTGGAATTGGGGCTGAGATTGGTCTTAAGAATGGTGCAATCACTGTAATCGCACCTCTTGCACAATCTCCTGCTGAACGGGCAGGTTTGAGAGCTGGTGATACTATTTTGTTGGTAGATGAGACAGAGGTGAGTGGAAAATCTGTCGATGAGGTTGTAACCCTGATTCGAGGAGAAAAAGGAACGTCGGTGAAACTCACTGTGCTTTCTGAAAAGTCTTCTACTCCACGTGAAATTACAATTGTACGTGATGTTATCACGGTTCCCACGGTTACTTGGAGTATGAAAGATGCTGATGTTGCGTATCTTCGTATTAGTTATTTTAATGACACGACATGGAACGAGTTTGATAAAGCAGTAAAAGAAATTAAAGCAAAAAAACCTCGTGGAATTGTGCTCGATCTCCGAAGTAATCCGGGTGGATATCTCGATACATCAGTAAAAGTGGCTAATGAGTGGGTAGAATCAGGTCCCATTGTATATGAAAAATATCATGATGGTTCTGAAGATCAATATTCTGCCACGGGAGGAACACCTCGTTTTCAGGGAATTCCTACGGTAGTTCTTGTCGATGGTGGTACTGCTTCTGGCTCTGAAATTGTTTCGGGTGCACTTCAAGATTACGGTCTTGCTACATTGGTTGGAAGTAAGACATTTGGTAAGGGTTCGGTACAAGATTTTGAATATTTTGCAGATGGCTCAGCGCTTAAATTGACTATTGCAGAATGGTTTACTCCACGTAAAAGGCAAATTAATAAGGTCGGTATTGAGCCAGATCATGTGATTGAGGAAATGTTTGTTCAGAAAGAGGGAACTGAGGGGACTACTTCTGATGATTTTATCGATAAAGGGCTTGAAAAAGCCTTGGAATTATTACGCACACCATAAATTTTTTGTATGCTCCATATTACGGGTATTGTGGTCCAAGGAGAGAAGCGTGGGCGTGTCTTGGGTTTTCCAACTGCTAATATAGATATCAAAAAGAAACGATTACATGTGAGTCCTGGTATTTTTGCAGGATGGGCTTTGGTTGGAAAAGAGCGATATATGGCAGCAGTCTTTATTCCCAAATCTCTTGATCGGGCGGAAGCACATTTACTTGATTATCCAGGATTTTCGTTGTATGGAAAACATATCGAGGTCGAAGTGTTGCAAAAAGTGAGTGAGATTGAGCGATATGATACGACTGAGGAATTGATTGCAAAGATTACGAATGATATTGAATTGGTGAGAGAGGTTTTGAAAAAGTAGAAAAAGATTATTTTATTTCATACAAAAAACTGCCTTAGGCAGTTTTTTGTATTTTTAATATGTGGTTGAGCGTTAGATTCTCTCTACCCAATGTTGATCTACTTCTACTTCGAGTTCTAGATAGACTTTTTTGTTGAGTGCCTGTTCCAATTCTCGGCGTGCCATTTGTCCCACTTCTTTTATTTTTTTACCACCAGTGCCAATAATGAGACGCTTGTATCGTTCTTGATCAGTGAGAATTCTTGCTGAGATTACAAAGATGTCGGGTTTTTCTTCCATCGCATCTACTTCTACGGTCATAGAGTAGGGGACTTCTTTGTCGAAGACTGAGAATATTTTTTCACGAATTAGTTCACCGATAAAGAAATATTCGTGTACGTTGGTCAATTGTCCGTCCCCATACATCGGCTCTCCTTCAGGTAAGAGTTCCATTACTTTGTCTTTTAGAGGCTGGATATGACTTGCCCGGAGTGCAGAGAGTGAGAGTACCGCGTTGAATTCTTTGCCCAGAGCTTCATATTCTTTTTGATATTTTCTTTCACGTATTGGAGTGTCACTTTTATTGATAACTAGAATTTTTGGTAATTCAATGTGGCGAATCAAGCCAAAAGCGTATTTTTCTTCATCACCGATTTCTCGTGTAGGGTCTACCACATAGATTATGATGTCTACTCCTTCGAGTGCTTCTTTTGCTTTTTGTATGAGTTTGCTGGTAAGTGAACTTTTACGATCTTTGAAAATGCCAGGAGTGTCTACAAAGGTAATTTGTCCTTCAGGTGTGTTTACTACTCCATGAATCACATCACGAGTCATTTGTGCTCGAAAACTCGTCGCTGATACTTTCGTTCCGACGAGGGTGTTGAGTAGGGTAGATTTTCCGACGTTTGATCGTCCGATGAGAATAGCGAAGCCGGATTTCATGTGGGTGTGTGATTATCTAATTATCTAATTTTTCAGTTAATATCAAGAATATATCACGTTATTGTCTAAAATTCAAGTATGGGGTATCATATGAGCTATATGAAAGTATTGTTATTGAGTGATATCAAGACATTGGGTAAGAAAGGTGAGATCAAAGAAGTATCCGAAGGGTATGCTCGCAATTTTCTCATCCGTCAAGGATTGGCTGAAGTGGTGACTGCGCAGACTACCGCAATGATTGATGCTCGAAAGAAGAAAGAGCAAAAAATGAAAGCACTTGAAACAAAGGAAGTTGAAAAACTGTTTAGTAAACTTAATGGTAGAAAAATTACTGTTGCTGCGAAGGTTGCGGGGGGCACAACACTCTATTCATCAATATCGCCAGCGCTCATTGTTGACGAACTCGAAGAAGTATTTGGTATAGAAGTTGAAACGAATGATGTTATACTTGAGGCTCCGATTAAGATGGTGGGTACCTATGAAATTCTAGTTCGCTGTAGTAGAGATATGCGTGCTCGACTTACGCTCACCGTAGAGGCACTCAATTGAATAATACCCTCTTCTCTATGGTAGGGGTGTTTTATTTTTTTTGTTATATCTTTATATAGAGCAAAGGGAATGTATGTCATTTCATTTTGTATGTGTATATTGAATCTTTTTATTTTATATGGCAAAAATTCGTAAACGCAAATTTATTTTCGTGGTAGGGGGTGTACTCTCTGGTGTAGGAAAAGGAGTTACTTCTGCTTCGATTGGTGCGATTATGAAAGCAAAGGGTTTTTCGGTTACCGCACTCAAGATTGATCCATATGTAAATGTTGATGCGGGTACCATGAATCCACTTGAACATGGAGAAGTATTTGTGACCGATGATCGCGATGAGACTGATCAGGATATGGGAAATTATGAACGTTTTCTTGATGTCGATCTCACGAGTCTCAACTATATGACTACTGGTCGAGTGTATCTGAGTGTAATTGAGGCAGAACGTGCGATGAAATATAAAGGAAAATGTGTACAGGTGGTACCGCATATTCCTGAGCATATCATTGAACGAATTGAGACTGCTGCACAGCATGCGCATGCTGACATTACGATTATTGAGATTGGTGGTACGGTGGGTGAATATGAGAATATTCTATTTCTCGAGGCTGCGCGGATGATGAAATTGAGAGATCCTGAAAGTGTGGCAATGGTTCTCGTGAGTTATCTACCCATTCCTTCACATATTGGTGAAATGAAAACTAAGCCTACCCAACATGCAGCCCGCGCGCTCAATAGTGCTGGACTTCAAGCAGATATGATTGTGGCTCGTGGTTCAACGGAATTAGATGTGCCACGACGAGAAAAATTAGCCGTGTTTTGTGGTGTGCGTAAGGAGTATTGCATTTCGGCACCTGATGTCTCGAGTATCTATGAGATTCCACTTAAGATGGAGGAACAAGAAATTGGGAATAAATTACTTTCAATTCTTAAACTTCCTAAGAAGACGACCAATCTTGAGCCATGGGAAAATTTGGTGAAACGTGTAAAGAATGGAAAACGTGAATTAAAAGTTGCGGTGGTCGGAAAATATTTTGGTACGGGTAATTTTACACTTGCTGATTCATATATTTCAGTAATCGAAGCTATCAAACATGCTTCGTGGAATCAATCAGTAAAACCAGTGTTAGAATGGGTAGATTCTGAAGATTTCGAAAAAGATCCGACATCGGTCAAAAAGTTGAGTATGTATGATGCGGTGATTGTGCCGGGTGGATTTGGTACACGAGGAGTTGAAGGAATTATTACTGCAATTCAGTATGTGCGAGAATGTCATATTCCATATCTCGGATTATGTTATGGTATGCAATTGGCATGTATTGAATTTGCTCGACATGTGCTGAAAAAAACTTCTGCCCATACTGTCGAGGTAAATCCGCATACTTCTGAACCGATTATTCATATCAATCCTCTCCAAGCTTCAAATGTGCGTGAACAAAAATATGGAGGTACTATGCGTCTTGGTGCGTATGAGTGTGTATTGAGATATGGGACCAGGGTTCATAATGCATATAAGACGGATACGATTAGTGAACGTCATCGTCATCGATATGAATTTAATAATGAGTATCGTGAAGCACTGGATACAGCAGGATTGCGTGTAGTAGGTGTGAATCCTGAAACTGATTTGGTGGAAATTGTAGAATTGGAAAATCATCCATATTTTGTTGGGGTTCAATTTCATCCCGAATTCAAATCTCGTCCGATGAATCCGCATCCTTTGTTTGTAGGATTAGTGAAAGCGGCGATGAAAGTTCGGACTTCATAGCCAAGATTCAGGAGTGACAGGGTGGTACGGTTGGGGTTGATTGGAAGTGAAAAGAGTGGTACGGTATATATGAGAGAATAAGTTTAAAAATACAAGAAAATACGAATTTGTATTCACTCTGAACTTTCTCGCTATTAGCTCCGAACTTTTTATGGCTGAGAATCCTACCTACAATATTTATCATACTACCAAAGAAGCATGGGAAGCCATGCTTCTGGCTATGCAGGGCGCTACTCGGTCTATCTATTGGGAGATGTATATTCTGGTTGATGATGATGCGGGAAAGCGTTTTTTTGAGGTTTTGATGGAGAAAGCACGGCAGGGGGTGGATGTACGCATTATCCTTGATTATTGGGGTAGTTTTTGGTTTTCCAGTAAGAAGATTGATGAGCTTCGAAAATGTGGTATTGATATCCGTATATTTCGTCCACAGCGACATCCAATTTTTCATTTTCGAGAATGGATTACTCGCCGGACACATCGTAAGATTTTGGTAGTTGATGAGAAGATTGGATTTGTCGGTGGAGTGAATGTCGCGAAAGATATGGAAACATGGGATGATCTCGTGGTCGAGATTACGGGTAAAGCAGTCCGTTCGCTGTCTCGATCGTTTGCAAAAACGTATATTATCTGTGGCGGAGATCGACAAAGTGTGCGACATTTATTGAGTTACCGATATCGAGTGCGTAAAGATGTATTTGATGTGGTTTTTGACGATATCGATCGAACTGGTTCTCGGATTAGAAATAAATATCTCGAAGCGATTTATAAGGCTCGTGAACGAGTGATTTTGTTTTCACCGTATTATTTTCCGGATAAACAATTTTTGCATGCACTCTGGACAGCACGTAAACGTAAAGTAAAGGTGGATTTATTGATTCCATTTCGTACTGATGTGCGTCTTGCAACGTACGCTGCGTATGCGTGGTTTTCTGTTATGAAAAAACTTGGAGTGAATATCCATTTGACCAAAAAAATGATGCATGGCAAAGGCGTGGTGGTCGATGATGAGTTTGCATTTGTAGGTACGAGTAATCTCGAGCATTCTAGCTTTAAGTATAATCAGGAGGTGAATGTGCGATTGAGCGATAAGAAGACTGTTGCGCGGATCAAGCGCGTGCTTGAAAAATGGATTGGTGAGGCTGATGAATTGGATCATGATCGGTGGAATAGACGAGGGTGGTGGGCACGCCTCAAGGAGTCTGTTGCTCGGAAGTTGTATGCGTTTTGGTTTGGAGTGAAGTAAGTAGTCTGGTTTGCTGGTTAGTATGGATTTACAAAATAAAAACAATATACGTGAACCACTCGCATATCGCATGCGTCCCAGAAATTTTGATGAATACGTAGGACAGGAACAATTGACAGGTAAGGATTCAGTACTTCGTTCCATGATCGAGCGAGGAGAGGTATTGTCGATGATGCTTTGGGGACCTCCGGGAGTGGGGAAAACGAGTTTTGCCATGCTTATTTCAGAGGTTGCTGATTTACCGTTTGTAACCATCTCAGCTGTGGAAGGTGGGAAGAAGGCACTTACTGATGCAGTAGATGAAGCAGAGAAGCGATTTATGGAGGATGGAAAGAAGACGATCCTTTTTGTTGATGAAATTCATCGCTGGAACAAAGCACAACAGGATGCGCTCTTGCCACATGTTGAGCGTGGAGCACTCATTCTCATTGGTGCGACAACTGAAAATCCGTCCTTTGAGATTATTTCTCCTCTGCTTTCAAGAACTCGTGTTTGTATACTTGAACGCTTGGAAGAGCGTCATATCATTGAGATTGTTGAGAGGGCATTGCATGATCGAGAACGGGGACTTGGTGAGGAAAATATAAAACTTGAAAGTGGGGTGGTAGATTATATTGCAGAAATGTCGGGAGGAGATGCTAGAGTGGCACTTAATGCACTCGAGCTTGCGTATCGTGCGAAACAGAGCTCAGGGAACAAACAAACTAAAATTATCGTGAGTGAAAAAGATATTCGTGAGGCTTTGCAACGGACCCATGTTATTTTTGATAAAAAAGGTGAAGAGTTTTACAATCTGATTTCCGCATTACATAAATCTATGCGGGGAAGTGATGCAAATGCGAGTTTGTATTGGCTTGCACGAATGCTGGAGGGTGGTGCTGACCCTTTGTATGTCGCACGTCGGGTACTTCGATTTGCAAGCGAAGATATTGGTATGGCAAATAGTGAGGCATTGATCCAGGCAAATGCGGCGTATGATGCGGTGCATAAGATCGGGATGCCGGAGTGCACTGTGCACCTCGCCCAGGCGGTCGTGTATTGCGCTAAATCGAAGAAATCAAACGCATTGTATCGGGCATATGGGCGTGCTGCGGCAGATGCGCGGGAGACGTCGCATAGGGGTGTTCCTCTACATCTCCGAAATGCTCCGACCAAGCTTATGAAGAATATCGGATATGGGAAAGATTATAAGTACAATCCTGATTATGAAGGGGTGGTGGAGCAGGAATATTTACCGGATGAATTGCGAGGAAGAGATTATTTTGGGAAATAACTTTGGTATATTCTATGGACAGTCGAGTAAATGTAAAAATAAACTTTTTTGGACCTTTTTTAAAAAAAGAGGATATATCAAAAATTTTAGATCCAAAATTAGTGAAAGGTACTAATCATGAAATTAATCGGACTATTTTAGAATCATTTTTTGAATTACCTGCGTCTGCGCTTTCTGAAAAAATTTTGAAGCGATATGTTGAGGTGACTACTAAAGAATCCCATAGTTTTATTGTTCCGCACTCTAAAGAAGTATCGGATCGATTACTCAATCCATTACGGCTTGCTAAAATTAATTATTGTCTGGGTAATTATTTGGCTGTTATAGCTTGTTGTGGTGTTGTAGGAGAAATGCTTGCAATACTTATGTGGAAAATTAATAACGTAAAATTAAAAGGACAAACTATCTCAAAGAAGCAAGAAGAACAGCTGTTTAATATGACATTTGAAAATTTAGGTCAAGAACGTAAATTAGAAATTTTGACAGCCTTTGGACTTATTACTGATATTCAGAAAGAATGGTTTAATAAAATAAAAACTAGTCGGAAAAAATATTTGCATGCATGGTCAAATAACTCGCAAGACGAAAAGAAAGAGGCACTTTATATTTTTAAAATTACTTTTAGTCTCTTTAAAGAAGTGACAGGTATTGGATTAGCAGATGCAGGAAGAGTTAAAATAAATCCTCTGTTATTAACTTTTTTAAATAAAGAGTCTGATTCTATTTATTAATCCTTTTCAATCGTAATTGTTCTCTCAGTTGTGGTTCCTGCGGCAAACGTAATGACAACTAGTTTTCTATTTTCAAGTAATTTTTCTACTTTTTCCGGCCATTCGATAATGGTAATGGTATCTTGTTTTCCCAGATACTCATCGAATCCAATTTCGAGTAATTCTTCGTATGATTCTACTCGATAGGTATCTACATGGACGAATTCTTTGATAGTGTCATGACCGGGAACTTCATAAACACTCATAATGGTAAAGGTGGGACTGGTTACCTCTTTGGTAATACCGAGCCCTTCTGCAATGCCTTTGGTAAATGCAGTTTTTCCAGCACCCAAGGGCCCTTTGAGAATGAGGATATCACCTCCCTGGAGTATTTTTGCCAGATCTTTTCCGATCGCTCGTGTTTCGTGGGTTGAATGGGTGATGTAGGTGGGCATATGAAAAATTACGCCAATTCAGGATATAGTGGAAATTGTTCGGTAAGTTTTTTTACTTCAGCCTTGATTTCAGAGAGTACTGAATCATTTGTCGAGTTGTTGAGGACTCGATCGATCAATTCCGCGACTGTTTTCATTTCTGATTCTTTGAATCCTCTCGTAGTGAGAGCCGGAGTGCCGAGACGAATGCCGCTCGGATCCATGGCGGATCGGGTGTCTTCGGGAATCATGTTTTTGTTTACGGTGATTCCTGCTTTATCGAGTGCTGCTTCAGCTTCAGCTCCGCTGATTCCTTTACTTATGACTGCATCGATCAATAACAAATGATTGTCAGTGCCGCCAAACATGAGGCGATAGTTTTTAGCAGTGAATTCTGTTTCCAGTACTTTTGCATTTTTTCTGATTTGCTTCGCGTATTCCTTGAACGAGGGTTCAAGAGCTTCTTTGAATGCGATAGCCTTTGCCGCAATATTATTTTCATGCGGACCGCCCTGGAAACCGGGGAATACTGATTTGTCGATCGCTTTTGCGTGTTCACGTTTGCACATGATCATACCACCACGAGGACCTCTGAGTGTCTTGTGCGTGGTAGTTGTCACTACGTCAAACAGGGGAACTGGGTTATTCATTTCTCCGCCGGCAATAAGCCCTGCAATGTGCGCAATGTCTGCCATCGTAAGTGCTCCTACTTCATCTGCAATAGATTTTACTGCAGCATAATCAATTTCTCGGGAGTATGCACTATAGCCTACGAGAATCATTTTGGGCTTGTGTTCAATCGCCATTGCTCGAAGATTGTCGAGGTCGATTTTTCCTGCCTCGTTTGTTTTGTATCTGATAAAATTGAATACTTTGGTCATGTGTGTAACGGGGTGTCCATGTGTCAGATGTCCCCCGTGTGCCAGATCCATTCCGAGGATTGTGTCACCTGGTTTCAGTAATCCGAAATAGACTGCAATATTTGCAGGTGCACCAGACAGGGGCTGTACATTTACGTGCTCTGCATCAAATAATTGTTTGGCTCGGTCAATCGCGAGTGTTTCTATCTCATCGATAAATTCGCATCCACCATAATATCGTTTGCCGGGGTAACCTTCAGAATATTTATTGGTGGCAATTGATCCCAAGGCTTCAAGGACTGCGAGCGAGACGAAGTTTTCCGACGGAATCATTTCAAGCCCTGATTCCTGGCGGTTACGTTCTTTTTCCAGAGCCTGGAATAGGGAAGAATCGAAGGTTTTGATAGGTTGTTTGTTCATAACGAAGAAGATGTGAGTTATAAGCTGTGTGTAATGGTGCTAGAGTAATCTTATAACATACAAAATACATGGAAAAAGATATAATGTGATTTATACATTATTTTTATATTCTTCAATCACTGCTTTTACATTTGGTGCGCAATCTTCGGGTAGAGTGTTGATATCGAACCAATTCCATTCAACAATCCCTTCGCCTGGCTGTATATCACCGGTTCGGGTTGCAAGATAGTGGATGAGGATCGCCATTTTGTCTGGCTGGTCCGGGCGAGTGATAATCATGGGCTTGAGTGGACGTATGATTTCTATTTCCAGCCCCATTTCTTCCATCACTTCTCGTTTGCATGCTTCTTCAAGTGAGATATCAAACGACTCGACTTTGCCACCGGGGAAAAGCCACGGTGTAATTTTTCCATCTGTTTTTTTCTCTTTATTGAGCAAAACTTTATCCTTCTCAATAATGACAGGACCTGATGCCATGATTGTTTTTTCTGGAAGATACATAGCGGATTGTTTAGATAACTGTATTGTAACCAAGATATCTGAATACCACAAGAGAGTTGACTTTTTGAATACTGTTTTATAGTATATTTTCTAGTTCCTTGTTCCAACACCAAGAATCGGAGGTCTCTCATGTTTATCTCGGTGTGTGTCATCGGTCTGTGGACCCAGCTCTGCTGGGTACCTCCTGGCCCGGGACGAAGACAGCTTCGACCTGGTGAACGAGAGAAAGAACATGCTGGTCGGTGCGCTAAGCAGGATCGTGCTCGCTGTGGCATACGGACACGTCGTCATCCTGCCCAGCAATGGTCGCGGAGAAGTCGCAGTCGGAGGCAGAGTTCGGCCAGTGGTCGATTGCCTGCACAGCATGAGCGTGTACTGAAAAAGTCTCGCTGAAGACGGGCACTTTTCGATTCAGGGCGGGCTTCCTTATGGCAGCCCGTTCAACTATCTTTTTAAAAGAAGCTCTTAATCGAGCTTCTTTATCATATAGGTTCCTTCTTTGTGGTATCCAATTTTTTCGTAATATCCTCTCACACCGACTCCTGAGATTACTGATAGTTTTGAAAAGCCTTTTTCCTGTGCGATTTTTTCCGCCTCTCTAACCAATCTTTTACCATATCCCTTGTGCTGGGTTCCTAGCGTATTTTTTTTGCCTATTTCCACCAGCTGCCCATAGACATGGAGTTCACGGATGAATGCACATTCCTTATTTTCGGGCATCAGCGTTGCCAGTTGTTCCAAATTTTTAACTAATTTTTCATTATTTGAATCATGAGGAATTCGAAGGCGGAGGAAACCATATACGGCAATACGATTTTTATCCTCCATTGAAATAAAGTATTCGGTTCCACCAATTGTTTCATAGGTATCGACGAAAATGTGGGGTTCTTCTTGGTCGTCTATTGCATCTTTTTGACGGTAAATTTCACGACAACGCAGACAAACACATTTTTTACCCTGCTTTTTTAACTCATACTCAAGCATTTCTCGAAGATTGGTGATAATATTTCCGTTTTCAATTTCCGTTGCCGGAATATCGCGGATCAGTCGTGAGATGCGGCAATAGCGAGGGGTCGCGAGTTTCATTTCAAGAAGTGCTTTGAACAAACCTTCGTCCCCATATGATGTGTATCTGCCGTCAAGGAACCATTGGTACAATTCTGCTGATTTGATTACTGTGTTTGGGTAAATTTTTATCATATCCGGACGGAGACCAGGATCTGTAAAAATTTCTTTATACATATGTACGTCATGTTCAGGACTACTTCCAGGAAGGTCGGGCATGAAGTGGAGATCGACTTTGAAACCTGCTTCACGCAACAGATAGATTGCATCCCTGAATTGCTGTACGGTGTGCCCGCGTTTGATAAGTTCCAAAATTTTGTCATCTGTTGCTTGAAGTCCTAATTCAATACGAGTACATCCTTGGAGACGCATATGATGAATGGTCTTTGGTGAGATAGCGTCTGGGCGTGTTTCAAGCGTGAGTCCTACAATACGATGTTTTGCGGACTCATTGAATGTTTGTTCGTGATCAAGTTCCTCTTGTAATTCTTTGAGAGGGCGATCAAGCCAGTATTCTTCGAGTGTTTCACCTCGAGGATTTTCTCGTGCAAAATCATTACATGCTTTGAATGATTCAAGAATGAACCAATATTGATATTTGAGTGGATAGGCATTCCATGTACCTCCTTTGAGAATATACTCGATTTTGTCTGTCGGATGTCCATTGCGTGTGAGCATTTCAATACGTTGCTTCATTTGTTTGTACGGACTGAAATCAAGTCTGAGCGCACGTGCTGCTGCAGGCTCGGTCGCGATATAGCTTTTGGGCATGCGAATTTCGGTAGGGCAGTAGATACATTTTCCTGGGCATGTGTATGGTTTGACGAGAGAGGTGATAATTGCAACTCCTGAAAGTGTCCGTACGTTTGCTTTTCGAAGAAAAAAGTCCATCTGAGTGTCGGGCTGGACACTTTTCTTTTCAAGAAGACTCTGGTAGGCTACCAGGAGTGCTTGATTTGAAGGTTGTTTGATTTTTAGTTGTGAAGAGCCTTTACGTTTGGCGTCGTCAAAATCTTCCTTGGTTTGAGGATTATACGCTACAATATATTTCATTAGTTTTTCTGCCACTTCATTCATATGCCGAAGTCGATTGATTTTATTACCCGTAATCGAGAGATATATAATACTATTGCTTCATATTTTTCTGATACCAGAGAATTTGTGTGGGATGATCTCAAAGTATTTCGTGAATATATTGGAGATGGAGATATGATACTCGATATCGGGTGTGGGAACGGTAGAGTATATCAATTATTCGAGAATTTGCAAGTTTCTTATACAGGTATTGATCAGAGTGAGGAATTGATAAAGATTGCACGGAACAAGTTTCCAAACGTAACTTTCGATGTGGGTGAGATGACTGTTTTACCATATCCGGATCAATCTTTTTCAGTTGTACTATGTGTTGCGGCGTTTAATCATCTTCCTGATGAGACTAGTCGTCTTGCATCACTTCGTGAAATGAGACGTGTCTTGAAGCCAGGAGGGATTATTCTCATGACCAATTGGAATGTGTTGTCTGATAGTGCTGAAAAATATATTGAAAAAGGGAAGTGGCAGACAGTTGGTGGTCGACGGAGTGACGTGCTCGTTCCGTGGCTTACTCCAGAAGGTCAGAAGCTTGGAGATCGGTATTATCATGGGTATGAGATTCCTGAATTGTATACCTTGTTTACGTCTGCAGATTTGATTGTGGAACAGCAATTCTATACTAGAAAAGGACAACGAAGTATGAAATCTGATGCACATAATATTGTAAGTATTGCGAGAATTCCATGGACTGGATCTGCCTGTGCAGGTGGGGTCGTCGTGCGTCGAGATGGCGATAGATATTGGGTGGCGGTAGAACGAGAGGTAGGGCTCGATCGAGGAGATTATTGGTTTATTCCCAAGGGTCATATGGATTCAGGAGAGACACTCGAAGAAGCTGCTCGACGAGAAATTTTCGAAGAGACGGGGATTAGCGATCTCTCGTTTCAGAGATTTCTTATGAAGACCGAACGGAATTCGTTTATCGGGGACGAATGGAAAAATATGTATTATTTTTTGTACACCACTACTCAGACAGAGCTTGGTCCGACTGCAATCGACAAGGAGCATGAGGCAAAATGGGTCGATCTGTTTCAAGACGAACCCATTTCTATGTTTGAGGAACAGGAGCGAGTCTTCCAGATGGTGAGAGAAATACTTACAGAACGTATCTAGAGGCAAAAAATATCAATTACATTCCTGTAATAAGACATACCACAGGACCATCAAATTTCCAGCCTTTTTTGAGTGCTTTTGTGAGCCCTGCGACCGATAGGGCTGCAGTAGGTGAGATGATAATACTACACGTATCTTTAATTAGATTGATTGCATCGTGTATTTCCGTATCAGTTGCTACCCAGCCTGATCCTTTTGATTTTTGTATTGCATCTATTACATTGTTTTTTCGGTGAGCTACGTTGTCGACAATCGCTTGTGCGAGCGATGAGGTGGTTTTGGTGAAATCAGTATCAAAGAATGCTGCGATTGGGTGACATGCTTCGGTTTGTACACTATGGATTTGAGGGTGTAATTTATTTTTTTCAAAAAAAGTGCCAAGTGCTTGTGCGGTAGTTCCTGATGATGTTGGTATAAAAATTGCAGAAAGATTCGGAATATGTGAAAGCTCTTTTCCAAGTTCGTAGTATCCTTCGAGTGCTGTGTCGTCGGTAGATTGTCTCAGATTTATGGCTTCACCTGATTTTTCTTTGGTAAATGCTTCTTGTTTGGGGCGTTCGGTCTCAGTGATCGTGATATGTGGGTCTCCTTCACGCTCCGCTTCGAGAATGGTCCGTTTTTCTTCTGATATTTTTTTTCCGATATAGACTTCGAGCGTTAGGATGTGTGTCGGATTATTTCGGTTGTGCAGTACCACATATTTTATTGCCGCGCGTGCCGCATTGCCCGAAGACGAGATGACGAATGATGATTGGTTTTGTTTTTTTGCATAGTATTCGATCATGTGTGGGATCGAACGTCCTTTGTGCGAACCATAGGCATGGAGATCTTCACGTTTGAGATATATTTCAATTCCCAATGCATCGTTTAGTTGTTGATAAGATTGTTGTGGAGTCTTCATATTTTTTGACGAGGAAAAAATATCGTGTTATAGTTTTTTCATTCCTTAATTATAATACCCTATCATGTATGACTCTTACCTGTCTAGAATGTAAAAATCATGTCGATTTGTCACTCTATCCTAATCTGGTAGTAGATCAGATTATTGAGTGCGAGACCTGTGGTATCACACTTATGATTACCAATATCGACAGTGCGGGTGAAGTTTTGGCGGAAATTGTGGATGAGGGGAAATAAACTCGGTTTGTCTATTACGTCATTCCTGCGAAAGCGGGGATGACGTTTTTTTGCTTGCCAGATACTACTATTTACGTGAAATGAAAAAATGTAATGTTCCGGCAAGTTGGTAATTACATTGTTTTAGTTAAACAACATCTTTTTAAATTCTTCCAGTCTCCCTTGGTAGTGAAGTTTGAGAATATCAAGCGTCAAGTCTTTTGATCGAAAATCCTCGTGCATGAGCACATCCATGAATTCATCGAATGAGACGAATATTGGGGTGATCCGTTCACCAATATCAAGCTGTGGCTCTATATTTTTTTGTACATTTTGTGCAATAAAGCATGAGACGGTCCAGTCTATTTTTGTATATAGATTTCGTTCACGAAATAATTTCCATTCATTGGAAATATAGCCTATTTCTTCGAGCATTTCACGTTTTGCAGCGGTATGTGCATCTTCGCCTTCGTCTACTTGTCCGCCGATTAGTCCGTAGCGTTTTGATAGGTTAGGTTGTTCTTCTTCGGCAATAATGATTTTATCTCCGATAATGGGAAGTATTTGCACACTGCCTTGACGACGTAGCATTTCAAATGTTTGAGTACTTCCGTCAAACATTTCTTGATCCCAGTGATAGACATCGAAGATATGTCCGGTGAATACTTTTTTAGCATGTTCTGGTATCGACATAGTTATATTTTTACCTTTCGTACGATTTCTTCGATCATTCCACGAAATCCATGACTTCCTAGAAACGCAATGGTGTCTCCGCTTTTGGCAGTCTCTATGATTGTGGTGATGAGTGCTGTGTCAGTAGTATGATAGTGCACATTGGGATGTGTATTACCAATAATGCGTGCGAGATCAATACCAGTGAGTGGGACGTCTCCTCCGGCTTTATCTGTTTTAATAATAGTGAGACGAGGGATGAGTACGATGTCTGCATCTTTGAATGCATGTGCGTATCCCTCGATTGCGCTCGGTTGACGATTGCCGGTGTTTGGTTCGAATACGGCAATAACTTTTCCATCGGTAATGTTTCGTATGGTTGCAAGTGCTGAGGCTGCTTTGGTGGGAGAATGTGCAATATCGTCAATTACGGTGATGTCTCCTTCATATCGTTTTTCCATTCGTCGTTTTAGTCCGTGATGTTTTGCAATACTTGCAATAATTGAATCAGCATTAATTCCAATTGAATGAGCAAGTGCGAAACATCCAGTAATATTTTCTGCTTGATATTCACTCAGGAGAGGAGATTGGATGTGAAATACTGAAGATTGGTGTTTTATCTTGAAGGTGATGCCTGATGATGATGTTTGTGTGTCAAAAAATTGGTAATCATTGTGTTCGCTGAGACCGTAGGTCACGACCATACTTTGTGCATAGTCATGATATTCGTGCGCTCGTTCAGATAGCACCAAGAGGCCGTTTACGGGGATTGACCGGACAAGTGTTTCAAATGTTTCTGCATATTTTTCTGCAGTAGGGTAAATGTCTGCATGATCCCATTCTACTGCAGTGAGTAGGAGATGAGTGGCATTGTAATGTGCAAACTTTGGACTGTTGTCCCATCGAGCTGTTTTGTATTCGTCTCCTTCGAGGACGCTCCAATCGGAAGATCCAATCGAAGCGCTTGGTACTCCGTCGATCGATAATCCGCCAAACATGTAGCTCGGATCGTAAGTGGCGTCCCTCAAAATCTCTGCCATGAGTGCCGTCGAACTGGTCTTGCCATACGTTCCTGCACACACAATAGAATGAGATTTTAGAAAGAATTTTTGTATGAGCTCAGGATAGGAGACATACGGAATCTGATGTTCTTGTACATAGAGCCATTCGGGATTGGTAGAAGACGCCACATTACCCACGACGACCAAGTCAGGGGTGCCGTGTTCGATCATTTTGAGAGGATGCCAGCCTGGATAATAGGGAACACTATGTTCTTTCAGATACGTTGAAATTGGAGGAAAGAATCCTTTATCTGAGCCGGTAACTGTATGACCAGATTTTTTCAGTGCGAGCGCGAGACCTCCCATGGCTACGCCGCAAATGCCGATGAAGTGGATTTTCATATAATTAGTCGAAAGTCTCTAAAGTCTGGATTAAAATACACAAAATTACCCCTTTTTATTTTTTAGGTTTTATCCGATTTTTAAATTTATCCCTTGCGTCGGAATTTTTTCCACCTGTGAGTTCGTGTATTCGTGTTTCATCGTATATTTTATTACCATTGATACAAGTAATTTTAGATATAGGAGAAGTCTGCCAACCTTTACCAAAATGAAAATTCTTTCCAACTTCTAATACGCCATTCGCTATTTCTGAGTCAGACAATAAACTACCTTTTATTTGTTTGAGTCCTTTACCTGTGTTGCTTTTTGCGTCTGCGATTGCGAACGTATGGTCTGGGAGGCGATAGATTAAATACATGTTGCCAGATTGAGTTTCAAATAAAACTTCTGTAAATTTATCGTTACCCAACATGTCCACTTTTGGGTTAAGTGATTGTAGATCAAAGTGATTCACTTCTAGTCCAAGGTAGTTTTTGTCAATGACAACACTAACTTTTTTTTCATTTTTAGAATTTTTTGTCTCGTTATCTGGATATTGTGGACCCCCTTCGTATTTTCTTGGCATATTCAATTTTTTATAAATTAATTTAGCAATCACTAACTAGATAGTGCATCTCTTAATTTTTCTACATCCTCCGTCCATTTTCCTCCATCAAACCATTCAATTCCTTCAAATTGAAATTTATACGTATCGGTTGGGCGCTGTGCTGAGCCGAGGTAGATATATTTTTTACCAGTATCTTGCGCCCACTGAACTGCTTTGGTCATCATACCAATTCCAATATTAGTAAACTCGGCAACATTGGTAAGTTCATAAAATGGATATGAGTAGTGAAATATTTCATTATTCGTATAACAAATTGCGTAGCCGAGCACATCTTCATCGTGCGAATATTTCAATAGCATGTTGAAATTACTTTCATCTGCACTGGTAAGTAATTCTTTTGTTTTGTTTGCACTAAAAGTACCATCACCAAATTTGGTGGTGTAAAAATCTTTTGCCATTTTACCGATTGACCAATGATAGTCAGAATGGGGAAGAGGAATAGTCTCTATGTGTATTTCATCATTTTTTTTGAGAATACGACGATTTTCACTTGAAAGTTTGAATTTTGAAAGATCGATTCGTACACTTCGTGTCTGATCCATGGAACCTTTTTTTTCACGTGTAAAAACAAAACCATCAGCATACATGTCGCTGATATTTTCCGGAGAAAAGTCGGTGATAGTTTGTTTTTTCCAGGCAAGGTAGTTTGGCATACGCATTTGTGTTTTCTGTTGGTCTCGCTCTGTGCTAGTACAATGCAATCCAGAGACCGAGTAATACTGCTCCCGCATGCATGATCCAGAATCGCATCACGGTTTTTTCCTCACTCCATCCGCGAAGTTCAAAATGATGGTGGATAGGTGCCATGGAGAAGATACGGCGTCCGAGAGTGTAGCGACCGATAATCTGGATCACGACACTCAAGAGCTCGACAAAGAAGATAAAACCAAAGAGAGGGAGGAGGAGCATGTGATTGATCACGATCGTGTTGATTGCCAGGAGTGCACCTAGTCCGAGCGAACCTACGTCTCCCATTTGGAATCGTGCAGGTTTGATATTGAAATATGTGTATGCAATAAGCGCACCTGAAACCATGGTATTTAGTATTGCAATTTCTTGGTATCCTTCGAGCCAGCTTAGGATTGCAAGATTGGCAAACGTAATGAGAAGGGAGCCGCCTGCAAGTCCGTCCATACCGTCTGCAACATTTACTGCATTTGCAGTAAACATGACGAAGAATATAATGAGTGGAATAATGAGCCAGCCGATATGTACAAATCCGTCAAAGGGAATATGGATCGATTGCCATGTTTCACCGAGTTTGAAATATACCCACCATGCAGTGATGGCCCCGGCAATAAACTGTAATAATAATTTCTCATGTACATGTACTCCACGACCAGGGTGTTTTGAGAGCCATGCTGATGTGCGTTTGAAGATCGACCAGGGAAGTGTGAGTGTGTACCACAAGCGCATCTTCCATTCTTTGTGTACACGGATCAGTCGGAGTACTTGTGCGAGTTTTCTACTACGGCGCTGATGTCCGTAGATATTCATGACATCATCAATACCCCCGAGTAACGCAGAGAGCAACATGACGCCAATGGGTACCCAGGTATATTTTCGCTCCCAATTAAATATAATTGTTAAAACTGCAACCGTGACGATGACAAGTAGTCCGCCCATAACAGGAACCCCGATTTTGCTTTTGCGTGCTCCCATCGCAAGTGTGGCATCATATTCGGGTCGGCGGGTGAGATTGTATTTGTAGAGAATTTTTGTGAGGAGTGGTGCCCAGAGAAATGCAATGATACATGCGAGAATTCCGTAACCGATCATGGAGCGGAGGAGGTCGAGAGAAGTGTGATCAACGATCATATAATAGTGAGCTGTATAGGGTGCCTAGATGCGAATTTGATTCAATAAAAAAGAATGGCTATATTAAGCCATTCTAGTCTATCTTAAAATAAGAGAAAGTTCAAGTTTCGTCTTTGCACATATTTTTTATACATTTGAGTATACATTCTCTGAATCCTTGGATACTTTCCTCATGTATTTTACCTCCGGTTATTCCTCGTTCCTTTAAATATCGTATTATTTTTTCATCTGGTATTACCCCCGTATTCACTTTTTCTCTTCTACCTTCTTTTGAAAAATCTTCTATTGTTAGACTGATTAATTCTTTGATGGTGTGGATTGAATAGTTTTTTTCGCCAATGTGAAGATCTCCAACTTCTCCTGCTTGTAGTAGGTTTAGGTGGTCAATCAAATCTTGAAAGTTGTCGGTATCAAATAATATCGGTATATCTGTGATCGCTGCGATAATTTCTTGTTTGTGCTTTTCTTTTTTCAGCATCCATTCTTCTGCAGCTCCGCCCCATACAGGACTTTGTCTTGATTCTCGCATATTGTATTTAAGTATCTATGTTTTTATTCGACACACGCAACAATGCTGACTTTCTCTGAGATGTTGCCATGTCTCATTTTGCTCTCCGGTTTTTCCATCCTCGACCCATGTCTGTTCTAGAATTGTTTGAGCGGTGTCTATTATTGTAATGACTCCTTTTCTAATTCCCTTGGTATATAATCCTTCTGATTTCCAGTGGTACGAATGTGCGTATTCCAATGAAAGGGGTTTTCCACTCTCGTCTGTGGTGACTGAGGTTATGAGGATGACGTGACTGTAGTCGTGTTGTGGACCACCTCTGAGTGAGATGATCATATCACCAGGTGCACATTGTTCTAGCGGAAGTTCTATTGAGTTCTCATGCAAGGTGAGGACGCTTGTGTTTTCTACGTTTCGTATTCGTGCGATCAATCTTCTCAAAATTTTTTTTGAGGTAAATGAAAGAATGTGTTTTAGTCTTTTACCTTGTGTTTTTAATTCTGCATCTAATATATAATATACGAATCCCGAGCAATCAATGCCCAATTTATGATCAGTGAGAAATTTTACAAGTTCTATTTCGTCGAAGTTTTCTAGTTCGAGTTTGTCACGTAATGCGATAATACGTGTTTCGTCTATAATTTCTTGAGCAGTCCCTTTGCCTATGAGTACGCGTAGTGCACCTCGAAGATTGCTGGTGCGATTGTTGAAATAAGGGGTGTTTATTTTTTTCTCACCGATTTTTAAATGTTCATAGGAGTCGAGCACAGCGAGTGCATTGTCTGAAAGGTGTTTTGTGGGCATACTTCTTTTTCTGTCACTATTCTCATAAAAATGAGAATATAGATATGGTAAAACTCATTGAATAATCTTCAAAATTTTTTCTCCAACTTCAGTAAATTCATCACCGTGTATGATACTTTTTTCTGATTGGATTCTAAGTAAATCGCTATTATGACTTGTGTTTTCGTATGGGATTATGGTGAGTTTTTTTGTATTCCATGTCTCAAAACGAAGCTCATCAAGTTTTTGTAGCATGTGTGCTGCTTGCTCAGGTGATGTGATTTTTTTTGTAACTCGATGAATAATTTGAGCACCGTCTGTAATTTTAGTGAGAGAATATTCTTTTAGAGATTCTCCTTGAAGTGCTTTTAGATGTGCTTCGAGTATGGTGAGATTTGAGGGTTGGGAATTTGTATTTTTTTGAAGCATGCTTTCGTATGAAGCGCTTGCTGGCTGGCGTGCGTTGATCTCTATGACGTACCATCGTTTTTCTTGGGTACTCCAAATGGCATCTATTCCAAATAATCCTTTCCATCTGAGACTTTGTAGTTTTTTTGCAATCTCACGACTAATGAGTTCGTATTCTGCTCGTTCTGAATCGTTTAGTATACTATAGGGAGCTCCCCAATCGTTTCCGATAGTAGCAAATGTTTCGTCGGTGAATGGTTGTAAGCCGGTTATCTGGTAACTCATATTTCCGGTCAATATAGCATCTATTCCAACGACAATGTTGCTGGTAAAAATAGGACCGCTGATGAACGGAGCAATACGGCATTCGCGTTTTGCGAATACTTTTTTTAATTCATCCAGTTTTTCTTCTGAATCAATCAGCACTGTTCCTGAACCAGTATGTGAATGGTTGAATTGGATAATGTATGGTTCTCTAAACCAATGTAGATCCTCAATAGTCTTTTTTTTGTATCGAGGCATGAGTTCGATGAGATCGTCGAGTGTTTCAAGTTGAGTGAGCTTTTCTTCGAGTGAGGCTGCTAGTTTTGCTGGAGGGTTGAGAAGAGGGTAGTTATTTGTGGCGCACCATTTTTCGATTCGAGATGTATTTTTGAATACGAGTATCTGAGGATTTGTAAGGTGTGAAAGCACTTCTGTTGTTTTTGGGTGTTCCAGAAGTTCGTATGTGTCTAATGTTTTGTTGTCTTCAATAAGAAAAATTTGCTTAGGATAGCGTTCTTTGATTGACTTGGCAAAGTCTGAATCATTTGAGATAATGGACACAGAGGGCGTAGTGAGACATCCAAGCGCTCGTTCGATATCGCGGGTAATGTAGATAATCTGGGAGAGCATAAAAACTGTGTTATACGAATTGATACGAGAGATATTGACTCCTGATAATATAGCTGTTTCTGTGTATAATTGCAATCTATGAACCAATTGATTGAACAATTGAAACAATATGGAGCGGTCAAGCTGAATGAACAGCTTTCGAAACATACCTCATTTAAGATAGGTGGGCCTGCTCAGTATTTTGTGTCGGTGGAAACGCTCGATGGTCATGTTGCGTTGATGCGGTATTTGGATGGGGTAGGTATTCCGTATATGATCCTTGGTGGCGGGTCAAATATGCTCGCGAGTGATCAGGGATTTGAAGGAGTGGTATTGCACCCCGCGTATCAGGAAATTCGACGCGAAGGCTCATTGATTTTTGCAGATGCGGGTGCACTCACGGTTTCAGTTGCACGTTTTTCGATGAAAGAGCAGTTGACTGGATTTGAGTGGGGAGTGGGAGTACCTGGAACTATCGGTGGTGCTGTGCGTGGTAATGCTGGGGCAATGGGGTTTGATATGAGCGATTCAGTCGAACGGGTCTTCGTATATCAGAATGGAGAGGTGCGAGAACTTAGTCTTGGTGAATGTGAATTTGGGTATCGCACAAGTGCGTTCAAGGTTTCTGGAGGTGTGGTATTGCGTGTAGTATTAAAGCTTGAGCCTACTGAAGATACGGAATTGTTGAAACATGCACTTGAATATCTTATGTATCGTAATTCTACACAGCCACAAGGACACGCTTCTACGGGATGTATTTTTCAGAATCCTGATACGGGGAGATACCGAGAGCAGCTCATTGAACATTTTGATAAATATAGCGAGAAAGTACAAAAATTTTTGAGTATTGGAAAAATTTCTGCAGGATGGCTCATCGAGCAGGCGGGACTCAAGGGACTTCAAGTGGGTGGAGCATTGATATCTGATCAGCATGGTAATTTTATTGTGAATACAGGGAATGCTACTGCAGATGATGTGCGTCAATTGATTGCTCAGATAAAGACCGTGGTGTACGAGAAATTTGGAATCGAACTTGAAGAAGAAATTTATACGTTTTAAGCTTTAGTCTTAATTTTTTGTCGTATGAATATTTCAATCCACGCAAGCGGTATCGAGCTTACAGATATGATCCGAGACTATGCTGAGCAGAAAATGAGTAGTCTTGAAAAATATTTTGATCGAATCACGAGTATTTCAATTGATGTAGGACTCACTACCACACACCATCACAAGGGTAAAATTTTTTATGCAGAAGTCAATGTGAGAATACCTCAAGGTGAATTGATTCGTGTACGAAAAGAAACTGAAGATTTGTATAAATCAATTGATAAAGTTCGAGATCATTTGAAAGTAGAATTAGAAGAAGCTAAAGAAAAAAAACGAGCAAAAGATCGAAAAGTATTACGTGAAATTAAAGGCTATCAAGAATAATCGGTATGTCAGAGTTCGAGTTTGACCATTTTCGTGAATCACTGAAAAGCAAGGACTCTGTATTGAAATATCTTCTCAAGGCTGCTGGAGATGTACATTACCCGGTAGAGATTCGTCGCGCTGCACTTAATTTTCGAGCAGTGTTTGAAAAAATTAAGTATGAACAAATGTCGAAGAAGGGTGGAATGACGGCAGTAGCCGTGCATGAAGAAATTACACATATTCGACAAAGACTTCTCGCACATAATCTCGGAGGATCCGAATTATCACACGTTCTTGCTGTGGTGCAAGAATATCTGAGGACATAAGGTTTTTTGTCATTTCAGAGGGTAGACAATTGCCATAGTTCGTGCTATGCTAGACTAGCCTGATTCAAAGGGCTAGTCTTTTATTTATTGAGATGTTTTGAGCTTTGTATATCCGTATGTCTTTTTTACAGAAACTATTTCCAGACCAGAATAAAAAGGTAATTAAGAGTCTTCAGCCATTGGTAGACCGTATTAATGCGCTTGAGCACGAGTATGAAAAATTAACGAATGAACAGGTGCGCGCAAAAACAGACGAATTCAAAGCTCGTCTTGAAAAAGGAGAAACTTTGGATGATATATTGCCTGAAGCGTTTGCGGTGGTGCGTGAAGCGGCAAAACGCACACTCGGGATGCGTCATTATGATGTTCAATTGATTGGAGGTATCACACTTCATCGAGGGCGGATTGCGGAAATGCGTACTGGAGAAGGTAAGACGCTTACAGCGACTCTTGCTGTATACCTGAATGCACTTGCAGGGAAGGGTGTGCATGTGGTTACTGTAAATGATTATCTTGCAAAACGAGATGCGGTATGGATGGGACAGATTTATGATTTTCTTGGAATGACGACGGGTATTGTGCAAAATCAGCGAGTTACGTTTGTCTATGATGCGCACAAAAAGTCTGAAGATGGTACTGTAGAGCATGCGGCACGTGTAGAATTGGTAGAAGGATCTGAGGCTGATGTAGAGCGTGATGAAAAAGGTAGTTTTGAAGTGGAAAATGAATATTTGCGACCAGCATCACGACAAGAGGCATATCGATGCGATATTACCTATGGAACCAATAATGAATTTGGTTTTGATTATCTTCGTGACAACATGGTGCAGCGAATTGAAGATATGGTGATGCGACCGGGAAGCGAAATGCATTATGCAATTGTTGATGAAATTGATTCTATTTTGATCGACGAGGCACGTACGCCACTTATCATTTCTGCACAAGCTGAGGAAGCTACCGATCAGTATTATCGTTTTGCTGATTTGGTGAAAATGCTTGTTCAGAATGAGGATTACAATATTGATGAAAAATTGCGCAGTGCAACGCTTACTGATTCAGGAATTGCAAAGTTTGAACAATGGCTCAATGTTGACAATATTTATGTCGAGGGTGGAATTAGAACTGTACATCATATCGAGCAGGCATTGAAAGCTGAATTTTTGTTCAAACGTGATAAAGACTATATTGTTGATACAGGTGAAATCATTATTATTGATGAATTTACTGGTCGAAAAATGCCCGGACGTCGCTATTCCGAAGGATTGCATCAAGCAATTGAGGCAAAAGAAAAGGTGCCTATTCAGAAAGAATCACGAACGTTGGCGACGATTACATTCCAGAATTTGTTTCGCATGTATGACAAATTGAGTGGCATGACTGGTACTGCAAAGACTGAAGAAGAAGAATTTTTCAAGATTTATGGATTAGAAGTAAGTACTATTCCGACGAATAAAGGTGATCGTCGAACTGATCACCCTGATCGTATTTATAAAAATACCAGTGGAAAATATAGAGCGATTGTTGAGAAGGTGCGAGAAGCACGTGCAAAGGGGCAGCCTGTACTTATCGGTACTATTTCTGTTGAAAAAAATGAAGAATTGAGTGCATATTTGTTTAGTCAGGGAATTGAACATGAGATTTTGAATGCTAAAAATCATGAACGTGAAGGACAGATTATTGCACAGGCAGGACGTCCAGGTGCGGTAACTTTAGCAACGAACATGGCAGGTCGTGGTGTCGATATCAAATTGGGTGGAGTTCCTTCTGTAAAAGAAGATGTAGAAAAAGTAGTTGCTGCAGGAGGGTTATTTGTTCTGGGAACCGAACGACATGAGTCACGACGTATCGACAATCAGCTTCGTGGACGAAGCGCGCGTCAGGGTGATCCGGGTGAAACACAATTTTTTGTATCGACCGAGGATGATCTTATGCGTATTTTTTCAGGTGATCGTTTGAAAGCGGTGATGACTCGATTCAATATTCCGGATGACATGCCGATTGAGCAGAAGATGATTACGCGGATTCTCGAAAGTGCTCAGAAAAAAGTTGAATCACATCATTTTGATACTCGTAAACATTTGCTTTCATACGATGATGTATTGAACAAGCAACGTGACGTGATTTATAAGAAACGACGTGAAATTCTCGATGCTGCGAAACGAGAAATCGATATGGCGGTAAATACAGAATCTGTAGTTTCTGAAGAAGAAACTCGTCCCCGTACTCTTCGTGAAATTATTCTTGAAATGGTTGAGCAGGAGATCGAAACTATCGTATCTATGCATACGAGTACCGAAGATGAGACACAGTGGAATACTAAAGAAATTGTGGAGAGTATGAATGCGATGATGCCGCTTTCGGCTACTCATGTAGCTGAGGTTGAGTCGATTGTGTCAACTGCGGCACAGGAAAATAGAAATCCAATAGAAGTACGTGATGAGGTGGTGAAAAAATTGATTGCAGAAGCTCAATCTGCGTATACAGTTTTTGCTCAATCTCTTGAAAATGTACAGTCAGATCCACGTGTTCGTGCACAGATGATGGTTGAGCTTGAACGTAGTGTATTGCTTCGCACGATTGATATGATGTGGGTCGATTATCTGATTACCATTGATCATTTGCGTGCAGGAATTGGACTTCAGGGCTATGGACAGCGAGATCCTTTGGTACAATATAAACAAGAGAGTTTTCATCTCTTCAATCGATTGTTGTCAGGAATTCAGCGTGAGGTGGCAAATACAATTTTCAAAATTCATACAGGAATTCAGCTTGCGCCGAGCGTCATGGCTGATGACACAATGACACTTGAAGGTGCCAAGAAGACGAGTGAATCAGAGGCTGCAGCAAAACCTTCTGGCGCAGGAAAAGCGGTGGAAGGAAAAATCGGACGGAATGATGTGTGTCCATGTGGATCAGGACTCAAGTATAAGAAGTGTCATGGTAAAAATGCATAACTATCATAATAACGTAGACTTCGGTCTACGTTATTTGTTATGATAAAAATATATGTCTATTGTAGGAAGGTATCGTCATTATAAAGGTCGTGAGTATAGGGTTCTTGGTGTTGCAAAACATAGTGAATCTCTCGAAGAATTGGTCGTGTATGAGGCACTTTATGAAAATGAAATTTCAAAATTGTGGGTGCGACCACGTGCAATGTTCTTGGAAGAGGTTGAGGTGAATGGAAAGAAGCAAAAGCGGTTTGAATATCTTGGTGAATAATTGTTTATTATTTTATATGAAGTACGACAAACTTGTTCGTGACAATATTCCGGAATATATCCGGGAGAAAGGTGGTACACCAGTGTATCATGTCGCTTCTGAAGTCGAGTATTGGGAAAAATTGAAACAGAAGTTGAATGAAGAAGTGCAGGAGCTCCAGGCAGATGAGAGTATTGAAGAACTTGCAGATCTTCTTGAAGTACTCGACGCAATTGCAGAATATAAAGGATTTGATCGAAATATTATTGAAAAGGTCAGAAATGAGAAAGCCCAAGAGCGTGGGAGATTTAAAGATCGTATTATTTTGGATGAGTCTTAATTAAGTATTTTTGTGTTAAACTATTCAGCAATCCTTTTTGATTTCGACGGTGTACTGTGTCGAGATCGATTTTACACGCATACGTTGATACCGGAGTATCAATCTATTGTTGATTGGATTCAGAAACATATCTTTGGTGATGCTGAATTGTGTGCACGATGGATGCGTGGGGAGATTGATTCTCGTGGTATAAATAATACTATTGCTACTGCGTGCGGGGTTGAATCCGGCTGGCTCCACACTCAGTTTCTCGAAAGTGTTCGAAAAATGAAGCTCGATGAACAGGTTGTTTCTTTGGTAAAAGAGCTAAAGATCAAAGGAATAAAAGTTGGATTGGTTACCAATAATATGGATGTTTTTTCAGAGATTACTGTGGCTAATCATAAATTATCTAAGTTATTTGAGGTAATTGTTAATTCAAGTGATTACGGAATGCTTAAAAAGGATAATTATGGTGAATTATTTGATGTTGTGCTTGCACAATTGAATGAAGATGTGCAAAATACACTCATGATCGACGATTCTTCTGCGGTAGTTGAGTTGTATCGGAAAAAGGGCGGAGAAGGTTTTTTATACACTCTCAAACAATTTTCTCAATTACAGAAATTTTTATTATCATAACTATGGATTCACGTATTTCACTGATCCGTACCTGCGAATGGGAGGAAGTATTTCTTGAGTGGTACAAAAATGAAGGAAAAAATCCTGATTGGCAGGTGCTTGCACAAGAGCGTGGTTTTAGTAATTGGGCGGAATGGAGGCTCAGAGGATATGCCGAGAGATTCAAGTGTAGGGAAGTAGATTGGGGTTTATATGAAATTACCGATCCTTCGGAAGTAATATCTGGTTGGTATGGTGGTCCGTTTCGTACTTGGATCGAACGATATTATGATGGGTTGAGACGGGTTCAGTTTGCAATGCTTGCAGAGCGGGAAGATCTGCGAAGTTTGAAAAAAATTATCTCAATTATGGAAGAGTATCCGACGGATTCGGTCATTACTGCGCTCGAGTTGCCAGACGGTACGATTCAAGTGATTGAAGGAATGCATCGTTCGGTTGCACTCTCGATCATGGCACGTGCTGGAAAATTTTTCCACGGTAAATTAAACGTGGCGATTGGAAAAACCACAGTGGCTGAACTTCCTGAGGTCGGGTTGAACACATCTGTATAATATGTTGAAGCGAATTAGTTCTATACTTTTATTTTTTGTTTCTATATTATTTGGAACTTATTTCGTAGCGTCTTATCTTTTTTCGTTATCACGACCAGCGATAGTTTTTCGCACTAGCACACCTTCTACTACTGAGGTTGTTACTCACACACCTGACGTTATTCCTGAGCCGATAATTACCACTTCAACCGAACCGGACGAGCTGGTCCCCACCTCAACCACAGAACAGCTTCCAGTGAAGATCGTGCATGATGTTCCGTTCACTCCGCAAGCGCCGTTGGGCGATTGGTCAGATTCTCGTCAACAAGATGGGTGCGAAGAAGCGTCGGTACTTATGGCGTATCGTTGGGCAACGGGTCAGAAACTTACTCGACAAGAAGCTCTTGAAGAAATAACAAACATGTCTAATTGGGAGGAAACTCACTACGGCGGATATCGGGATACGTCTGCCGAAGATACATATACACGATTACTCAAAAAATTTTATGGGTATATGGGTGGGCGTGTGGAATATGACATTACACTCACTGATGTGAAGCGTGAGCTTGCAGCAGGAAATATTTTGATTATTCCATTTAATGGACAAATTCTCGCTAATCCAAATTTCAAACCACCCGGGCCTGAGCGACACATGCTTGTTGCAATCGGGTATGATGAGGTGAATCAAGTGATCATTACGAACGATCCGGGGACCCGATTGGGAGAAAAATTCACGTATTCATACCAAAATTTTGAAGATTCGTTTCGGGATTACGAAACTGGGAATCATGTGCCGATTACTGAGGAACGTACTGCAATGATTGTGGTTGAAAAGCAGATGTGAACTTTCCACCTCTTCAACTTGACGCTTCAACCCTTTTCCCGTACAATACGGCTCATTCTATTTGTTAGTGATTTTTGAATTTATGAGACGTCATACTAGTGATATTCGGTCGAAAGTTAAATGGGGGATTGTGGGAATTTTTGCCTTACTTATTGTGTCGGGTGTGTTTGTGTATCCGAAGCCAGTGAATACTGTAATTTCATGGCTCAATGAAAAGGCTGCGCTTGCGTTACCTTTGGTTCCTGATAAACCTTTTAAACTCGGTCTGGATCTTAAAGGTGGGGCACATTTGACGTATGAAGCCGATATGAGCGCGATTGCTGAGAGTGAGCGATCGAATGCGCTAGAGGGTGTACGTGATGTAATCGAGCGACGCGTGGGTGGTATTGGTGTGTCTGAGCCACAGGTGCAAACGAGTAAGGTTGGTGATTCGTATCGATTGACTGTAGATTTACCGGGTATTCAGGATATCCAGCAGGCAGTAGATTTGATTGGCCAGACACCAATTTTGGAATTCAAGGAGATAAATACAGAACCTCCACGTGAATTAACCGCTGAAGAACAAGAAGAACTTGAAACATACAATGCCGACGCGCAGAAACGAGCGAACGATATTTTGAGACGTCTAAATCGAAAAGAGTCATTTGAAGAACTTGCACGTGAATTATCTGAAGACGAAGCTAGTAAAGTGAATGGGGGATATCTGGGGTATCTCACCTCGACTACTACTGAACCAGAAATTTATGCATGGGCTGCAAGCTCTACAGCAGGAACTATTTCGAAGACGCTACTCACTACATTGGATGGATACAATATTTTGAAGAGAGGTGGGGAGCGTGAGAGCGGTCCTGAAGTGCTCGCAAGTCATATTTTGATTTGTTATTTAGGTGCTGTACAGTGTGATAATCCGATGTATAACAAGGATGAAGCACGTGCAAAAGCTCAAGAATTGTTTGATCAGGCAACGGGTGATAATTTTGCAGCACTTGCTGAGGAAAACTCTACTGAACCAACAGTATCATTTACTAAAGGTAGTCTTGGGTGGGTGCCTCGAGGGCTTGCAGTGTCTGAATTTGAAAATGCGTTATTTTCTGCAGAAAAAGGTCAGATTATTGGTCCAGTGGAAACTGCTTTTGGTTTTCATGTGATCTACAAGCAGGATGAACGAATAGGTAAGGCGTATGAAGTCTCTCGAATTTTTATTGATACACGATCGAAAACTGACATTGTTCCTCCGCAGGAAGAATGGAAGGATACCGGTCTTTCAGGAAAACAGCTTTCCCGAGCACAGGTTGTGACCGACCCTACGACCGGTGCTGTGCAGGTATCTCTCAATTTTAATGATGAGGGTACAAAATTGTTTGCCGAAATTACTGAGCGGAATCTTGGTAAGCAGGTTGCTATCTTTCTTGATGGACAAGCAATTAGTGACCCAAGAGTTCAAAACGTGATTCGCGATGGTCAGGCAGTTATTACAGGTGCTGGAAATATACAGGAGGCACGCATGCTTGCTCAGCGATTGAATACAGGTGCACTCCCAGTTCCAGTAGAATTGGCAAGTCAGGAAACAGTAGGTGCAACACTTGGTGCTCAGTCGGTCTCTATGAGTGTTACTGCTGGTATTATTGGAGTAGTTGTGGTCATGTTGTTTATGGCATTGTATTATCGTCTTCCTGGTGTTCTCTCGGTTATTTCACTTGCACTGTATATTGTAGTTACGCTTGCATTGTTCAAACTAATTGGAGTTACGTTGACACTTGCAGGAATCGCGGGTTTTATTCTTTCTATTGGTATGGCGGTTGATGCGAATATTCTTATTTTTGAACGTATGAAAGAAGAATTACAGCAAGGAAAGAGTCTCAAGGTTGCTGTTGAAGAAGGGTTTAAACGTGCGTGGACATCGATTCGTGATGGTAATGTTTCTACGCTGATTACCTGTGCGTTACTTATTTGGCTTGGAACTAATTTTGTGAAAGGATTCGCTATTGCGCTTATTATTGGTATTTTGGTTAGTCTCTTTAGCGCAATTACTGCAACTCGTGTGATGTTACGATTTGTAGTACCATGGTTTACTGCACGTGATGGAGGACCGTTGTTCCTCGGGTCAGGACGTCATTCAAAAGAACAATCGTAATTACTATGAATATTCCATTTGTTAAAAAACAAGCATATTTTTTCCTATTTTCAGCAGTATGTGTAGCAGTGAGTGTGGTGAGTTTGATTGTGTATGGTCTCAAACCAAGTATTGATTTTACTGGAGGAACATTGATTGAGTTTGCATTTACTGAAGAAAGACCTGAATTGTCTGCCATGCAAGAGGTAATTCCTCGTGATATTTATGGAGAGGCTATTGTTCAGCCGGTTGGGGAGCAAGGCTTTTTGGTTCGGTTACGTTTTATTACTGAAGATGAACATCAAGACATTCTTACTCGTGTTCGTGGTGCGTTTGAAGTTGAGGCAACTGAAACTTCTCAGGGTAACAAGGTTCTTGAAGAAAGTATTGAAACTATTGGTCCTGCGATTAGCCAGTCGCTTAAAGAACGATCGGTGCAGGCAGTATTTGCAGTACTTGTAGCTATTGGAGGATATATTGCATTTACGTTCAGAAAAGTTTCTCGACCGGTAGCTTCGTGGAAATATGGAATTGCCGCAATTGTAGCATTGTTCCATAATGTAATTATTACGATGGGTGCGTTCTCACTTCTTGGGCACTTTTTAGGTGTTGAAGTGGGTATTTCATTCGTGCTCGCATTACTTACAATTCTTGGTTTTTCTGTACATGACACCATTGTCGTCTTCGACCGTATTCGTGAGCATTTGAATAAATATGGCACATCTGAATTCGAAGTTACGGTAGATCGAGCGCTTAATGAGACATTTATTCGTTCAGTAAACACATCGATTACTGTTTTGATTGTACTTGCTGCAATGTTCTTTTTTGGAGGTGAATCAGTGCGATATTTTGTCCTTGCATTGATTATCGGAATCTTTTTTGGTACGTACTCTTCTATCTTCATTGCGTCTCAATTATTGGTCGTTTCACATCGTTGGGACAAGAGAAAACGAGCATAGCGCTCTTTTATGAGAGAAAAAACTCACACGTATCACGTGTGAGTTTTTTTGAGCTTTATATATACTGTGGTATACTGTAGATACTTGTAACTATCTTTTGTATGTCTGATACCTCTACACGTCATGTTATTGCTTTTATGGGGACTGCCGCTTTTTTACTTGTCTTTTTGGCAGGGTATATTGCAGGTACGCTTGGTTGGTGGATTATAGCTCTTCTTGTTTTGATTGTGTATCCTATTATTTTTAATATGGTACACGCTGAAGATTAGATGTCTATGGATTTTGGATTGTTTACGTTTGATTTTACCATGGTTTTTGATTTTTTTAATCAATCACCGTTTTCGATCGTGGCACAGGCATACGCTGTTTTTTTGTGGATACCATTGGTAACGTTTTTATTGCGCCAAATTCTTGGTGAGTATCATGGTATGCGAAAAAAAAGACATACACGTCAGTGGAAATTTGTTACGCTTGCGATCGATATACCGCAGTTAAATATTCAGACACCAAAAGCAGTGGAGCAATTATTTAGTCATCTTGCGGGCGTATTTTCAAAACCAGATCTTAAAGGTAAATTTATCGAAGGATATACTCAGAAATGGTTTAGTTTTGAAGTTATTTCTATCGAAGGGTATATTCAGTTTTTGGTATGGACTGAAGCTCAATATCGAGATTTGGTAGAAACTGCAATTTACGCACAATATCCAGAAGCTGAAATTACTGAAGTAGAAGATTATACTACTTCCGCTCCATCTAATTTTCCTAATTCTGAGTATGATATGTGGGCAGGTGATTTTGTGCTTGCGGAAAATCCGGCATTTCCTATTCGATCGTATGAAGAATTTGAACATTCTATATCAAAAGATACTGTGCTCAAGGATCCGATGGGAACTATGCTTGAGAGTTTTGCACGTATTGGTCATGGGGAACAAATGTGGCTTCAGATCTTGGTTCGTCCCACTGATAATTCATGGAAAGAGATTGTTATCGCAAAAATCAAAGAATTTATCGGTGAAGATGCGGGAGGGGGTTCGGGTGGAAGTGGTATGGGTTTTCTTACTGATAATTTTATTGCCAAAGAAAGTGCTGGATTGGTGGTTGAAGCAGGGCGGCAGATATTTGGAGCAGTTTTGGGTCTTGGTGGTGAGCAATCTGCACCTGCAGAGGAATCAAAAGACAAGAATCAGCTCAAGTATATGACTCCAGGACAGATAAAATTGGTCGAAGCGATGGAGCGGAAAATTATGAAAATTGGTTTTGAAACCAATATTCGAGCGGTGTATCTTGCGCGAAAAGAAGTATTCAACCCTTCTCGTGGGGTTACTGCCCTGATTGGTTCGATTAATCAATTCAATATTCCTAGTGCCAATTCGATTGTGGTCGGTGCGACTGCTGGTAACGATAAAAAGAAAGCAGAATTTATGGATGCCTATAAATCTCGCGCGATGGACGCTAGTGTTCCTTCATATCCACTCAATATTGAGGAGTTGGCGACGGTGTGGCATTTCCCAATGTCTCACGTGAAGACACCGTTGTTACAAAAAGCTGCAAATAAATCGGCAGAACCACCTGCAGGATTACCCGTCGAACTTGTTGCTTCATCAATTTCCACTTCTCAGTCTACTCCTGGAAATGATGTTACAAAAAAACGTATTATTACTGACTCTGGTGAAGAATTAATTACAGACTCTGAAGAATATGGTTAATTTCTACGTCTCGACACACTATGTCGAGACGTTTGTTAGATACGTATATGCGTGATATATATTGGAAGTATGGTGCGATTGGAGGATTGATTCTTTGTATCATAGTTATTACAACATTTTTTTGGTTTCCAGGTGGCGTGTTTGCACCTAATTTGGATGATTTGGTAACTGATGTATTTGTCACTACAGACCATGTTTCAGAAGAATCTGTGGTGTCGATTGACGAGTCGGTGAGGCGAGTTACGTTTGCTGCGGTGGGGGATATTATGCTTGATCGTACCATGCTTCTTTTGGCACGAAAACACAATGATTTTGGATACGCATTCAGAATGATTTCTTCTACCCTCACCGGCATTGATGTGAGGGTTGCAAATTTGGAAGGTCCTATCACGACCAACACTTCTATTTCTAATGGCACTGGTGGAGCTCGATTTAGTTTTACCTTTTCTCCGCAGGTAACTTCTTCACTTAAGCATAATTTTGATATTGTAAGTCTTGCGAATAATCATACGTCTAATTTTGGGTTTGAAGGATTGGAACAGACAAAACGCTTTCTTGATGATGCTGGAATTGCATGGTTTGGTGATCCTAATAATAGGGGTGACCATAAGCTTGGTGAAATGATTGAAAAAAATGGAATCACGATAGGTTTTGTGGGGTATCATCAATTGGTTCAGAAAGGTTTTGAAAATGTTATTGCTGAAATACAACGTCTTCGTCCGCTTGTTGATGTACTCATTGCATATCCACATTGGGGGGTTGAATATGTGACTGACACCCCGTCAAAGTTGCAGATTGTAGAAGCGCATGACATGATTGACATGGGTGTTGATATGGTTATTGGTGCGCATCCACATGTGATACAACCTTTTGAGCTGTATCGTGGTAAGCCTATTTTTTATAGTTTAGGCAATTTTGTATTCGATCAATATTTTTCACGTCAGACAATGCAAGGACTCATACTCAAAGGTGAGTTTGAGAAACATGTGAGTTCTTCACGTCTCTTTATTCGTCTAGAATTGGTTCCTGTTCATATTAATACCCAAAGTCAGCCTTTTGTGGCAGATGATGATGAGCGAATAGAAATTTTGGAAGCGTTGGCACGTGTTTCATTGGTTGATGAAGAGTTTAAGAATATGATTCAAAAGGGGTATCTTGAGTTCGAGCTTCCGTTGACGAGTATGAAGTAACCTGAGTACAATACGATACATAGTATATATTTTACTTATTATTTTTTATGAATATCACTGATTTTGTGGGAGGATGGGGACCATCTGTTGCAGGAGGATTTATTGGTTTTTTTGTATTGTCGATGGTGTGGACGTTTCTTTGGAAAGGGCTTGCGCTATGGTATGCAGCTAGAAGAGGAGAAAAAGGGTGGTTTATTGCACTGTTGATTATCAATACCTTAGGTATTCTTGAAATCATATACCTTTTTGCTGTCGTAAAAATTCACCAGAATGCATCAGTAGGGCATGAAAATTCAAAAAAACAATAATACTTTTTATTTTTTAGAGTTACGAATTGTATGAGTTTTATACAGGATTTCAAAAAATTTGCCATGAGAGGGAATATGATAGATATGGCAGTCGGTATTATTATTGGGGGTGCGTTTGGAAAGATCGTATCTTCGCTTGTGAATGATATTATTATGCCACCGCTTGGGTATGTGATTGGTGGAGTAGACTTTAAGCATTTGAATATTGTGTTAAAGCCTGAGGTGTTTAGTGAGACAGGGGAAGTGCTTATGCCTGCGGTAGCATTTAATTACGGAATGTTTATACAAAATATTGTTGATTTTATTATTATCGCACTTGCGGTTTTTGTAATGGTAAAAGTGGCAAATAAAGTTTCAAAGAAAAAAGAGGCGGAGCCAGCACTACCTCCTCGTCAGGAAGTATTGCTAGAAGAAATTAGAGATTTGTTGAAGAAATAAGTCGTTTATTTTTTACCATGAGTATATTTTTATGAAAGCTTCTGATGTGTTTGTGCGTGCGCTTGAGCGAGAAGGTGTCGAGTATATTTTTGGAATTCCAGGTGAAGAAAATCTTGACTTTTTGGACTCACTTAGTCGATCTTCGATTAGACTTATTCTAACTCGGCATGAGCAAAGTGCGGGATTTATGGCCGCAACGTATGGACGATTGACCGGAAAAGTCGGGGTGTGCCTCTCGACACTTGGTCCAGGTGCTACTAATTTTGTAACTTCAGCCGCATTTGCTCAATTAGGAGCGATGCCAGTGCTTATGATTACGGGTCAAAAACCAATCAAAAAAAGTAAACAAGGTGCGTTTCAGATTATTGATACGGTACAGATGATGCGTCCATTGACTAAATTTACCAAACAAATTGTGTATGCTGAGAATATTCCAGGATTGGTGCGAGAAGCTTTTCGTATTGCTACTGATGAGCGTCCTGGTGCAGTACATTTGGAATTACCCGAAGATGTTGCCACTGATTATGTGAGTGACCCTACTTTTTTTGAGATTACTTCAGTTCGACGTCCTGCAGCAGAAGAAAAAGCAATTCTGCGAGCAGTAGAATTGATTGAGCAATCAAAACACCCGCTTATTCTTATCGGAGCTGGTGCAAATCGAAAATTGGTAAAAAAATCACTACTTCAATTTATTGAAAAAACGCGTATTCCGTTTTTCACCACTCAAATGGGAAAAGGAGTAATTGATGAATCACATCCGCTCTATATAGGCTGCGCAGCACTTTCTGCACATGATTATCTACATTGCGCAGTAGATCGCGCTGATCTTATTATCAATATTGGTCATGATGTTATTGAAAAACCGCCGTTTTTTATGAAAAAAGAACAGCAGGTTATCCATGTTAATTTTAATTCTGCACATATTGATACTGTATATTTTCCTCAGTGGGAAGTGGTGGGTGATATTGGGAATGCATTATGGCAAATAAGTGAAAAAATTATACCTCAGAATTGGGACAATACATATGCATTGAGTGTAAAATCACATATTGAAGAAAAAATGCATGAAGTATCTACAGACTCTTTTCCTTTGAAACCTCAGCGAATTGTACAGAGTCTTCGAAAGATTCTTCCTCGAGATGGTATTGTGTCTCTTGATAATGGTATGTACAAGCTATGGTTTGCGCGTTATTTCAAAGCGTATGAACGTAACACACTGCTTCTCGATAATGCACTTGCGACAATGGGAGCAGGTCTTCCGGGTGGGATTGTTGCAAAATTAATCAATCCTGATAAGAAAGTCGTAGTAGTTGCTGGAGATGGAGGTTTTATGATGAATTCACAAGAACTTGAAACAGCGCTTCGTCTTAACCTTGATTTGGTGATTGTTATTCTCAATGACAATGGATATGGTATGATCAAATGGAAGCAGGAGAGTCAACAGATGGCTGATTTTGGTCTAAGTTTTGGCAATCCTGATTTCGTGCGCTATGCTGAGAGTTATGGGGCACATGGGTATCGAGTGTCTGAAACTAATTCATTTGAGTCACTGCTTGAGAAAACACTTTCATTACCAGGTGTGCACGTGATTGAGGTTCCGATAGATTATTCTGAAAATTATAAAGTGTTTACGAAAGAGTTGCGAGATAAGATTTGTCCTACGTAATCGTATTGTATACGTATTCGTGTTTTTTAAATATGTTTATAATCGCGTGCACATCATGTTGATTTAGTTTTAATACAGGGTATGCCAATCATTTCACATAATCCAGCTACTGGCGAGGATGTACAAACGTTCCAAGAACTTACTGACGAGCAGATAAAAAATAAAATTGCAAAGGCGCACTCAGCGTTTGAAATGTATAAAAAAAAACCACTCGAACAGCGAGCGCACATGCTTAGGGTGGTAGCGGATCATCTGCGAGAATATAAAGAAAAATACGCCAGACTAATTGTTGAAGAAATTGGCCGTCCACTGTCACCTGCAATAGCAGAAATAGAAAAATGTGCGTGGGTATGCGAATATTATGCAGAGCATGGAGGAAGCATGCTTGCAAAAGAATATGTGCATACAGATGCCCATGAGAGTTATATCACCTTTGAACCATTGGGAATTGTGTGTGCGGTGATGCCGTGGAATTTTCCGTTTTGGCAAGTATTGCGTTTTGCTGCACCTGCGTTGATTGCAGGAAATGTTTGTGTGCTCAAGCATGCGTCTACTGTCCCTCGCTGCGCTGAAGCTATTGAACATATTTTTCTCGAATGTGGGTATGATGTCGGGATATTTCAGAATGTATTTGTAAGTGGAAGTAGGACTGAGCAGATTATTCGCGATCCGAGAGTGAAAGCAGTGACTTTGACTGGGAGTGAATGGGCGGGTAGAAAAATTGCAGAGATTGCTGGTGATGAAATAAAGCCGGTTGTGCTCGAACTCGGTGGAAGTGATGCTTTTATTGTTCTTGCGAGTGCTGATATCGAACAAGCTGCACGCGTTGGTGCTGCGGCGAGATTACAAAACTGCGGACAGAGCTGTATTGCGGCAAAACGATTTATTGTGGAAGAATCAGTGTATGATCGATTTGTGGAGTTATTTGTTGTTGAATTTGCGAAATACGTACCTGACGATCCTTTTAAGGAGGGTGCACAGATAGGACCGCTTGCGTCCCGTTCAAGTTTGGAAGATGTGGAAACACATGTTCGACAATCGGTCGAGAATGGTGCACAAATTTTGTGTGGTGGATTTAGAATTGAGCGACCGGGTTATTTTTATACACCCACAATTCTCGGTGATGTACGTCCAGGAATGTCTGCATATCATGAAGAAATTTTTGGACCCGTAGCTTCGCTAATACGGGTACCGGATGAAGTGGAGGCGATCAGAGTCGCAAATGATACCAGATTTGGACTTGGTTCTTCGCTTTGGTCTACAGACCAACAGCAAATAGAGAGAATTATTCCGCACATTGAGGCTGGGTGTGTGTTTGTGAATTCGATGGTAAAGTCAGATCCACGATTACCATTTGGTGGGGTGAAAAAATCAGGTATTGGTCGTGAACTCTCATATTTTGGACTTCGTGAATTTGTGAATGTAAAAACGGTATCGATTGGATAAATATATTTAATAATATACGTATCAAAAATTTAAAAAATATTGTATACTACTCGTGTGCATGTATATTAGATGATTTTTGATACATCAATTATGTCTATTACTCAGGTCCAACTCGCTCAAATTTTTGCACAATCCTGTCGTAAGACAATTCTTCAGATGACTGCAAACGCAGGATCTGGTCATCCGGGTGGATCACTTTCATCTATTGATTATTTGTCAGCACTGTATACTTCGGTGATTGCACAGACCGGTGAGCCGGTTTTTATTTCAAATGGTCATATTTCTCCAGCGGTATATTCAGTATTGGCGGAAATGGGTTGGGTTTCAAAAAAAGAAGTTATTGATGGATTTCGGAAAAAGGATTCGAAATTCGAGGGGCATGTAACACGTCAGGTTCCTGGAATATGGTATGGTACTGGTCCGCTTGGAATTGGTCTGTCTGTCGCGTGTGGTGTGGCACTGGGGTATAAGCTCAAGAAAAATAAGCGTACGGTGTACGCGATTATTGGTGATGGAGAGGGGAACGAGGGACAAATTTATGAAGCTATGAATTTTGCACATAAATTCGGTCTCGACAATCTTGTAGTCGCTATGGACTATAATCGAGTGCAACTTTCTGATAAAACCGCTACGATAATGCCGTATAATCCGGTAGAAATTTTTAAGGCTGGTGGATGGAATGTACTTGAAATTAATGGGCATAATTATGACGATATTTTTGAGGCGCTTGATATTGCAAGAGAAAAGAATGGGTCACCTACATTTATTTGTGCAGAGACCATTATGGGGAAGGGAGTTGATTTTATGGAAGCGGAAGGTATTCAATACAAAGCTACATGGCATGGAAAAGCACCAATGCCAGAACAAATTATTCATGCTGTGGAGCAATTGCAGTTGAGCGCAGATGAGGAGAAGATTTTGAAAAATTTTAGAAAAAAAATAAAAGTTACGCCATCGGTTTTTAAACCTATAGATTTTGCGAGTAAAAATTCGATTAGGTCAGGGAAGCCAAAGGTGTACACAGGAGATGTGTTGACTGATTGTAGGAGTGCCTACGGTGCCGCACTTGTTGATTTGGCTACGCTTAATAAGGAGGTGGTAGCACTTACGGCTGACTTGGCAGGGTCGGTAAAGACTGATGGTGTCCAAAAAAAGTTTCCTCTGCGACATATTGAATGTGGAGTTGCGGAGCAATGCATGATTTCTGTTTCTGCAGGACTTGAAATTGCTGGATTTGTACCGTTTTGTTCGACGTTTGGGGTGTTTATGACGAGTCGTGCCAAAGACCAAGCTCGGGTCAATGATATCAATAAAACCAATGTTAAAATGGTGGCAACCCATTGCGGTTTGTCTGTTGGGGAAGATGGACCCACACATCAGGCAATTGATGATTCGGGTTCAGTGGTTGGATTTTTCAATACCATGCAGCTTGAGCCAGCTGATCCTAATCATTGTGATAGACTGGTTCGCTTTATTGCGTCTCATGCAGGGAATGCATATCTCCGTATGGGACGGCATACAATTCCAGTATTAACGCGGGATAATGGTAAACCCTTTTTTGATGCTAGATACGAGTATTATTATGGGCGTACTGATGTGTTGCGCACAGGAACGAGTGTTACCATTGTCGCATTGGGTGGGTGTGTCATTGAAGCATTTCATGCTTGGGAGGTGCTCAAGACTGCAGGGATTTCTGTGGAGGTGGTGGTGGCAAGTTCCATCAAAGCGTTTGACCATACGGTGTTTGACTCAATCAAAAAAACAAAAAAAGTTCTTACCGTTGAAGATCATAACCCGTATTCTGGTCTTGGAGGAATGCTTGCTCGAGAACTTTTGACACACGGAATCTCGGTCGAACGTTATGAAATGCTTGGTGTTACAAATTATCAATTATCAGGTACTGCCGAAGAATTATACCGTGGTGCAGGAATTGATGCAGATACTATTTTGGCAAAAGTTAAACAGATGGTATAATGTGCCAGGTGTACTGAAAGTGCTTTATTCTGTTTAGTGGGGTAATCAACATACTCTTCATGAATCATAGTATCATTATTCGTGCCGAAGAATCAGATTACCGAGAGATCCGTGCTCTGTGGCTTCAGGCTCTTGCACAGGAGCCTCAGGCATTCAAGAAATCATATCTCGATGAATTGTTGATTTCTGAGAATCAATGGAAACATATATTACATATTCAATCATGCGAAACACCGCATGATTTTTTTATGGTGGCAAAATTAGAAGGATCTATCGTTGGTATGATTGGTGCTGAATTTATTAGTACAAAGGTTTGGAAATTACATTCAGTATATGTGGATCAATGTGTTAGAGGGCAGGGGATTGGTCGTGCGTTGGTGGGTGAAATGGTGCAATATTTAGAATGTATGTTTCATGCATCGAGAATTGAATTAGTAGTAAACACTCAACAGATTTCTGCGATACGTGTATATCGTGTTTGTGGTTTTGTGATAGAAAAAATTATTCAGAATCAGACTTCTGGGGATGGAAAATTGTATACAAAATTTCACATGTCTCGGACGTCTTTTAGAGATCAAGAGACTTTAATTTCTGAACATGTGAACTCTAGTGAGTGTGAGCGTGTGAGGTCTCATGGTGATCAATCGATGGTTTTTTTCGATAATAATATTCTGCCGCAATAAAGGTGGTAATAGGGACCGCTATAATCAGTGTAATACTTCCAATAAGTGTACGAATGACTTCTTCCATAATTATCTCACTGTTGAGCGTTACCCATGCTGGTCGTTCGTAGATTTTGAATATGAGTAGTAAGGGGAGTGAGGCACCTGTGTATGCCAACACAAGAGTGTTTACTAGAGAGAGAATATGTTCTCGGCCTACGAGTGATGCGCGGTGGTAAAGTTCTCGTGCATTTAGTCGTGGATTTGCTCTATAAATTTGTTCTACGACAGCGGTCTGTGCAGTGGTGATATCGTCGAGAATTCCCATGACACCAATGATAATTCCACCAAGAAGGAGACCGCGTAGATTGATTGCTGCTCCGGGAGCGAATTGGAGGTAGAATGCTTCTTCTGAACCCATTCCAAAAAGTTTTGTGGCTTTTACAAAAAAGTATGAAAGTCCGACCGCAACTGAGATTGAAATAACTGTACCCACTAATGCGATTGAGGTGCGTGCTTGAAACCCGTGTGCAATATAGAGTGACGTTGCTGCAATGATGGCGGTGCCGATCATACTTATCATGATCGGATTATGCCCTTCGATGATTTGAGGGACGATAAACCAAGTGATTACCACAAAACTTGCAATAAGCCCCACGAATGCGCGTATTCCATGGAAACGTGTAAATACGAGTGTGATAATGATGAAAATTGCACAGACTATCCATAAAGCGTTTAGGCGATATACGTCACTTACATAGTATTGTATACCGTCACCTACTTGGGTTTTTCCGACTACTACGTGGTCTCCTATTGCGAATGCCTTCGTATCTTTTTCTTGTATAGGTACTTCATTGATTACTTCTACGATCGTATCTTTTTCTGGTCCCTTGGTAATTATTACATATAATTCTTGTATGAGTGCCTCGCTCCCTGGTCCGTAAGGAGCGTATTCATATTCATTTTTGATTTCATTGATTTTACCACGGAAAAAAGTGTCAGCAGTGGGTACGGGTTCACCAGATGTCTCTTCTTCAGGAAACGAGAAAGACTCGTCGGTTTCAATGGCTTCGCTCACTGATCCGGGTAATATTTGAGCGAATATGGTATGTGGTAACATCAGTGAAAGTATCGTAGCTAGGAGTAGTATAGTTTTTTTCATAGATCTCTAGTTTATATAGTGCTAGTATAGCGTATACGTATGATTTTTTCGAGTGCTTGGTTTTTGCAAAAATTTTTTGTTTTTATTATACTTATATCTAGTAATTTAGTTTTTTTATAATGCTTGATGTATGTTCAAGAAAATTCTTGTCGGCATAGGTGTGATTTTATGTGGTTTTATTGCGTTTATTTGGTGGGGTAGCACCTTACCACCGCAAGAAGATGGCGGGTCAGCAGAGATGGTTTTAAATTCTTTTACGCCGAGTGATACTCAGAATTTTACTGCTGATTATGGAAATTTTTCAATTTATTTTCAAGGTACGCCACTGTACAAGGAAACTCAAATACCACGTGTTACTGGGGAGACTTTTCCGGGGCACATGTATCAATATGTTGCAGCTGATAGTAGTGTGTGGCAAATATTGTACAGTCAATACCCTGAGGATATGAAATTGCTTGATACACGAAATCAACTTACATTAACGGTCAATTCTATGATGGAAGCGATTGGTGCCGAAATGCGCTCAAGTTCGGCTATTATATATCAGGGATACCCAGCAATTGATTTTGTTCTGTACTTGCCAAGTGAGGGGTATTATTATAAAGGCAGGAATGTGTTGAATGGCCGAGAATTATATTCAATGGGGTATATTTATGATGAGGGTGGTGCGCTTCCACTTGATGAATTTTTCAATTCGCTTAAAATCAATTAATATCTTGAGCCGCCCAAGTATCTATCATGATGGGCGGTTTTGTGGGGTTAATTGGGGAATGGTTGACAACACGGGGTTATATGTGTATACTTCTAGACGTGTTTTTTACAATGTAAATATATTCGGCGATAGCTCAGCGGTAGAGCAACTGGCTGTTAAATTAGCAGCCCCTCGCAGTAATGCTTGGGTGCCAACGGAGTGAATTGCAGGAAGCCTTTCATATGGTAACCTGCAGCCAAGCCTACGGTTTTTATCAACCTCGTGTTGATTTCAAAGTTGTAGGAAGGTTCAGAGACTATCCCCTTTGGGGAGTACTTATTCGATCATTTGATCGGGTCGGGAAGCGCTTCGCACCCTCATGCTCTTGGATTTTTCCAGGTATACGGCATGGGTGATGACATAGTCCAGTCTTCCTTGAAAAAGGAAGGGTACTGTAACCAGTGGGTCCTGGGTTCGATCCCCAGTCGCCGAGCAAAAAAACAACTTAGATTATTAGGTTGTTTTTTTATTTAGTTTATACACATAAGCATATTGCAGGTAGTGTCTAGATATACTATAATCAGACTAGATTATTTTTTAATGTATGTTTTCTATGCAGAATATCGGATACAGACTTTCTCTTGCTGCGTTTGCACTCGTGCTCGTGGGTGCTGGATGTGGCTCAACTTCACCTAGTACTGAGGTGGGTGTAAACACAGGTACAGACAATAGTGCCGGCTCTGCTGCAGTAGGCAGTTGTAGTCCACTCAAGGTTACAGTGGATGGTGTCGATGTGAGTGGTCAGTACACCAATGCACTTTCATACACTGGGGTGAGCATGGGTTACCGAACTGAAATTGTACAATTGTATAACGGTGATAAGTTTAATTATACTTGTGAAGATGTGCTTGGGTCAGGAAGAATTGATAGTGCTGATCTCGATATGGTCGGTGCTTCTTACAATGATCTTAGTTATGCTCAGATGGTTAATTTTGGTTCTGATAATTATCCAACCCCAACTGAATTGGTTGCTCCAGCTTCAGGCGTTGGTTCGACGCAGACTGTTTGTGCAACTGAAGTTAGCTGGACTGGTATGACAGGTCCTACTGCAGGAAAGCAGATTACCGTTTCAGGAGCACTTTCAGGTACATATTGTGGAGACAAACAAATGTAATCTTTTTCAAGATTTACAAAAATATACAAATACCCAGAGAAATTCTCTGGGTATTTTATTTGTATTCAATGTGATTATTTTGTGACTTTTTGTATATCTTTCGCTTTGGTGGTAAATAATATTCCATTAAGATGGTCTACTTCGTGCTGGATCACTCGGGCAAAAAATTTTTTTGCATCAAATGAAATTTTGTTACCATGTCGGTCGAGTGCTTCGACGTGTATGTCTGAATATCGTCGTACGGTACCATAGAGGCCTGGGATAGACAGACAGCCTTCTTGATCGTTGTTCGTCTTGGTACTATTTTTCGTCCATTGTGGATTGATGAGTACTAGATCTTCGTGAGGGGCTGTCGTTTTTCGATCGAGCTGCACAGCATTTTTTCCAATAATACAGATACGCACACTTTCATTAATTTGAGGTGCTGCGAGTCCGATTCCTTCGCTGTGGTACATCGTAGGAATCATATCATCGATGAGTTTTTGGATGGATGGAGAATTGATTTCGTCTAGACTCAATTCTCGTGCAGGTGTCTCGAGAATAGGGTGTGGTACGGTAATAAGTGTGAGCATATTATGGAGATAGCGTGTTGGTAGGGTTGGTGTCCACTACGACACCCAGTGGTAGGCGTAGATGGATTTTTTCTGCATGTATCGCAAATGATTCGTATTGTGGTGTCGTGAGTATCATACCATGCCAGTATTGCCTTTGATGGTATTGAGGATGTGTTTCAAAAATCGGGCTCACTGTAGCAGAAATAGCATATTCAGTCAACCGTCGCGCAAGTATTTCTCGAAATGTTTCTGCATTTTTTCTGCTTGCAATTTTGGAAGGACCAGCGACGGTATATTTTACCAGATGTGTGTAGGGTGGCAAGTTTAGTTTTTTTCTAATACTTAGTTCTGTTCGATACACACGGTCGGGTTCGGTGAAAAGTTTGAATAATGGTTTTTCATTACTTGTCGTTTCAATGATGCAGTGTGATTCAGGTTTTTTTCTGTATCTGATCTCATTTAGTAGGTGTACCGTATTTTCTAATGCATGATATTCTGGAAGTGCAAGATATCGATCAATGTCTAAAATTACAAATAACCCAGTATGCTCGTCTCTGATGTGGGATAATGCTTTTATTGTACCGACGATTACTCGAGGGCTTTGAGAGCGCGAGAGCTCGCTAAGTATCTTTTCTGGAGTTTCGTCGTCGACGACGATTACAGGGAGGTTGATGTGTGCCTGTATGAAAATTTTTGAGATATATTCAGCTACTTTTTCATCACCAATACCTTCGAGTAATACGAGCGTTGAGGTGCATGCAGAACACGTTTTCGGGAGTGCGCGTTCCTCATGTGTGTACGTGGCTTCCATGATATTTCGATCACGATAAAATACCATAGGAAGTCCGGTTTCTTTTGAGGTTTCAATATGACCACATTTTTTGCATACTACGAGTGTGGCAAATCCTTTTCGTTGTACCAGAATCACAATATCCTCGGTATTTTTTCGGGCGGTTTCTAGGATATATTCTTCAGTACTTATTGCGCACACACGTTTATCATTCGGTTGTGGAATATGTTGTATTATTCTCGTGGTGGAATATGGTGGTACGGTGGTTTCGAGTACGAGTCCTGAATGATATGGTTTTTCTTGTATTGTGCAGGGAAGTGTATTTTTTGCAATACGATAGTACATTTCAAAACTTGGAGAAAAACTGGTATATACAATCGGACACGTGGTAAGTTGTGCAAGTATGCGAGCCATATCGCGTGCATGAAATCTCGGCTGCTGCTCGTAGCTTTTGTATTGATCATTATGTTCTGCATCAATAATTATTTTTTGCAAATCAGTGTAAGGGAGTGTGAGTGCGCTACGGGTGCCAATGACGATGCAGGGATTTTTGTTATTTCGTACGAGTAGCCAGCGGGTAAATTTTTCTTTATCACTCAAATCTGCGTGCCATGATACAATAGTATGTTCTCTACAGTTTGTTTCAAGTATTTCTTTTGTCTGATTTAGTACGGATATTCCGGGAACAAGAATTAACGTGGTTCCAGTAGGAGTTACTGAAGAAATAATCTGTGTGCGCTCACGTGGTGTGGTATATAGTGTGTATGATTCTTTGAATAATGTTTTTTTTGAAGGAGTGGTAAGTGGAGTGAGCTCTACTGATTTTAGTTTTCTTTTTTGTAGTGGTAGTAGTGCGGTTTTGTGGATCGTTGCAAGACTGGTGGCATGAAGGCTAGAAAGTGCGGTAAGAAATTTTTGTGTCGGTGGTGGAAGGAGAGGGTGTTCAAATATGATTGAATCTAGTTCTTTGTATACAAATTCAGGATTGTGTTCATGAAGAATTTCTACAATCACTCCGAATTCTTTGTGTTTTCTCAATTCGATCATTACGAGTTGTCCCACCTGTGCCACTGGCACTAGTGTGTCTGGGATCAGATAATCAAAAACTGAGACAGTGCGAGGGGATCGCTTGACCGGAACAATTCGTGCAATCACAGGTAGATTATGAAAAAATAAACTCTGCCGTGAGGTATCCTACGCCAAAAGGGTATTCGTATGCAAGGTTTTTGAATTCGTAGTTTACATTTTTTAGAACACCGAGCAAGATGAGGAGTGATGTGTATCCTGTCTCAGCTGCTTTTTCTACGAGTTCTGGTGAGAGTGTTACAATGCCGGTAGTATTGTGAGATTGTAGGAGTTCGATGATTGATTGGTCGAATTTTTCTCCTTCTTTTCGAAATCCTGCTGGAGAATCTGTGGTGAGACCATGTGATAGATTTGCTGACGCAATAATTGCCACTCGTTTGTCTGATTCCATGCACACTTCTTTTATGAGGTTACCAAATGCGAGATGAGTGGTCGGCGGAAGTTCTGAGGGGCCCACAGGAAGTACCTTGATTTGTGGTAGGTGTGAAGCTAGATAATATAAAGGAACTGTGGTGCCGTGATCAAGTTTTTCCTGACTGATTAGTTTGAGTGGGATATTTTCTTTACTTGTAGCGTGTGAGAGTTTTGCTGCAAAATCAGGGGAGCCGTGGTAGGCGTTTTTTAGTGAATGATCGCCAAATTCCTCAAATGATCCGATAAAATTAGTATTTGCATTTACGGTAAATGTGTCACTATGGGTTTCAGTGTGCGGAGTCAATATGATCAAGATGTGTGGTTTTGCCACATAGAGATTCTCTTCGAGAGTGGATAATGCCTCGGTGGTCTGTACTGCTTTTTCATGGGAAATAGGTCCTACTCCAGGTACAAGGACTGGTGAGTGAGGGGTAATTCCGGCAAATACGAGAGGCATATGCGTATGATTTAGAAATGTGATACTGCCCATGAAGCAAATCGTGATGGCTCATCGAATCTGGTAGTAGTGCCAAAATCAGGATTACCCATGGTCACGAGAATAAATTTTTTATTGTCACTTGGGCGTTCTACGAGTAGTACGAGACAGCTCCCTGATTCGTGTAAAAAACCAGTTTTACTTGCAAGGATTCGATAGGGCAGGCCTGTCCGACGAAGTAGTGCATTGCTATTACTTTCGGTATGACTAGTCGTATCATCTACACTGGTGATTTCTGAGTAGTTGTGGGATGGTGTGCCAAGCGCTGAAGCTATCGTATCATTTTTCAAAATTTCACGGAATAGGTTTGCGACATCACGTGCTGATCCTTGGTTTTTTATATTATATCCATAAGACTCCACAAATGACATGCCTGTAAGTCCTAATTTTTGTGCCTCAGCGTTCATGAGAGTTGCAAATTCCTCGATCGAGTATCCCAGTGTGCGTGCAAGCATTACTGCTGCAGTATTGTTTGAGGAGACAAGCATTGAATAGAATATATCTTTATTTAATATTCGATCTCCTTCAGCAATTGCGTATCGATGATATGCTGATTTATGTTCTCGAGCTTGGTAGGTTGTTGCCTCTTGGAGGGGGAGTCCTTTGTCTATGACAATTTTTGCAGTCATGAGTTTTGTGAGTGAGGCAAGCGGACGTACTACCGTATCATTTTTTGCTGCGTGTATCGTACCGGTGTCGTAATCCATGACGACATAGGCGTCTACAGGAGTTTCGAATATTTTTCCTGTGTATGATACTTGATCAGCAGGAGTGCGCACCATAAGATCTACAGGATTTTTTATTGTAGATGTTTCTGGTGAGATGGTTTGTGTGGGTTTTTGTGGAACTATTACTGATGAGGTCTGTGCTACGGCAGTGTTGGGTGTAGTTGCATTTCTTAGGTAAATAGGTTCACCGGTTTCGTGCGCCATTCCTACATATTCACTAATCCAGATGATATTTTTTGCATTATATCCAAGTCCGTTGAATACTGCTTCACTGGCGATATGTCTTTTTTTCCCATTTTCAATAACATAAATCTCAGTAAATCCTTTTATTCCAAATAATGTTCCGTCTTTCAATAGGATCGTCGATCCGAACGTAAGATTGAGTGATGCGAGTTGGCTTGCCGACATTTTTTCTATTGCTAAATGTGGGAAATTCACTTGAGCGATAGCGGGATCAAAAATCGGATGCATTACTCCATCTTCTACGAAATACAAATTTTTCGATTCAGTGGTCTGAATAAGTCTTCCAAGTGGAGCTGAACTGTTTCCAGAGATTGTTTTTCCAAGGTCGTATGAGGCTATTTCATCTGGGGTTACGTCAATAATTTCTTCTGGATTGAAACCGAGTTGTCTGAGCACCTCTCTATTTTCAAATGGACGTTTGAAATCATAATCAAGAAGGTAGTAGGTTATCCCGTCAAACACGATCGCATAGTTGGGAAGTGCGATATCTTTTCCATCAGCATAGCGTGCAAGTTCACTTTGAGGCACTTGTAGGATCAATTTTGGGTCAAAGCGAGTGGTTAATGCTGTTGCGCTTTTGAATTTTCGTTTTTCTCCATTTTGAATGAGATACACATCAGGGCTGTCTGCGGTTTTGATTAACGATCCATTGGGATATACTTGATCAAACCAGTCTTGCCAGAGCTTCCAAAAATTTTGATTTCCTTGAATGTGTGGAGTGTAGGTGTAAAGAAACGCGGTTGCAAGATTTGCAGGTGTTACAGGTGTGTTGTCGATTAGATACGGTGTCTGTGCACGTTTGATCCATGTTTGGCTCTGGACATTATCATAATACCAGCGGATGATTGCTGCTGCGCTGTCGACTTGTATTCCGAATCCTTTGTGTTTTTGGATCGCAGGATCATTCATCGAACAGCTGTCACATACACCATATCCAGTCGCCCAGTCTAGCTGTTTCTGGGTAGGGTTGGTGTGAGTTATCAGACTTTGTTCTTTTTGAAGTTTTACCAGAACGTATTTTGGATTTATTTTATTGTCTACCGAGGCGCGATAAATAATTTCTGAAGCTGGTCGGTCTACACCGTTTTTATCGGGTGCGCTGTAGGTGGCAATAAATCCTCCTTTTTCGGTAAGAAATGCTTGGATATCTCCACGGTTCATACTTTGCCAGTTTTGCATTTCTTCGTCACTGATAAGAAAATTAGGGTCAAACGTTGCCGCGAGAAGGCTGTGTGGTGTTGCAAGGCTAAGTAGAGCAAACCAAAGAAAGAGTATTTTATAGAATTTCATAGATTAGTTTCGTTAGTTTTTTTATTATAACATAGGTTTGATGATTGGTTAACTATTATGTGTGTTTTATTTACTTTTAGCCATTTTTGTGTTAGGATATGCGCATCTATGGAAACTACCGGAATCCTCTATATTGTAGCTACGCCAATTGGTAATTTATCAGATATTTCAGCACGTGCGCTTGAAATTTTTGGTTCGGTCGATCTGATTCTCTGCGAAGATACTCGGGTTACCGCGAATTTGCTTACCCGTTACAATCTCAAAAAAGAAACCAAAAGCTATCACCATCATTCAACTGATGCGGTGATTGGTGAAATTATTGAATTTTTGAGTAGTGGTAAAAACTTGGCATATGTGTCTGATGCAGGAACACCGGGAATTAGTGATCCTGGTAATATATTAATTTCAAAAGTTCGCGAAGCACTGCCAGCGTGTCAGATTATTCCGATTCCAGGTGCAAGTGCTGTGATTTCTGCACTTTCAATCTCAGGTTTCCCGACAGACAAATTTCTATTTCTTGGTTTTCCACCGCATAAAAAAGGAAGAAAGTCTTTTTTTGAAGAAGTTGCACATGCGGAATATACCGTTGTGTTTTATGAATCAAATCATCGTATCAAGAAGTGTATTAGTGAGCTTGGTGAAATTCTTGAGCCACATCGGCAGATAGTCATTTGTCGAGAGCTTACGAAAAAATTTGAAACAACGTATGCGGGAACAATTGAACAAGTCAAGGCTATGAACATTTCAGAAAAAGGGGAGTTTGTCGTAGTAGTACGGGGTAAGAGATAGTAATTAACTTAGGATTGTTACTCTGGACGAATGTTAGGTGTAATAATAAATTTTATTTATCAGATAATCAATATGGAAAAAAGTAATACAACAAAACAAGAACGATACGTAGCTGCGTCAGGATATTTATTTGAACTTGGATACATGATATCGTGGCTAACACAGATCGATTCAGAGTTTACCAAGTTTCATTTTGAACAGGAAAACAAAATAATTAAAATGGTTATTATACCGGGGATAGCTATTTTGTTTGCAGGAATGCTTTGGGAAAGTGCGGTCTCAAAGTTTTTAATTTATGTAGGAGCTTTAATAATTCTTGTGTCATTTGTTTTGTCAATAAAAGGTGCACGACACGCTCTCAATGGAGAAAAAAAGAAGGTGGTTTAAAATTTTTTCACATCGTTTACTCTAGAACGTTATGTGAAAACATGTTTTAAGAAATTTTGTTTATGATTCAGGATCAAAAAAGAAAATAATATGAACACCAAAAAACCATTCTACATTTCAACTGCAATTCCATACGTCAATGCCAAACCGCATATTGGCTATGCTTTGGAATGTGTTCAGACTGATGCTCGAGCACGTTTTGAACGGTTAGTCGGTCGGAATGTGTTTTTTTTGACTGGAACAGACGAAAATTCACTTAAGAATGTGCAGGCTGCGGAAAAAATTGGTGAAGATGTCACGAAATTTGTCGATGAACATGCTGAAAAATTCAAAGAATTAAAATCGATTCTTGATATTTCATACGATGATTTTATTCGCACGACAGAGCAAAGACATTTTATCGGTGCTCAGAAGCTTTGGAGACAATTTAAATCAGAAGATGTGTACAAGAAACAGTATAAAGGACTATATTGTGTCGGTTGTGAAGCATTTTATACTGAAGATGAATTGATTGATGGTAGTGTGTGCCCTGAACACAAGAAACCATGTGATGTTGTAGAAGAAGAGAATTATTTTTTCAAATTAGGTAACTATTCGAACCAACTTCGAGAATTGGTAGAAAAAAACGTAATCAAAATCTATCCCGAGGCTCGAAAAAACGAATGGCTTGCCTTTATCGATCGCGGACTCGAGGATTTCAGTATTTCTCGATCTGTCGAGCGGGCACACGGATGGGGAGTGCCAGTGCCAGGAGATGAGTCTCAGATTATGTACGTATGGGTAGATGCATTGTCAAACTATATTACTGCACTCGGATATGGGGGTGATGAACAGAAGTATGGTGCATATTGGGTACAAGAAAAAGACCGTCAAGTAGTACATGTGATTGGGAAAGGAATTGGAAAATTTCATGTGTTGTATTGGCCAGCGTTTTTGCTTTCAGCAGGAGTTCCATTACCAACTGAAATTTTTATTCACGGATATGTCACGGTTGAAGGAGAGAAAATTAGTAAATCACTGGGTAATGTGATCGATCCTCGTGAGGTGGTGGAGAAATATGGTACTGATGCAGTGCGTTATTATCTGCTTGGTGCGATTCCTGCTGCCCAGGACGGTGATTTTTCATACGCACGATTTGAGGAGTTTTATACTGCGCATTTGGTAAATGGAGTGGGTAATCTGACAAGTCGAGTACTGTCCATGATTGAGAAATATAATGGTGGAGATATTCCTGAAAATAAAGAATGGGGATTGAGAATAGATTATGTTTCTGACTTCTGGCGTCTCTATAAAGAAGATTTTGAGAATTATTCATTTGACAGTATTGTTGGACTTATAAATGGGCTGGTCGCAGGACTTGATAATTTAATTTCTACTCAAAAACCTTGGGAGATGGTTAAAAAAGGTGAAGATCCTACTGGTTTATTATATGATTTATCAGAAAATTTACGTCATATAGCAATTGCGCTTCTGCCAATTATTCCTACTTCTGCAACAAAAATTCTTGATCAACTTGGTATTGATACGAATAAATTAGAAGATTTGGAGATAGAAATGCAGTGGGGGCGATTAGTGTCAGGTACCAAAATTAAGAAAGGCGAAATTCTTTTTCCTCGATTAGAAAAAAAATAGCATGAAACTAATTTTTCCTCCTAAAAAAAATCAAATAAAATATGCATTGATTGGTTTACTATTTGGAACAGTTCTTTCGCTTATATTATTTTTCTTAGCACAGTATTTTACTGATAGATCATCTGATTCATCATTTTTTATTTTTGTGCAAATTTTTGTTGGTATTGTGAGTGCAGTATGGCTTATTTCTTATTTTGTGGTTGGAGCGTTGTTACCGTTTGTGATTGAAATGAATACCGCTACTCCTTCGTGGTGGAGTATTGCACTACCATCCACTCTTTTTTATTCTTTTTTATGGTGGTGTACGGGGAGCTTGTTGTGGGTGATACAGCATTATTCTAAGACTGTCTCTTATACACATCT
>DBDW01000009.1 GCA_002293825.1 Candidatus Magasanikbacteria bacterium UBA922 | reverse complement strand
TTCTGCGGTAAGACACCATTGTGAACCATTATCTCCAACAGGAGAATTATTTTCATTACCACCATTTGGAGAATTCCCCCCACCATTCCCCGTATTTCCTCCAAGTTGGAATACAAAATTAGTAAGCGCATACGCTCCCATCACTATTACAATTCCGATTGTAGCACCAATAATGGTGTTAAGTGCTTTTCCTGTCTGATCACTATTGCCTCGTGCAGTCATCCACAAAATTCCTCCGTAGAGAACTAATACAAAAAACAAGACTGAAATCATTGAAAGCAATGTACCAATCACATTTCCTACAATTTTTGGCACACTATTGCCATAACCAGTAAGGCCAGCGGCTCCTGCCGTCTCATTCAGACCAAAGCTTGCGAATACCACCATCGGCACACACACTGTGACCAAGAGTGCCACACACATTCCCATGAAAAATGATATCGAACGACGCATACGAAAGAAAGTTAGTATGTGTATCAAAATGTAGGACCGCACGAACCAGTCGTGTCACACAATGCCCATATAATATAACTCGTCACTGCGTAGGACACCATGATAATAATGAGACCAATTACCGCTGAAATAAGCATTTTTTTTGCTTCCCCTACCTGATCATCATTTCCACCTGCAGTCATCCACTTGAAGCCCGCATAGAGCACAATACACACACCAATAATTCCAAGAAATGTAAGCGCAAAATTGATAATTCGTACCGTGAGAATACGTGGATCTTCTGCGGTCAATCCAGTAGCTTGTCCACAATCAATACCCAATATGTCATTTGGATCCGTACATCCTCCCTGTGCATACACGACCGCACCATATGTCACACATACCCCAATCAAAACAACGAGGGAAAGAAGAAAAATTTTTAAATATTTCATATATACACATGAAAAAATGTAGATCCACGTAACCCGAGAATCAGACGCTATCAAAGCCTTCCCGACTCAATTACTTGTTCTAAGCCGGGAAAACTCTGAAACCATATTTCAGAGAAATATGGTTCATGTTCCTAATTCGTACTATTAGGAGCAGCTCCGGTATCAATTGCTGCGCCAATATTCGAGATAAAGAATTGCGCGATTGCGTATGCAGAGAGAATGATCGCAAGACCAATCACTGATGCAATGATAATCTTCTTTGCTTCTCCTACCTGCTCGTCATTTCCACCTGCGGTCATCCACTTGAAACCACCCCACAGGATCAAAATTACTGCAACGAGTCCAAGAAAGGTCAATGCAAGATTGATCAATCGAACGACTACTACGCGAGCATCACTTTCTCCAGTTGAAACATTGATTTCAGTTCGCACTGGCTCTAGACCAAAATCCACATCAGGATTTGGCTGTGCATTTGTTACTGCTGGTGAGAGAGAGAACACGCTTACCAACGCAGCGATTCCAACAAAGAATGCATTTCGATGCTTTACTGCTGTTGTTATTATGTTATTCACACTTCTCACCCCCTTTCAATTTTTTTCTATTCATAGAAATTTTGAATGTATGTTATGGTGCTGATTGTAATGTATCGATTATCAACGTAAGTATAGCATAGCTACTGAAAACCACAATAATACCTATCCCCGCCCAGAGCATGGCTTGCAATCCTTTTGAAATTTTTTCTGAATTTCCCGCACTTGTGAGCCATTGAAATCCTCCGTATACAAATACCACAAATGCAATTGTGCCAATTATTCCCACTACGACTTTTACTGTATTTCCCATCAGTATTTTTATGTCCGTTGAACCGAGCGGATTCACCAGTGAGACACAATCTTGTCCCGCGGCACAATTTCCTCGGGCACCAGTAGTATTATTTTGTTGTCGATTCTGATCTTGCTTGTACTGTTCACACTGTGCCAGTGTGGCAAATTTTTTACCCGCGGGACACGTACCGATATCATTTGACGACTGCGAACATGTTTTTGTATTAGAAATATAACATGCAGAAGTTTGTTGCTCTGGTAATAATGCATCTCGTTCTTGACACCTACCTTCGGCAGGATTTGCAGGATCTGGTGCACATACCAATCCAGGAGGATCGATACACTGTGCGTCGGTACTGCATGGAGCATCTAATTGCCCGTGCGCAATCCCGCCAAATCCAAGACATCCGATTATTACGATACCCATCCGTATATATAGAAATATTTTCATATAGACTGCCCTAGAAAGGAAGTAAATTCGATTGAATTCCAATTGCTTTCACTACAAATCCGATCAGTGCGTATGCGGAAAATGTAATAATAAGACCCACTGTTGCGGCGACCAAAATCTGCTTTCCTTTCGTCACTTTCTCTGCATTACCAAAAGACATGATCATCGTAATTCCTCCATAGACAAAGAAGACAAACGCCAATCCTGCTACCACGGAAAATAACCACGTCGCCACATTTACCCCCAATTCCACGAGATCTTCTATTTTTCGACATGAGCCATTCCACGCACAATCAGGAAGTGGTCCTGTGTACCCATCTGGTTTTTTATATGTGCTTGCAATAATATCTTCTACGGCCTGAGAAGTCACTACCATTTTATCAGTACACACACTACTATTGGCAGGATCTTTTTTACAATGAGACACCACATTACACGTATCTGGATCTAGATCACTACATTTTGTCGAACTATCTGTCTTTGAAATACATTTTGCTCCTGCTGTCCACCAGAGACATGCAACATCTGCATTACATTGATCCTTACTTGCTCCATGATTACTCTGGCACGTTGTATTAGTCGGTGGATAATCGCCACTCTGTGCTATTTTCATGAAATAAATAAACACTTCTTCTGGGCTATCTTCCAATCCGTATAGATAATATCTCTGCCGAAGATTTACGGCTTCATTTGTCCCAAGCATTGTGGTAGCCTCATGTTGTTTTAATTGATACGTAATATCATCAGCATCACCTGCAGTTTCCAATCTACCCCACACACCCAGCTGATTCGAAGTAGGTTTAAATTGTCGATCAACATCATCGTCATACCATTTTTGCAACACTATTTCTTTAGCTCCTTTATTATCCACCCCAGCAACTAATTGATTCCAGGTAGCAGATGTCGCATCTTTGGAAACTGTAACACAAAAAAAATCCCCATAATTTTCTTTCGGGTGTTTTGTGGACACAGAAAAATGTTCGTTATCATTACCATTATTTCGAAACTCATCACCATTGGGTCTAATTATTTTAAAAATTGCTATTTTTTCATTTTCTTTTGGAGACACCGGACATCGAAATGTGCCGAGATTCACTGGCCACACTTCTTCAGCCGCAAATATGTCTCCTGTCCACACAGGAAATATTATTACTGCTGCAATAATATAGGCGTAAATTTTTTTAATTACCATATATATCTTTAATACGTTTGCTGAATTTTTGCAGCGGTATTGACTATCACTGTTCTATCTTTGCGCAATGTCTCCTCGGGTGTATTTCCTTGTCGCAAGTATTCGGTAACCAAATCTTTCATCGCACCTATCGCTACATCTACCTCACGCCCTCGATACCAGTTATCTGCATATAATGCTTGGGTCGCAAATGGACCTAGTATTTCACTTTCTTGTTGAGCCGTAATCTGCTCTCGATATGGGCTTGGACGCGACGTAGCTGTCACATATTCTCGCACTTTTTCTTTTGAAGTAATAAACTGTACAAATCCCCATGCTTCATTCTGGTTTTTTGATTTTTTCACCACTGACTCCACCCAATAATTTGCGACATTCGCTGGCGTCTCTGGATTCAATTGAGGAATCGGAGCAATCTTGAGTGGGAGCTGAGGTGCTCGAGCCTGAAGTCGGGGGAAATCATACGCAAATCCAATAAAAAACGCTGTGCGTCCACGCACAAATTCATCAAAAGCATTTTGCATTTTCTCATTCCAGCTATATCGATCGGCAGTCGCACGTGCAAATCCAGTATAAAAATCGAGTGCACGAATCGTAGGATGCGTACGTGTCTGATCTCTCTCTACTCCTGACCCAAACGTAACGGTATTTCCTTCTACCATCGTGACACCACTCTGGAGCATGAGCAATGCCACAATATCTGCAAAATTGTCGATGTTTTGCGATGTTCCCATCGCTACTCCAGATTGAATAATGTCGAGCGTGGCATTAAATTTGGTCGTTTGTTGTACTGCTCGCACAAATTCATCCCACGTCTTTGGAGCCTCAGCAACACCTGATCGATCCAAAATAGTTTGATTATAAAATAATGCGAGCGTATCCAGTGCCATCGGAAAACCAAAAATGTTTTGATTAAACACCACGTCTTTTGCAACGGTCTGAACATAGTTATTTCGAACTTCTCGTTCTCGAGGCAAGGATATCGTATCTACTACCACTTCTTGTTCTTTCGTATATTGATTTTTGGTTACCAATCGAGATACTTGTATCGAAGATGGCGCAGGAGACAATCTACTCTCATTTTTTCTCAACCATCGCACATGCATCGATACAATATCTGGTCCCACATCATCTGCGAGTGCATTGGTAAACAATGAATCGAACTCTTCATATCGCACCTGACGAATATTTACCGTCACATGTGGATACTGTGTGGAATATTCGGCAGCATATGTTCTCAATTGATCCACATCTCCATACACCGTCCAATAATTCAATGTTACTGGACGAAGCGAAGCTCGTTCCTGCTGACTCAATCCTTTGCACCCAAAACCAGATACTACCAATAATCCACTTAGCATGATCAACGATACGAGAGTCTTGATTCTTTTTTTCATAGTATGTTCGTTGCGCCGAATGCGCATACAGTTTATATTAAACACTCGTCTCTTGTATTTTTTACAACCTGAAACATTCTACCGTTATTTGAAAATTTCAAATATAAATCCTACCAATGCATAGCTCGCAAATATCAATACAATTCCCAATGCGGCCCACACAATCGTATTCTGCGCCTTGGTCTGAGTTTCTGAATTACCTCGTGCCGTCATCCACAACACTCCCCCATAAATAATCATCACTAATGCAATTGTCCCAATAATTCCCAATGCTCCTCGAATCAAAATTCCAACCAATTGAGGTAAATCGGTAACTTTTAGTTGATTAAGCTTTTGTGCATATTGTCGCAAATTGCTACTGTTCGCTTGTCCTGCACCCTGCTGTGTGCCACCACCTGATCCTAGTGTCTGATCTGGCTCGATCGGTGACTGTGTTTGCTGGCATACATTACTTACACACGTTTCTCCTGCGCCACAGCCTGTATCGATGGCACAGCTTCCACTTCTTATAACTACTGGTTCATTATTTTTTGACACTACTTTTTCCCTACAATTTCCTTCAGCACTCATGTGACTCGAAAAACAGCTGTATGGAATTTCTTTATGAGTAGCTACTACTTCGTAAATATCCATTTTTTCAGGATTTGCTAGTTTCGCTGCTTTCGACCCAGTTTCGGTTCCCTCTGCACCTTTTTGATAATACACATGCATCCTGGCTCCACTTGGCAATTTTTTAGCAATTCGTGTACAAAAATTAAGATTACCCGACCCATAACACCCATCAAAAACTAATGTATCACCAAATGAAAGACCTGATTCATATACCGCTGGTACCAACCAATTTCCAGCACTATGTGCAGCGATCTTAAAACTCTGTGGGGCAGAAACTTGATTTTGAACTAATACGTTCTGCGCCTCATTTAATAAACATTGTACCTGCGCTGCACTAACTGTTTGACTCGCATTATTACCTGTAACTTTAGTTTGAGGAATAATAATTGTATTTCGTATTTCTCCTACGATCTGACAGAGTCGATACTCCCCTTCACACAATTGATTTGCATTCGGTTTATCATTGCCATGAAGATACAGATATGCTGTACCACTGTCGGTAAGTGTTCGTGGGGTGATAATATATCGCAGAGTTTCAAGTGTATTACCCAAATTTGAACATTCAGTGGTGTATGTATAGATATCTACCTCTCCTTTTTGCTCTTTTTGCACATTAGAAGCTGCCAATGTAGTCTCTGGGCCATATAAAAAGAATGCATATACAAAAACTATGGTTGCAACGATTCTTCTGATTTGTCGAGCAACTTCCATACACGAAGATATTAAAGCAATCCTTCTTTCTCGGCAAAATGAATTGCGGTTTTCAATAGTGCGAGCTTGTTCCCCGTATCAAAATATTCTCCTTCATATTCGTATGCAAAAAATTTCTTCTTCTTTGCTAGTGTATGTGCTGCGTCGGCAAGCCAAATTTCTCCGTCTTTACCAGTACCTTGCTCCTGTAAAATATTCCAAATATCTGATGTCAAAATATATCGCATCCCTCCCACAATAAGACCATGTGGAGACACGTGCTCGAGCGTAGGTTTTTCTCTAAATTCACTTACTCGATACAATCCTTTCCCGAGTGGTTTTCCATATACATTTCCATATTTCTGCATTTCTTCTTTGCTCTCTATCTTTTGTACACCGATAATTGATGATTTCTTTTTGTAAAAAATATCCAGTAACTGTGCAATCACGGGAGTTTTGGCATCGATAATACTATCCCCGTCTGAAAAGGCAAATGGTTCATCACCAATAAATTCTCTCGCACACAGTAGTGCGTGGCCATTCCCCAGCGGTTCTGACTGTCTCGTATAAAAAAATCTTACTTTTTTGTTCAAATCAATTAATGATTGAATACGGTCCAATTTTCCTTGTCGTTCTAAATATGCCTCGTAATCACGATCACGATCAAAATGATCCTCAATTGCTCGTTTTTGCGAGCTCGTCACAAAAATAATTTCCGTGATTCCGCTCGCGGCCATTTCTTCGACAATGTACTGCACCACCGGCTTATCGAGCACTGGTAACATTTCTTTTGGCATGGCTTTTGTAGCAGGAAGAAATCGAGTACCAAGACCTGCAACCGTGATAACTCCTTTACGAACTTTTTGCATAGAAAAAAAATGATTGAGTCTAGTATAGCACAAAAAAAGTTCAAAACCCAAATTTCAAAACTCACATCCACACAATACCAACTGTACACGCACAATTATTGTACCTCCTCCCAGCTAATCAGCTCATAGGTAGATCCTGTAGGAAATCCAGGTGGTGGATAATACTTCAAATTTCCATCATATACATGATTGGTAAATACATATCCTGCGACCACTTGTCCTTGTGCCGTGACATATTTCCATCCACCTCCACGATATGAAATTTGTGAACCGAAAAAAGTAAGTGAATTTTTGAGCGCGAGTGATTGATTGGTGTAATTATAATTTGGCATATAAATTTGCCCTGTCTGTGACAGTGCGGCTGCATTGATTTCAAGATTATTTGGCGCTTTATATGGAATTACAATATCTCCTTGTGTGATAATACCAATCACATCATCACTTGATTTTTCCTTTTGCAAGAGATTGTTTGGAATAAACACGTTATAACTTCCTGCAATAGGAAAACTTCCAGTTCCTATCGTCACCCTACCGTCGACCGTTCCTTCTAGCCATACATTTTCTTCCACAAAAATTACTCCATTTGCAGGCAATGAAAACGTGCTATTACTACTATTGCCCGGATTCAATAAGCTTTTTGATCTGATATCATAACAACGTCTACGCCATCTAGACTCGTCATAATCATAGAGATAAAAACAGTCAGTAGCTGTCACCCGATATACGGTGTATTGTGTATTATTGAACACAAGCTGGTATCCATCATCATTCCCCAGTGGAGGAAAATATCTTCCTCCATTTTGGGCAGCAGTGCGTAATTCCGAAAGATCAGCAGAGACAGAACCAAAATCAGCAGCAGGTACTGGAAACTGCCAATAGTACTGCGGTCCTCCCGTACCCCACACACCAGGCTTTACTTGCCCATTATACGTATAGGTGTTCTTTGCACTTTTTACCCACGAATCAGTGGTTCCATCGAATTTGATTCCTCCATTCGACATTACCTCTCCAAATACTTGCGTAGTAGCACTAAACGACATGTCTGCATTTTCGATAAATGCACTATCGGTAAAGGAAGGAAAACCCAATCGAACACGAAGTGTACGATCACTGATTCCATTCTGGACCGATCCGGTAGACGCTACTGCGATTACTGAAGAATTCGGGAGTGGTGAAGAGATAGTGAGTGAAAATTCACCAATCACCGCATTGGTCTTGTCTGAAATGGTATGGACGTACGGACCAGGCAATCCCGTACCATCAGTAAAATCAGACGTATTGTGTGCGAGATGCCATCGATAATAATTAATCCCTGCTTCTGCCACATGAAACGCGGCATCTCTACGATACACATGCATCGACGTACGATGCTCAAACAATGCATAGGTGAGTAACCCTAACACCATCAACACAAAGGCAATTGAACCAAATACCATGACAATGAGAAGTGTAGTACCTCGTGGATGAGACATACAAAAAATTTCTAATTACTCTATATTTATTCTACATCGTGACACAACAGTTGAAGTAATTTAATTAGTTTTTAAGTTTCGTATCTGTGTAATTGATTCTACTCGAATTGGTACCGGACTCCTACTTTCTTCTTTTTCAATCTGTACCACCACTCTTACCATACGAACATTGGGGAGTACTATTGGAAACGGCAATGGAGCACTGGTTCCTATATAGTTTTCGTCAAAATATTGAAACGTATCAATTCCTTTGACAATATTTTCAACATCATGAGCAAGTACGGTAACATTCTCTGTACCAGTATATGCCAACGGATTTCCACTCGGCTTCAGAATCCCTCTCCTCAACTCGGTTCCGGTAACCCAATATCGTACACGCTCTCTCAATGAATCACTATCAATATTTGCATATAACGTGAGTGTGGAGGTGGTTGCAGTAGCGATCGGATAGGAGCCCACGCTCGAAGCTTCTGCTGTTCGTACAACATTGGTAATTTCAGTTACAATACGCCGAGCTTCACGCTGTCCATATAGCTGATCATCAAGAATTTTCTGATCTTTGAAACTGAGACTGATAAATGTTCCTGCACCCATCAAAATCACCAAGGTAATTCCAACCACTACCGAAACCTCAAGTAAAGACATTCCTCGTACCCATGTGCGATCTATATGATGTTTCATAGTGAAGTCAAATCAGCAGTAAGTGCTTGGTCTCCTGTAATTTCTAGCTGGTCCTGATATGTATGAAACCCATCTGCATCAATCGTAACAGTATATGTTCCCGGACTGAGACCCCCCACATATGTCTGCCCTGGTGGCGTACATTCATTTGTATATATAAAAGATATATCTGACACCAATGGTGTTGCTGCTTGATTTTCTGTATCCATATAAATACGATACCGCATGAATCGATCATTATCGTGTATTGATGAAATCGTAATATTATTTTCGGTATAAAAAGTAGAGCCTGTTCCATCTGGACCTACAAAATTCCATTCTGCATTACTCGATGTGGCAGTTGCAATCTGTAATCGTACCGTTGTCGAGGATGGCTGTGTAAGCGGATCCCACGACCACTGAATATACCGTGCGCTCTCTCCCACCTCTATAGTCGAGGATTCAAGGTACCCACTCTGTACAAAATTTCCACCATTCTGAGCCAGTATTATTGTCCCAGGATTACTCGTCACATCGACCCCACTCATCGTACTATACCCACGACCATCTCCAAATAGTTCATTCCCTCCCCCAAGCGACCAATCAGTCTGTGCCACACTTCCTACACCTGTAGTTTTTTCAACCAAAAAATTATTCGGTCCTGCAATGGTCACACGCGCTCCTGCCACAGGAGATCCTTGATGACGTGCTAAGACCATAAGTGATCGAGAGGTATTTGATCCCACGATCAGTGTAACGTTTTGTGAAGAACCTGGGAGCAATGAAAGAGGTACATCAGGAATGGTTCCAACAAGATCATACTCTACCACTCCCAACAGGTACTTATCCCAAGGTAACGGAAGTGAAAGTGACGCTGATTGTCCAGTACTATACACACCTTCTGCTAAATATACATCTGGATTAGTTCCTATTACACGCGTTCCTTGTATTGAAAAATTTACATTGGGTACTGATACGCATTGTGGATTTTGCGATACTACTTGCAATGAAGACACTTGATCGATCGTCAATGTCAAATTACTCACCGCCTGTTTCAAGACCGACACCAATGGTGTTACTGGATTAGGATTTGCCAGTGTCGAAGATCGTGTATAATCAAGTGTGTATCCAGATTTGCTCGCTTCTACCATATATGTCGCCGTACTCGTCACCAAATCATATACTCGTAAATAACCTTCACTATCAGTAGTATCAGAAAAATCATATACCGGGTTCGTCGTGGTATTGACCACACGCACCATTGCACCTGACACTGGATCACCATATGCATTGATGACTCGCACAAATAGTGCTCCATTATCTGAGTTACCTTCTAAATATTTTGGTGCAACATAGGTGTACATCGACAACTCTTCTGCTTGTCCACAGGACAAGCACCGTGCGTCGATTTGTACAAATTTATAATCAGCAGGTGCCATATCTGAAGGAGTTCCTCCGATTACACCATCATACGGATCATCAATATTTCTAATAGTATGAGTTACCTCGAAAATCATCCCATTTCGATTGGTTGTGGTCGTTCGCTCAAACAATCCAGCAGGGCTTCCATTCTTGATACCCACATTTTCAAATGATGTATTGCGAACAATCTCCATGCGTTCATTCAATAGTGCTGTTCCGATAATTCGTATACGAGATTGATATACCAATGAAAAACTCAACTGAACACTCCCATAGATTCCCACCACAAAAATTACAAAAACGCCCAGCGCTACCACTGCTTCGACCAATGTAAATCCCTGTGTACGCATGTGGTACTTCATGCATCAAAATTATGTCTGATCATCTAATATTTTTTCTACTTCAGTCATCAGTGTGTGTGCCTGTGTTCGCACATCACTGTCGTCAAATACGTCATTTCCATCCTCACCACCAAGCACATTTCCCATTTTTTGCTTCATTACCAAAAGCTCTTCTTGATATTTAGTAATTTTTTTTCTAAGTTCAGCCACCCGCCTTTTATCCTCGACAATCGAACTCGGATCATCAGAAACACTCTCGAGCTGAAGACTCGCTCGTACTGCGGCAAGTGCCTGAAGTACTTGTTGCATATTCAGCATAATATTTTGTATCTGCTGTGTTCCTTTGGAAACTTCTTTTGTCAGATATTCCACACGCTCACGTGCAGCAGCTGCCTTAATTTCTTCAGACAATTCTACATCTTCTTTTGTCTCTACCACTCGCTCACGTTCAGGTGATCTCACTATTTTTTCTTGTTCCATATATACACAAGTATATTTTTTGTAAGTATATCATACTGTAATAAAAATCTGAAAAAATATCTACGAAAAAATAACAAAAAAAATACTCGATTTCTCGAGTATTTTTTCTCAAATTACTTTTATTTAGGAACGAATGCGAGGAGTCCTGCAATACGTGCCTGCTTGATAGCACGAGCAATTTGTCTCTGATGTTTAGCGCACAAACCACTTCGCTTGCGAGGCTGAATCTTCATATATGAAGAGGTGAACCGTCGCAATCCTTCATTATCTTTAAAGTCAATCTGCTTTTCTTTATTGATACAGAAATGACACTGTGTGCGTTTTTTACTGTTTTTTCCTTTCATTAATTTCATACACTACTTCATGAATTAAAACGGAATGTCTTCCACTTTGATTTCTTCTTCACTCGGAGCTTGTGAAGGGTCTGGGCGTTCACTATCCTGGCTACCTCCAAAAGTATCTGCTTGTGGAGTATTGCCTCGTGAGGCGTCCAACATAATTAAATTTTCAGCGATAATTTCAGTACGATATCGTTTTACTCCATCAGTACCTGTCCAATCTCGAGTTTCAAGACGTCCTTCGATATATACTCGACGTCCTTTTCCGAGATATTGTCCCGCAATATCTGCAAGTTTTCCCCACAATACCACATTATGATATTCGGGACGTTCCTGACGCGTTCCTGACGCATCTTTCCATACCCTACTCGTTGCAACACCGATATTTGCGACACTTTGTCCAGAAGGAGTACTTCTGACTTCTGGGTCACGGGTGAGGCGACCGAGAATTGTAGCTCGATTCAGATCCATATAGAGATCTACGTTAGTAAATAAGTGCCGTACCCTCCTTGGTTTAGGGGACGACGTTTGTCTTATTTGCTATTATACATTATCAATATCTTTCTGCAACAATTCATCTAATTTTGCATCGATATTTTCGAGGTTGAGTTTTGGTTTTGCTTCTTCACTTTCTTCTGTTGCGACCACATCTTTTGCCACCACTTCTCGTTTGGTTTCAGTTCGTGAACGATCTCGAACATCCTCACGTGGAGGAGCAGAAAGCGCTGTTGGATCTGAGGCCAAGGTAATTGTTGCTTTTTGTTTTGGATTATGTACATGGATACTTACACGGAGAATTCCTCCGAGCAAGCGCACGTTTCTCTCAAGCACCTGGACCTTTACAGGATCCAAGTTGAAGGTAAACAGTTCAAAATATCCGTATCGGATATGTTTGATTGGATATGCCAATCTGCTTTTTCCCAAATCTAGGATCACCACATCTTCAGCACCTTGTGCAGTGAGCTGTTCCTTGATTTGTTCTACCATTGGGGCAACCTCATTTTCAGCGAGGGTTCCTGGAAGGACACAGAGCATCTCGTATTTTTTCATAATTTTCTCCTAGAACATCACGATAAATAAATTATAGATACAAAAACACCGTTTATTTTGATTGCACTGACCGTAATCTCGGTTTTCCTATACCAAAAAGGTATGTTGTGTGCAATCTACGACCGCGCATACTATATCAGGGAACATAATTTTTGTCAACAGAGCGGAAAAGCATGAAAACTATCCATATCGACCGAATTTTTGACATATTAAAATACACACCCCACACCACCCTTCAATACATATTTTTATTTTGAGATTATTTATCAAAAATATGATATACTGTATTCGTGTATTGGATTTCATTCCATTTTTCTTATGTTACCATTGGACGAACTCAAGCTCCTCTTGATAAAAAAATTCAAACTAAACGCAGGAGATATCGAAACCTACCTTGAAGAAGCAAAAAGCAGAGGAAAGGATCTTGAGGTATACCTCGTAGAAAAAAATATCCTAAAAGAAGATGCTCTCTACGACGGTATTGCAGAGGTTTTTGGGTTCCCTCGTGTTTCACTCAAAGGAAAAGACATACCTTCAGAAGTACTCCACGAACTCCCTGAAGCATTTGCAGAAGCACATACGATTATTGCGTTTGAAAAAACAGAAGACACATTACGCGTTGCACTTACCGACCCTACTGATATCCAAACAATTGAATTTATCAAACGTAAAACACGAAAAAATGTAGCAGTGTTTATAGCCACCTCACGAGAAATCAGAGAATGCTTGAGAAAATATCGACTTGACTTAAAACAAGAGTTACGTCAACCACTCTCTCACAATAACCCTACGGATCTCAAAAAAGCAGCTGAAGAAATACCTGTTATCAATATTGTAAAAACCATCCTTGAACATTCGGTCTTTGAAAACTCGAGTGATATTCATATTGAACCGACAGAAGGAGATGTGGTGGTACGATTTAGAATTGATGGTATTCTGAGAGAGATGATGCACCTGCCGAAAGCCGTACAGAATGGTATTGTAGCTCGTATCAAAATTCTCTCTAATCTAAAAATCGATGAACACATGATTCCTCAGGATGGTCGATTCAAAATTTCGGTTCAAGGAGAAACGCTCTCGTTTCGTGTATCGATCATTCCTGTATATGATGGTGAAAAAATCGTCATGCGTCTTCTGCATGAAGGACAAAAACCGCTCACCCTTGATGAGCTTGGTTTCTTACCAGGAATCAAAGAATTAATTGAAGAATCGATTGAAAAACCTCACGGAATGGTGCTTGTCACTGGCCCTACAGGTTCTGGAAAGACAACCACGCTCTACTCTATTCTCGGCATGCTCAATCAGCCAGACGTAAACATCTGCACCATCGAAGACCCGATTGAATACCACGTTGGTGGCATCAATCAAAGTCAAATCAATCCGAAAGCAGGATTCACGTTTGCATCAGGATTGCGTGCGTTTTTACGCCAAGACCCCGATATTATCATGGTCGGAGAAATCCGAGACAAAGAAACAGCTGAAATTGCGATACATGCTGCGATGACTGGTCATTTGGTGCTTTCGACACTTCACACCAATGATGCCCCCACCACACTTCCACGTCTGCTTGATATGGATATTCCTCCTTTTTTAGTAGCCTTTACCTCAAATATAATTATCGCTCAGCGACTGGTCAGAAAAATTTGCCCACATTGTAAAGACTCCTTCAAACTTGCAAGCAAAGAATTAAAGCAAATTCACAAACTTATTGATAAAAAAACCATGGGTGCATTATTCAAGCAACATCGAATTCCTTTGACTGCAAAAGAAAAAGGGCTTGAGTCTATGACCTTTTACCGAGGAAAAGGATGTAAAAAATGTGGAACGTCTGGGTACAAAGGACGTATCGGTATTTATGAAGTCATGGTAATTGATGAAGGTCTCCAAAAAATTATCAATACCAACGCGACTGCAAGTGATATCAAAGCGTACGCCCTAAAACATGGCATGATCACGTTATTTCAAGATGGTTTTCTCAAAGCAAAACAAGGTATTACCACGATTGAAGAAATTTTGCGTGCAACCAAAGATTGATATATGACACCCTCACCCTCTCCTACACAACGCATTCCCACACTCACCGGCATTGATGCCTTTATGATGGAACACCTTACTCGAGTTCCCATGGTTGATCGTATTTTTTTTCTTGATCATCTACGCACCATGATTCGTGCAGGTCTTTCTCTTGTCGAGGGGCTCCATGTCTTAAGCAAAGAAACACAAAATAAAAAATTGCTCTACATTGTTACTGACATTACCGAATATGTGGAAAAAGGAAATCAGCTGAGTGATGCACTCAAGCGATATCCTAAAATTTTTCCTGAACTGCAAACCACCATGATCGCTTCTGGCGAAATTGCCGGACAGCTTGAAGAATCATTGGAACAAGTTGTCGTTCAAATGAAAAAAAACCAGGCACTTACATCGAGTATCAAAGGTGCCATGATTTATCCTGCTGTCGTGGTTTCTGCAATTGTTATTATTGGTATTCTCATGGTTACCATGGTATTACCAAAAATTATTTCCCTCTTCGATGAATTTGATGCGGAACTCCCACTTGCGACACGTATTCTTATTGTGGTTACCAATTTTCTTGCAAACCCGATCAATCTAACACTTATTTTTGCAGGTATTATTGGTCTTACTGTTCTTTTTTTCTCACTTCTCAAATCAAATATTTCATTCAGACGCTCTATTCATGCGCTCATCCTCAAACTTCCTATCGTGGGTTCAATCTCAAAAAAAATAAACCTTGCACGATTCTCAATTACACTCGCATCACTCTTAAAAAGCACCATTCCAATTGTCGACGCACTCCACATCTCTTCTCAAACATGCAAAAATCTTTTGTATCGAGAAGCTCTAGAATCTGCAACTCAGACTCTCTCAAAAGGAGAGCAACTTTCAGAAATCCTATCACAAAAACCCTCCTTATTCCCTCCCATGGTAACTGAGATGATTATGGTAGGAGAAAAAACAGGAGAAATCGATCACCTACTTCAGGAGCTTTCTTCATTTTATTCTGAAGAAGTAGACAAAATCATGAAAAACTTTGCTACCATTATCGAACCTGTTGTCATTATTCTTCTCGGACTTGGTGTGGCAGGAATCGCTGTTGCGGTAGTCATGCCAATGATGTCACTCACCCAAAGTTTCTAAACACATGCTCATACATTTATTTCCACATGCATTTGGTATTGATATCGGAGACCGATCAGTAAAACTGGTCCAACTTAGAAATACACCTCGGCTGAGAACAACCGCATTTGAGCCTGTTACGATGCGTATGTGCTCGCTCGCCCCCGGTCTCATTGTCAATGGTATTATTGAACAACCAGAACTCGTACGTCGTGAAATCGCAAAACTACTTCACGGAACAAAAAAAGGCGAGCGTCCGATCAAAAGTCCATGGGTCGTAGCTTCTGTACCTGAAAATCATAGTTTTCTCAAGCTTATTTCAATTCCAGAATTGCAACTTGAAAATATGGAAGCTTTTGATCCTGCGCCATACGTCTCTACATATTTACCCGTAGATGATCTCGATAACTACACCCTTGATTGGCATATCGTACACCAAAACCCTTCTTCATCAGAAAAGCTAGTTCTCGTGGGTGCGGTTCCCAAACGTATCGCCGATAGTTATACCTACTTACTCGAAAGCCTCGGACTCGGTGTAATGGCCCTTGAAATTGAAGAAGTTGCAATGGCTCGCTCGATGGTGACTGCACGAAAACAATACAATGAAGAGGCTCGTGCAATTATTGATATCGGATCTACCCGCACACAAGTAATTATTTATGATCATGATATTATTCAATTTAGTACCGTACTTCCTTTTTCAGGAGAACTTCTCACTCGTGCAATCATGAGCGGTACCAAACTCTCAGAAGAACAAGCCGAAGTTGCAAAAAAACAGATTGGTCTTGATATTTCAAAAGATAAAAAAATTTCCAGCATTCTTATCAAAGAGGTAAAAGAATTTAGAAAATCGCTTACACACACGCTCTCTTCCTACTATGGACATAATACACTCTCTGCAAATCGCATTACGAGAATCGTACTATGTGGTGGATCATGCAATCTCTTGCACCTAGATACGTTTCTTACCGAAGAACTCGGTATTGACTGTGTGCGGGGAAATGTGTGGAAAAATTTGGGTATTGACCCAAAACGTGCACCAATTGATAATACGACCGCACTCTCGTATGCCACTGCAATTGGACTTGCACTTCGTGCTGCTGATAACCCATTTAATACACGCGATACCATCTAGTATATGATGTTCCCTATTCGTATCAATGTACTCTCTGCTTCAAAAAAGAAGCACTTACGACATCTCACACTCTTCACTTACATCAAAAGTGCATGTGCGGTGGTGTTTGCACTATTAGGAATTCTTGCTTCTTTGCTTCTTATTGTACAAAAATTTTTTATTGATTATCAAAACGCCTTCTCATATCATACCGTGGGCACCCCGTCATCATATCATGACGATGTCAAAAAAATTGAATCAACAAATAATACACTTAAAAAAGTTGATGCGGTACAACAAGGTTTTGTACTCTGGTCTCCGCGTATCGACACTATTATTCATGCACTTCCAAACGGAGTCATCGTACATTCGATCTCTTTTGATCATGAGTATGATCGTTTTTCCTTAGTCGGTGTAGCTGATACACGCCAGACACTTGAGACAACCGAAAAAAAACTTTCAGAACTCCCTCTCCTTGAATCAATCGTTATTCCTCCAGGAGATCTTACACAACGCGAACAAATTTCATTTACTGTTGAAGCAACGCTCACCAAATAGATTATACGTTATGCGACTCACCATTACCCAAAAACTTGCTCTCACGATTTCTCTCTTTGTTGTTTCAGGATCAGCAATTGTGATTTTTTTTATCCTCCCTGCACTTGCATCTATTAGACAAGCGACCGAATCAATGGCCGCTCATATTACATCAGAAAATAATGAACTTGAGCGTCTGAGACTTCTTCGCCGCTCACTCACCGAAATAGATCAGATTGAGACAAACGTAGCCACCCTTGATGCTGTTTCAATCAGCCGATCTGATGAAGATGAAATTATCAAACGTCTCGAAACACTTGCCTCGACACATAATGTTGAGCAAGAGCTTTCTGTATCGTACAACGCAGAAGGAGGATCCCCAGATTTTGCCGGATATTATGTATTCCATTTTGCAACACAAGGATCGTTTTCTAATATACGTGCGTATTTAGCAAGTCTTGAACAATTGCCCTATTATTTTATCATCCCTAAAATGTCGATCGAAAAAGTAAAAGATGGTGATCCTACTCAGTCACACGTCATCATTCAATTTAGTGCGATTCTCAACAGCACCTCATCATAATGTCTGTATGCGCCTTTCTACCAAACAATCAAACCGCGAACCTGCACCTCCTCCTGAATATGCAAATGTACGAACACTTCGATGGATCGGTGTATTTGTGGGATGTGTCTGCCTTGCTATCGCCAGCTATGCCACATGGACTATCTATACACTTTCCAATCGAATCGGAATGAATGAAATTCCTCTCGAAGTAGCAAATCTTTCCCAACGAGTTTCCCCAATCAATTTTGGAGTTCTTGAACGTGTACACACCATTGACAAAGAAAAAAAATCCTTTATTCTGTTACCTATCGAATGGGACGCGTTTTACGGATATACGATTACCACGACTCCCACCTCAGAAACTACTACCATATCGATGCCTACGACCACTACTTCTCTGTCTTCTCCCAGCTCATCAGATCCATTATGATTACTTACGCATACGAACTCGGTCATCAGCCACACATCTCTCACGCTGAAATTTTATCCGTACTAAAACTTCACTCAATCTCGTATACATCCATTACAAGAAATAATGATTTTTTCATTATTGAAACTCCTTCACCTATAGACGCATCTTTGCTCATGCGTACACTAGGAGGCACCATTCGAATTGCTCGAAAAATTGAATCTCGTGAACACGATCTTGCCACTCTGATCCATCATCTCGAACACGCTACTGACGGAAAAATCCAGTTTTCACTCTCTGGCTCATTTCCTTCAAAATTTGCATTGCAACTCAAAAAAGAACTCAAATCACGCGGTCGTTCAGTCCGATATATTGAAGCAAAAAATACCGCAACCATTATTCACAATAATTTGATTGAAAAAAAAGGAGACATACTCAAAATTGGTTCTGACTGGTTTGTCACCGAAGCAGTTCAAGACATTGCCAATTTCAGTAGTCGCGACTTTGACCGTCCACGTGCTGATACAAAAAGTGGCATGCTTCCACCAAAACTTGCACGCATGATGATCAATCTCGCAGAAGTTCCATCCGACGCACATCTACTCGACCCCTTTTGTGGTTCTGGTACCGTCCTCATCGAAGCACTTTCACTCGGCTATTCTCATGTCTCTGGATCTGACACTTCTGAAAAAGCAGTAGAAGATTCCACTGCAAATATCGGATGGTTTCGAAAAGAACATCCCGAGTGCAAAGCTCACACTGCCGTACATCTCGGCTCCGCTACTACACTTTCAAAAATTTTCAAACCATCCTCGGTAGATGCAATTATTTCTGAGCCCTACATGGGATCACCCTTACGTGGACACGAAAGTAGACTCGCGCTAGAGACACAGGCGCAGGAATTAAAAACATTATTTATCGACAGTTTCACTTCATTTCACACAATTCTTTCTCCTCATGCGGTTGTAATTTTCATCATTCCTATTTTTAGACACGGCACCGACTGGATTCGCACATTAGCACATAATGAAATTGAGAAACGCGGATTTAGTATCGTACCTTTTTCACCAGATCACCATTCACTCCTCTATTCACGTGCAGATCAATTTGTGGGTCGTGAAATTTGGAAATTCAAAAAAAACTAGCTCCTATTTTCTCCTCTTTATTTTATTGCAATTCAATTATTTTTTTCTTATTCGTGTGCCCTTGTATAATCATAATTCTCGATCGAGGAATACGAAAATGTTCGCTCAATACACGAATTAACTGTTCATTTGCCTCCCCATCTACAGGGGACGCTCTCAACCGAATTTGATATTCAGACTCTGAAATTTTACTCACTTCATTTTTTGATGAACGAGGTTTTACGGTAACAATGAGGCGCATATTGTATTAATTTCCTCCCCATTAGGGGAGGGTAGGGAGGGGTCTGCCGAAGTGTGGTATTTTGTCTTGCTTCGGGATTATGTAAAACTAACAATCTTTTAAGATATAAATTGCATTCCAAATATCCTGTAACACTGATTTGAGTTCGTATCATATTTGTTCATTCTTATATCTTCGTATTTTATATCCTTGTGATTCTAACATTCGTTGTCGAACACTATCTTTCTCTCGAAATTCCTCTTCTCCGTGAATCCATCCGTCAAGCTCAATAATTAATTTTAATTCATGACAATAAAAATCAACAATAAATGACCCGATACTAAACTGTCTTCTAAACTTTACACCAAACTGACTACGACGAAGTCTCTGCCATAAAACATGTTCAGCAGTGGTTTGATTTTTTCGTAGTTTCCTTCGTTTATCAATAAGAAAACGCTTGTTTGAATACATGTATGACATACCCCTCCTTTCCTAATAATACATATACTATATCATACTTCAAGGCTTCAGCAGACCCCTCCCTACCCTCCCCTATGGGGGAGGAAAATACAAAAAAACAGACAGCTTTCGCTATCTGTTTTTTCACTATTAGTGAGTGTGTTCCGGACGTCCCGTAAGAATTTTTTCTTTCAAAAATTCAATTACTTTACGATTTACCATATAAGTACGCACCGAATCCTGCACCTCTGCTTTGGTAAGATTTTCGAGATATTCAGGATGGTCTTTGTATTCTTTTTTCATCCGCTCTACTTCTGCACGCAATTCTTCATCTGTTACGCTAAGATTTTCTTCTTTTGCGATCTGTCGTGATACCAATGCTGCTTTTGCGCGCTTGGTAGCCTGCTCGGTAAAATCTTTCTGTATATCTTCCTCACTTTTTTTCAAATCAGCAAGATATTGTTCGACCGATACTCCATTGCGCTCCAAGTCCCGCTTGAGTTCATAGAACATTTTTTTACGTTCAGCATCAATCAAAACCTCAGGAATTTCTTCAAACGTTGATTTGTCGATCAGTGCATCAAACATTTCAATTTCTGCTACTTCATCTGCCTTGTGAAATGCTTCATGCTCGAGATTGTGCTGTAGAAGTTCACGAAGTTTTACCACACTCTCCTGTCCCACTTTTTTCGCAAATTCGTCATTTACCTCAGGAAATTGTCGTTCGTATACTTCTTTTACTTTTACTTTAAATGTTCCCTCTTTTCCTGCAAGTGTTTTGTTGTAATAATCTTTCGGAAACGGAACGGTGAATTCTTTTTCCTCGTCTTTTGCAACTCCGACCAAATGTTCATTGAATCCTGGAATGTGCTGATTTTCAGAAAGATACACTTGATAGTCTTTTGCCTGTCCACCTTCAATAGGCACTTTATCTACAAAGAGATCCATATCAATCACTACTTTGTCTTGTGCGGTAGACACTCCTGTTTTTACCACTTCAGTCGCCTGCATTTTGGTAAGGTTTTCAATCACTGCATCAATATCAGTTTCGGTTACTGGTTTTGCCTTATGTTCCACTTTGATTTTATCAAGTTTTGGAAGTGTTACAGCAGGAAGTAGTGCTACTACAGCAGTGTAGACGAGATCATTGCCCGGAGCTATTTTCTCCATATTAATTTTGGGCATACCGATCGTATCTAGCTTTTCCTCGGTTACAGCTTTGTAAAATGTTTCCTGCAAAATATCTTCGAGTGCTTCATTCATGATATGCATTTCGCCGATTTCTCGCTTAATCACTTCGTATGGAGTATGTCCTTTACGAAATCCTTTGATTGCGGTGCGATGAGAAATTCTCTCAGCTGCTTTTTTCAAGTGCTTTTCATATTCAGCTGGAGTTACCGTAATTTTGAGCTCCATCTCAGAGCCTTTGAGTTTTTTACTAATATGTTCCATAGAAAAAATTTAACCTATAAGAAGTCTGCTGATTATAGCGAAAAGTAACAGAAATGTCAAAGGTGCTTTTACCTTATAAAAATGAAAGACCCTGTACCAGAATGGTACAGGGTTGCTCGGAAATCGAGCGGAAGGGACCAAGGGAACTTCCCAAGATCCCAAGGTCCAGGTACTACTTGCTGACCGCGAGGAACCGGCAGTAGTCGCCCCACACGTAGCCAGGTTTGTCCCAGCCCAAGTGGAGTTCGCGCTCGCCTTCGACCCAACCGAGGGAGTGCACGCGGCGATCACCGTCGGGATCGATCCAGACGGAGCCGAGCGCCATGATCGGAAACTCCTTCTGTTTGTCCGGGTACTTGGCCCCGAACGCGAGCAGCTCTGGCAAGGTCGCCGGCCGGAGGTTCATGGCCTCCAGCGCAGTATTTTGCTTAATCTAGCCTAGTTTTTTATTGTCGTCCTTAGCTGAGTGCACCCGAGGCGAAGGATCCCTTAAAGAAGGTATAGTAGCAGTACTCATGCTGAGAAACTCTTCGCTTCACTTAGAATAGAAAGCTGGTATAGGTTTCCTGTACTCCCAAACTAAGCTATACTACCCTCACAATAATATCTATATGCAAAAAAACAATAAAACAGTTGTCATTATCGACGGAAATGCAATCATCCACCGCGCGTATCATGCCCTCCCCCCACTTACAGCCCCAGACGGCACTCTCGTAAATGCGGTCTACGGATTTGCATCCATGCTTCTCAAGGTCATGGGAGACCTTAAACCCGACTATTTGGTCACCACATTCGACGTAGCAGGTGGAACATTCCGAGATGAAATCTATACAGAATACAAAGCTACTCGAGTAAAGACCGATCAAGCACTCTATGATCAGATCCCCCTTGTTCACGAGTTGGTAACAGGTTTTAATATTCCGATTTACACCAAGACCGGATTTGAGGCTGACGATCTCATTGGCACACTTACCAAAAAAATTACTAAGGATCACGCCGATATCACGTGCATTGTGGTAACAGGTGATAAAGATTTACTCCAGCTCGTACACGAAAACACCGTCGAGGTATATCTCCTCAAAAAAGGAATGTCTGATTTCGAATTATTCACCGAAACTCATGTAAAAGAAAAATTTGGATTTTCTCCAGTACAGATGATCGATTACAAATCTCTCCGAGGAGATGCTTCTGATAATATTCCTGGAGTAAAAGGGATCGGAGAAAAAACCGCAACAGAATTGATTGCGAATTTTGGTTCTCTTGAAAAAATTTATGACGCCCTTGAAAAGGGAGACAAAAAAATATCTGCAAGTGTGCAAAAAAAACTTACCGAAGGGTATGATAATGCGTTCATGAGTAAAAAGCTTGCAACGATTGATACACATGTTTCTGACATTACGTACTCCCTCACAGAAATGCAGACCACTTCATACAAACGAGAAGATGTAATTGAATTATTTAAAAAATTCGGATTCTATTCACTCGTAAAACGTCTCGGTGGACACACAGAAGAAACTACGACTAAAAAACTTACAAAAAAAGAAAAAAAGATTATTGTCCCCGAAGTAATTACGGTAGACAAAAAAAATGTCACTGAACTGAATCGTCTCATTTCGCTCCATCACGAAGTCGTATGTAAGCCCTGTTTTCAGCATGATCAGGGAAATATTCTCACTTCTCCGTGTATCTGTATCGTGTGCGTTGTCGGAGACACGGCATGGCTGATTCCGATCGAATTATTGTCGACAGTTTCGATCAATCATCCAGACGTAACAGTGATCGGGCACGATATCAAACAGTTTGTGAAATGTTATCTTCATGCTGGACAGGTGTTCACCGCTTCACTTTTCGACATCATGATAGCATCCTATCTGCTCAATTCCAGCACTCGAGCACATGACATGGAATCTATTGCTCTTAGAGAGCTCGGCATTGAATTACCTCACACAGAACAATCCTCACTTTTTGGCATTGACCCAAAGCTTGTCGCGCAGGAATTATTTGTCATGTATAAAATCAAAGAAAAATACGAACACGCTCTTTCAGATGATGCTGAACGTAAACTCTTTGATTCTGTAGAAATGGCACTTATTCCCGTTCTCGCACACATGGAACTCACCGGCGTGGCAATCGATGTACCCATGCTCGGCAGACTTTCAGAACGTATCGCAGAAACAATCAAAACACTCGAACACAAAATATGGAAAGAAGCCGGTACCGAATTCAATGTGTCCTCATCATCTCAACTTAGAGACATATTATTTGACACTCTTCAACTTCCTACCGACCTCATCAAAAAAGGAAAGACCGGGTATTCAACCGCAGCAAGTGAGCTCGAAAAACTTCGCGAGCTGCATCCAATCATTCCTTTTATCGAAGAATATCGTGAAGTAGAAAAACTTCGTAATACCTATATCGACGTGTTACCAAACCTCGTACACCCACACACTGGACGAATCCATACCACCTTCCAACAAGCTGTTGCTGCGACCGGGAGACTTTCGAGTATTGATCCTAATTTGCAAAATATTCCTATTAGAACTGAACTTGGAAAAGATGTTCGCAAAGCATTTATTGCTGAGCCCGGTCATCAGTTAATCTCTGCAGATTATTCTCAAATTGAATTACGCATTGTCGCAAGTCTTGCTCATGATGAGCGCATGATAGAAATTTTTGCAAAAAATGAAGACATTCACACGGCGACCGCAGCCGCAATTCATAATATTCCTCTCAAAGATGTTACGAAAGATATTCGTAGATCTGCAAAAGAAGTAAATTTCGGTGTCTTGTACGGCATGGGCGCATTCGGACTCTCTGCACGTACCGGAATCACCCAATGGGAAGCAAAAGAATTTATCAAAAAATATTTTGAAGCTTTTTCAGGGGTAAAAAAATATCTTGATGAAACACTTCTTCGAGCAAAAGAAACCGGGTACGTCGAAACATTATTCGGACGTAGACGATATATCCCAGAACTCAATTCTCCGAATCGTCAAATTGTTGCCGCAGGTGAACGCATGGCAATCAATATGCCGATCCAGGGTACTGCAGCCGACCTCATGAAGATGGCCATGATTGCAGTATATCGTCGACTGACTGCAGAAAAATTACTTCAAGCCCATGTATGGATGACACTTCAGGTACACGATGAATTAGTGCTCGAAGTTGAAGAAAAATATGCCGAAATTGTTGCAGAAATTGTAAAATATGAAATGCAAAATGTTGCAACATTACACGTGCCGATTGATGTAGAAGTGGAAATCGGTACTCGATGGGGAGAGATGAAGTAACTATAAAAATGAAACTGCCAGGGTACAAGGAAAGCGCGATTGCGCCGTCTCTTGTCCCTGGCTATAGCAGCGTCAGACTCCCGGACGATACTTCCGGAAAATATCGACAAAGAACTTCTCCGCCGACACTCCTTTCAGTTCGACCACCCGAACCCCGAGCACCTGGGCTTCGTGACACTCCTTTTCCCGACTTTCGGGATCGAGTTCTTCGAAACTGGTCACGACCACAACCTCTTTTTTGTGACCATTGAGATCTTTGAGGATGCGACGAACCAGAAGCCATGATTGCTCTCGAGTTATACATGCCTGCTCGACGTCTCCGACGTAGACGTACAGCGTATCAGCTCGGATGAGTTCGTGAAGACAGAAATTCCTGTAGATGAGCTCAGGGGCATCCCATTCATCAGGTTTTCTGTTGTACGAATACACCACGAGCGTGTCGTTGTGCCGTTTGTACTTTTTATGACCTGCCGGCACTTCCGGCACAGTCCCGAATGTCACTATTATCTCGAACACGGTGACCCTCGTTTCTCATGTCTCCAGCAGGAAAGCACATGCTCGTTGGAACAACAGCCCACCGAACCATTGTTCCTTATCCTACGGAACACGAGTCTACATCCGCCCCTCCTTTTACCAGCGGACTGTATTTTGACTATAACACATACCACGTAAAAAGTTAAAAATAAAAAACAAAAAAGTAACCACATGCTACACATACAAAAAATACACGAAATTTTCTCGTGTATTTTCTTTTGCGTTTTGCGCTTTTACTTTTTCTCAATATGTATAAAATGTCCAAACCCAAAACTATGTATAGTCCAATCGAATATGATTCTCAATTTTCGTAACAATCCTGGCATGTACATAACATACACCGTTCGTCGTAGCCACCACGCCAACCATCCATAGATCGCGCGGTTTCCTATCACCGCAACACCATACCAATCTCCCACTGGCATCAATTGTCCACGTGAGATAAATATGAATGGTTTCATGGGCTTTTCGTGTATAGCAGATACAATATGTCTTCCTACATATCTACCCTGCTTGTGTGCCACCTCTGCTAGCTGCGGATACGGCACACCGCCTTCTTGTGTACGTGCACATGCAATGTCTCCGATTGCATAACAATATTCATCCCCTATTATTCGAAGATGTTCATCTACTCGCACCCGCCCCTTCTCACAAGCTACCTCTTCTACAAATTGATGTCCAATATTTCCAAACCCAGCTGCCCACACCACAATATCGCTTACCAATTTTTCCCCTGTACCAAGTACTACTCCATCTTGCTTGACCTCAATAACAGGGGAACCAAACACAAATTCCACACCCATTTGTTCAAGTCGTTGACGTACTCGTATTTGCACTTCTTTTTTCATGTGTGACAAAATGCTTGTACCTGGATCAATGATTCGCACGTGCAATTTTTTATGTGGGTACAATTTTTCTATATCCCCATTACGCAATGTTGCATATTGTCCTGCAATTTCGATTCCTGTGTAGCCGCCTCCCACAATAGTCACGACTATTTCATCACGTACACACGTTTCCAATTTTTGAACCAGCGCATATTTCAGATGTAGCGCATCTTCTAAGGTACGGACATGGTGTGCATACGTATCAGCACCAGGTGTACCAAAATAATTAATCGTGCTACCGAGTGCCAGCACACAATAATCGTACGCGATAACACCTCCTGAGGTATGAATTTCTTTTTTTACTCGATCAACACTCTCCACTCGTGCTTGTATAAATCGGTGGTTTGTATTATATACCAACTCTCTCAAGGGAATAGATGCGTGAGTAGATTCTACCGATCCTGTAGCTACTTCATGCAAAAGTGGTACAAACGTAAAATAATTATTTTTATCTACAATAGTAATCTCAGCATTAATATTTGCTTTTTTGATTTCTCGACGTACGGTTCTAAATGCTTCATACCCTCCAATTCCTGTTCCCAATATAACGATTTTTGTGTGTGTGTTTTGTGACATATATGTTATTTATCGTGTGCGTAGTATAGCAGGCAGTCCACCTTATTGACCAGAGGCATATGTTCTTTCGACGCAGTGTGCACACACTACAATAACATAGCTTGTATTAGAAAACCACCCGGATGCGAGTGGTTTTTTTGTTTGTTATCACTTACTTTTTTTCGTCTTCGTGCTCATGCGCACATCCACCACCACAGCATTCATCATCAGACTTTCCACACTCACACTGAGCAGCATTCCCCATTACTGCAAATTTTCCTGCGCCAGTGGTATGAAGCGCAAGGAGTGCGCCCAATAATACTATCGGGAGTTCAGTTGCTCCTCCGTATGGCATCTTGGTATGGACGGTGAGCAGTGCCACTACCATCGTGATTGCCAAAAGTGCTGTTACTACACGATTGAATAATCCGAGAATAATCGCAATACCTCCACCAAATTCAAGCAGTGCCACGAACCATGCCCAAAAAGCTGGTAGTGGTAATCCAATACCCTGCATCATACCAATCGTTCCTTCCATTCCAGACAACTTCATCCAACCGTGATACACAAAAACCACACCGACCGAAATTCGAAGTGCAAGAAGTCCCCAGTTAAGACATTTTTTTGGATGATTCCAATTCATATATCAGTATATTAATTATGTAGACTATATTATAGTCAGTAGTCTACCCGATTATTTCATGTATTTCAAGTACGCATGACGTTCATCAGGCACGATCGAGTAGTCGATCAAGTTTTTTTTGAATTTTTTTAATTTCTGCCTGCAACTCCTCGATCTCACGCTCAGCTTTCCGATTGATTGCGAGATCGTATTTTGCTTGCACACGATCTCGATTATTCTGACGATTCTGGCTCATCATAATAATTGGCGCTTGCATTGCAGCAAGACATGATAATGCCAAATTAAGTAAAATAAAGGGGTACTCATCCCATCGCAGCCACACCACGAGCACATTCAATACAATCCATGCGATTAAAAATACGCCAAAACTAATAATAAATTTCCAACTTCCCAAAAACTCAGTCATCTTGTCTGCAGCACGTTCTCCTACACTTCTCTTTTTGGTCTTCAGTAATTCATAATGTCGTTCAATATCGTATCGCTCATCAACAGTATGCATACACAAAAAATAAAAATATGCATACAGTATACCACGTTGGCACAAAAATTGAATAATGCCAAAAAACGAGGTACAATGCACCTCGCACCTATTTTCTGCTCATACTATGATTATTTTTCTGTACGGAAAAGACACTTTTCGGAGCAAAGAATCACTCCGTAAAATGATTGCTAAATTCAAAACCGATCGAGATCCTTCAGGATATAATGTTATCCATCTTGACGCACTCACCGAAAAACCACGTGTCATCATGACCGAACTTCATGGTGTTCCTTTTCTAGCAGAAAAACGCATGGTAATTATCGAACACGCACTCGAATCAAAACATGCTGAATTACATGAAAAAATTCAACACATGCTTTCTCAAGAACACGAAATTCCCGCAACAACAATTTGTGTCTTATATGAAAAAATAGACACCCACAAAGCAAAATTGCAAAAAGAGCTGCTCAAAAAACTAGGTGAAACAAAATATGCACAACGTTTTGACCTTCTAACCGGATCTGAACTCAAAAACTGGATTATTACATATGCAAAAGAACGTGGACTCGAGCTCGATCGTATTAGTCTCGACTATATTACGACTCATTCCAAAGGGGATACGTGGTTCCTGCATTCACTCATCGAACAACTCGCCCAGTACTGTGCTCACACACCCTGTTCACTCGATATTGTAAAACTTTTTCTTCGTGAGACCGGGGATGACAATATTTTTAATTTAATCGACGCCATTGTCACAAAAAAACCGGAACGTGTATTTTCTATGATTCGTGAGCAGTATGAAAAAGGTGAGGATGCTCAATATATCTTTGCAATGCTTATCAGACAATTTCGAATCATGCTTGAATTGAAAGATGTACTCACGAGAAGTCCCGCTACTCCTCTAGATGTCCTCGCCACATCCCTCGGACTACACCCATTTGTGGTCAAAAAAACAATTCCACTACTCCACTCATATCCCCTTGATACTCTCAAAAAATTTTACACAGATTTACTTACTCTCGATCACGATACAAAAACCGGCAAAGGTTCTATGCCGGTTTCAATTGATGTCTTAGTAGGAAAAATTTGTACGCTCTAGGATTACTCAATTCCCTGATCACTCAACATTTTCTGCAATACTCCATTTTCTATCATCCGGACCAACCCTGCCATTTGCGAAAGTGATAATTTCGAACCAAATTCTCGCTTTAATCCTCGAACTTTATGCGCAACTGACCATTCTTCTGGTGAGTAGCGCTTTTTTTCTTCTTCGATTTTTGAATATTCTACAATTCGTCTCACTGAACTGGATTCCTCACCTCTCATTTGCAATAAAATATCAAGAGATTTTGAAATTTCTGCAGCCTCATCAGCTCGATCTCGTGCAGCAATAAAATCAACCGTTTCTTTATCCTGATACTGCACTTCCACAAAACCCGTACTCACCTCTTGTTTTCCACCAATAGGACGATCAGGATCTTCTTGTGCAGCATTCACAATTCGTGACACAACTTCACCCGGAGAAGAGACTTGTACAGGCATTTTTAGCAATACACCAAATTCATCACCACTGTAATGCGCAACCGAATCATCAGGACGAGGTGCCTTGAATAGAGAAACACCAAAAGAACGCAATACTCGATCTCCCATTTCGTGTCCCAGCGTATCATTTATTTTTTTAAATCCATCAAGATCGAAAGATACAAGCACCATCTTTTCCCCCTCTTCCAACGTGAGAAGCATACTTTGAAATGCTTCTTCCATCTTATTTCGTGTTTTCAATTCTGGTATAAGTCGCTCTTCCTTTTTATCACTATTACTATTAGTAATTGCTGACTCTACCAAATGTTTTAACATTTCAATTTTTGCTGAATAGAACGATCCTTTTGCAACAGATACGTCGTATGTACGATCTTCTTCTTTTTGTTGAGCAATGGTTCGTAAACCCCGTACCACTGATCGCTCAAATTGAGTTTTGATATTATCCACGACCTCAGGCACAAGTCTCGTTGATGCTTCGGCAAAAATATTATCCACTACTTCACGAAGTTTTTCTGAATGGATAAAATCTCCCATATCACCTTTTTCACTTACAAAAATTTTAGTCTTACTTTCTACCCTACTTCCACTTCGTGTTTTTTTCTGAGCAGCTTCCTCTGGATGATATTTTGGTTTTTCTCCCATATACTAAATAAAAAAATAATCCTCATGCATTAGTATGAGGATTATAGTTTTTTTATGCTTTTTTTACAAGCTTATGTGCTTTTGCAGTCATTCGTGACAAGTATCGTGATGCGGTATTCTGCTTCAACACACCTTTCTTTACCGCTTTATCAAGTTTCTTCTGAGCAAGTGTGATTTTTTCCATCACATCTTTTTCGCGCTTTTCTACTGCAGTTCGTGCTTTTTTCAAAGCTTCTTTGTACGCTTTCTTGAAAACTAGGTTTTCAGCTTCGCGTCGTTTTGATTGGCGAAGTGCTTTCTTCGCATTTCTCAAAATTGGCATACTATACGTATATAATTTTCTTGTCATTCCTGCGAACGCAGAAATCTAGAAAGAATTTAATTACTTCGGATTTTTTTAAATAAACTGTGAGAGTGATAAAAGTATAGCTTAATGTAGCCTAATTGTCAAGCTGAGGTTTGTCAAGAAGTTCTGGAGTGACTGCTTTTCCAGTAGCGCCTGTGATCCTGACCACATCTTTATCGATTTTTCCAAGTTCTTTGTACGCGGTATTGAAATGATTAACCGTCGTGGTCATACTCACACCCAGCTTTTTCATATATTCTTCATATGCATTGATATGTTTTCCAAGCATCTCCACATTCTTCTTGATAGCTTTTGCCCCTTCCTCAATTTTGAGTGCTCGAAGTCCTTGGAGAACTGTTTGAAGATATGCAGCAAATGTTGTTGGTGACACGATAATCACTTTTCGCTCATTGAATGCATAGTCTATCAGATTGCGCGTATTTACTTTCACCGCACCCACCTCATTAATCAAGAGATCATAATAAATAGCTTCAGACGGAATAAACATGAACGCAAACTCCAAGGTTCCTGCATTTGGCTTGATATACTTACTTGTCTCATCAATTCGCTTCTTCAGATCATTTTTGAACTCTTTTTCAAGCATATCACGATTGGGTCCTTCTGGCTCATGAATTAATCGTTCATAATTATCAAGGGAAAATTTTGCATCGACTGGAATCAATCCATCTTTGGTAATTATCGCAGCGTCCACCGTATCTCCATCTTCGAATTGGTATTGCATTTTGAATGCTGTTGGTGGCAACATGTTCTCGAGCACGAGATTGAGGCCTGCTTCACCCAGATTTCCTCGTTGCTTCTGATGTTTTAATACTTTTTCAAGATTACTCAATTGTGCCGAAAATCCGATCACTTGCTGATTGGTCTTATCTAATGTGGTGAGTTTTTCAGTGATGTCCGTAATAATTTTTGAACTCTGTGCAAACTGCGTTTGCAGTGTGTGGTGTAAATGTTGCTGGCCATCACCCACAATTTTGTAGGTTTCAGAAATTTTTGTGTCTACGGTTTTCTGTAAATCTTGCATTTGCTGTTGCAACATCATAAAAATAGCCCTATCCTGCTCAGGATTCTCATCAGGCTTCAATTCCTCTTTTATTTTTTTGTACATTAATAACACTACACCGAGCATGACGAGTAGTACTATTCCAAATATCAATAATAATCCAGTCTGCATAATATAATAATTTTATTTTTGACCAAAAACTTGCACCTACCTCTTCCCATTCCCAATTTTCCCAAAGAAAAACCAAACAACTGCCGCCCCAACTGCACCAACAATAAATATGAGAATTGATAAAAATCCATCCATAGTATTATCCATAATAACATAATGATTCCCTCTTGTCATTCCGAGCGAGTGCACCCGAGTCGAGGAACAAAAAAACACCACGGGTGTGATGTGCTTTTGTCTTTTGGGGCGGACGGTGCGCCCCAGTTTTTTCCGTCCAACCATTCACACCACATGCGTGAAGGCTTATATATAAAGATCTATTTAGTCACCCACCTTGAGGTAAACCTCAGGATCAGGACTCTTATGCCCAGTTGTCGCACTCGCTTGACGGTACCACTGCCCGAACCGATTATTCAGAATCGCTCCCCACACTTCCTGCATATTGCCGAAGATCCCGAAATCTCCGTAGGGAGAACCGCTGACGGTCTTTGGCAGCATGCCCTGTAAGTAGAGTGCCACGAAAAAGCGTACTTGGGCCGCATATGCGACTTTTTCTGCATCCTCATGGCTCACGTCGTCTGGGTCACGGCGCACACCATGCTTCTGCTCGTATTTCAGACAGTCGACCGCATGCTTGAGCTCGTGATAGAACACAAGTGCCACGAATTCCGTATTCCACTGCACAGGACCTACACCAAAGCTATCGCCTGGTTTATCATCGACACAGTTGAACGCCATCGCTACCGATGCACGAGCTCCATTAGCGATGAGTGGTGTTGAGTCGAGTGTCCAGTAGATTTTACGCGTCCCAGCCACATATTCCTTCAGCAGATCAAAGATCTCTCGATCGTCCGCGGTAGAGAGAACCGGACTATTCTCGAGCTTCAGGATTACATCTGCGGACGCACGCAGTTGATCAGGAGTAACCTGAGGTAGACTTTCCACACTATTGACGCTGTGTAGAATCTCCATAGGTTGAGGAACCAGATCCTGGCCCCTGACCTGACTGGACACCTGCGTCGCCGACCCCTGCTGTACAGGGGCACTTGTCTTGATCGGCTTGTTCGACCCCCCTTTGGAGATGAGCAGGAGTAGCGCGGTCACCACGAGCATCCCGAGGAGAACGATGCCGAAAGATATCCGGCCATTCCCCTTGAGCTTCTTCTGATGATTTTTACGCTTGGATTTGTTCGACACGGTTGCCTCGCTGTTGCTGGTCCCATAATTAGGACTAAACAAAATACTACAATTTGTACATTTTGTCAATACTACAGGGTATATAAAACAAAAAGACACCACTGGTGTGATGTGCTTTTGGTTTGGGCGGAGCTCTTTGGCAGAACTCCGCAGTTTGCACCGGTTTTACTTCCGTACCATTGGAAGGAGCGCAACAAGTTGCGCTTAGATGTAAATGATCTTGTCTGGGGTGATACCCCTCTGAACCATCTCGGGGGTCAGTTCATCCCTGTTCCCTTTCCATCGACCGAGCTGATGAGGTGGCTCTGCGTACTTCATTCCACCACCGCTCGGATGACCGAACCGTATCGAGGCACCCTCGTGACCCACTTTAAGTGCGACTATTTCACCCGAGCAGAACTTCTTCCCTAGAAGAACGAACCTCTGTCCAGTATGAATGTCGAGCATGATGTAGGTCGAGGCAGTGGGAACAAGAACGCAGATCCAGGTATTCCACTCCCTAAGATGATGATGGCCGCTCGCAGCGTCCGAATCACCCTCATACGAGAGTGGATCCGAGACGATGAAGCGCTTGTCGTTCTTTCGAACGAAGCACCACCCTCTGAATACGAGACGCATTAGCACCTGCACGACCCAGGTGCTCACGATCCATTGCACGAACTTATTCTTACTCATCACACCCTCCATGTCCTTGGTTGTAAGGACCAAAAATTATACCATAAAACACTTCTTTTGTCAAGGTGGTTTCGTAGTATGTGCAATATATAGTAATCCTATTTTGTAAATATTAATTTACTATGTTATACTATTTTTAAGCTTAATTATTATTTATTGTAAATTTAAATTTACAATTATGATTGAGGTGAATGAACTCATCGCACTTGGACTTAGTGAGACTGATGCAAAGACCTATCTTGCACTTCTTGAACTTGGTCAAGGTTCAGTATCCTCCATTACTCATCGTGCGGGAATTACTCGCACACTCGGATATCACTCACTTGATCACTTAATAGAGCTTGGACTCATTGAACAAAAAAATAATTCACATCCTGCAGAGTTTCACGTGAAACATCCGAAAAAAATTTTTGAATATTTGGAAAAAGAAAAATCTATCTGGAATACACGCCTTGAACACGCCAAAAATCTCTTGCCAAAACTCGAGTCCTCGTATACAATGCTCCAGCATCCTTTTCTTTCACAACGCATCGGAAAATCTCAAGTCTTGGATTTGTATAGAATATTGTATACAAACAACATTTCGGTCATTTCTCTCCTAAATCCAACGCTCACAGACCCTAAAACTCTTCAGGAACTACTTACGATTAAATCTCAACACCGAACAGATGCTCAAACCTGTTGCGTATTTGATATTCCGGATACTCACCAAGCTCTTTCTATAGCCCCGGATCACTCATTATTTCGATGGATTCCGACCACAAATGTACACATAGATGTATACAAAAGTATTGAGATTATCATTACCAGTGACACACTCTATACACTGAGCACTAAAAATGGTGAATTACATATTGATTGCATCACTCATGAAGCCACCGTGAGAGGAATGTACACACTATTGTATACAATTATACAATCCACGTAGATATTTTTGGGTAGTAGATAACTGAGACACTGTTTCACATGAAACAAACGCCCCCATAGTTCAATGGATAGAACAAGACACTCCTAACGTCTAGATCCACGTTCGATTCGTGGTGGGGGCACCACTAGCATTCTCTAAGAGGGAATTTGAATTAATCACTTATCATATATAACCAACTATTAGCACATACGTGTAGAATTTTTTCATTGTGACAATTTACGCATCTCATCAAACTTTCAAAATTTCTACATACAATACCAAAACATCCCATATGATTTCTATCATATACAGCGTATACGCCGTTTTTTATTGGGCTCAAAATTCCTCAGATACAGCTGCATGTGTACAAATTTTTGTGTTATAAAAAACAAACTTTTTATATAATTTTGTTTTAATTAAGCAAATAAAAAGTGTCGTACAATAAATATTGTACTTGCTCTCTTTATTTTTTTATACCCATATGCTACGGTACGTTTGGCTCTTTTCCAACCCACAAGGACGTGACCATGGACGTTACTACCGCTATTCTGTGCCTGTGCATTCTTATCGTGACGATACACTCATTCACCTTGGTCCCTCGTAATTCAGTTGCGATCAGACAGACTCGCACTCGATTCCGAGGACTCACACCTGGTATTCACCTCAAATGGCCCTGGCAGATCTTTATCCACTACGATACACATCTGATCAACTCTGATTCGTACATCTATCGTGCACCGTCCAAAGATGGCATGCGCATGCGTGTGAAGATCTTGGTTGAGTGGATTGATCTCCACTACACCAGAAATGGGTGCGCTTTCAATCTCTACACTCATGTTCGAGTTGCGATTAATAGCCACACCTCAGACGAACTTTCTTCACCCCGTACTCATCATCAGATTGCACGTGCTGTCAGAACAATTTCGCATGAAAATGGTCGTTTTTTCTTCAATATCAAGGTCATCTCGATCGAACATGAAGACGATCTATTCAGCGCCACCCCACTCTCACCACGTGCCACGATACCTCCCCCCACATCTCCACGATATACCCATTTACGATGTATTCCTGGCGGGAAACCTCTTCACAGTCCTTACAAACACTCTCGCAAACCACGTCTCCATCTACACCGCACCAGTGAAGGAGAAGACGGTGGAGCGGCCTAAAAACAGGTCTTGACGCTCGTCAGGACCTGTTTCACTACGTACTCTAACCGATCTTCGTGATCGTTTTTATTTTACACTTGTTTTTTTCATTTTTTTCTGCTACACTCCGCTTACTTAATTACTTTTTAGTATGTTATCGATTGGTATTGTTGGTCTCCCAAATGTTGGAAAATCCACACTTTTCAATGCGCTCACCAAAAGCAAACAAGCTGATGCTCAAAATTATCCTTTTTGTACGATTGAACCAAACGTTGGCGTGGTTGAAGTTCCTGATGCCAGACTAATTCCACTTGCAACTACATCAAAATCTGGAAAAATCATTCCAACTGCAATCCAATTTGTAGACATCGCAGGTATTGTAAAAGGCGCGTCAGAAGGAGAAGGTCTCGGAAACAAATTTCTCACACATATCCGCGAAGCTGATGCAATTGTGCAAGTAGTTCGTGCTTTTGAAGACGGAAATATTATTCATGTTTCTGGAAAAGTAGACCCTCGAGACGATAGTGATGTAATCAATCTCGAACTCGCACTTGCTGACTTAGCAACTGTTTCAAAACGACTAGAAAAAACAAAGCGAGACGCAAAAGGTGCGGCCGCTAAAGGGAAAGAAGTTGAAATTTCAGTACTTGAACGATTAAATCACCATCTCAGCTCCGGAAAACCCACACGAGAACTTGAATTTAATGATGAAGAGAAATTGATTGTTCGCGATCTACACCTACTTACTATGAAACCCATGATGTATGTCGTCAATGTAAAAGAGGATATGATCGGAAAAACTGATTTTACTCCTATTTTTGGCACTACCCCTTATATTGAAATCAGTGCAAAAATTGAAGCAGAAATCGCAGAACTTTCTTCTGAGGATGCAAAACTTTTTATGGAAGACTTGGGAATGAAAGAAACCGGACTTGATCGATTGATTGTTGCAGGATACAAATTACTCAATCTTATTACATATTTTACTTCTGGTGAACAAGAAACTCGTGCATGGACAGTGACAAAAGGTGCGCTCGGACCAGAGGCAGCAGGGGTTATCCATACTGATTTTATCAAAGGATATATCAAAGCTGATGTGGCGAGTGTTACTGATTTTGTAGAGCTTGGTGGCTGGCCTGGTGTAAAAGAAAAAGGGAAGATGCTCTTAGTAGGGAAGGATTATGAAGTAAAAGACGGTGATGTGTGTTATTTCCACATTGCGTAGCTCTCTACACCAATCTCTCGAAAATGGAAACTTAGACATGCAGACAAAAATATCCATGTTTTCACGAGAATAAAAAATAAAAACCCACCATACGGTGGTTTTATTTTACCTTTCGTCCTTTTTTCATCAGGACTCATCAGTACCGATTACATCGGCAGAGGTGCGCCGTTGTTGAGAGGTACGGCTAAACCTCTCTCCATTTTACAAAACGGAGAAAAAACCTTGTTCTCAGTCGAGAGCCTTTTGAGCTTCCTCGATGATCCGTTCCAGACTCATCTGGTCCTGGTACTGCCGAGTAACCTCCCTAAGGAGGTCTCGAAGCTGATCGAGTATGAGCACAATATCCCGAATGTCCTCCTCCTTGAGGAGCTTTTCCGAGCGGTGGATACCGCGCCCCTCGGAATACTTCACGTATCCCATCTCCTCGTTCCCGACCTGGACTTCCCAGGCCAACCCCGGGCACTTGTCCCTGATCGTCTCAGAGAGGTGAGTGATCTTCTCGACCAAGTATGCTTTCTTGTCTTTCTTCCCTTCCACATCCACTCTCCTTCGAGGTTCATACCCCGCATTGTCACATACACCAGTGTTTATATTATGGACACTAATAGCCACACTGATATACATGACAAAATAACTTGTTCGAAAGAACAAGTTATTTAATACTATTTACCTCTTCCTGTCAAGGCATGTCTACTCCGCCTTTTGACCACGGATTACACCGCATTATCCGCCACACCATCTTCGGAACACCCCGGATCACTCCGTATTTTTCAACCACCTGATACCCATACTCACTGCACGTGGGATAAAATCGACAATAGCCGTGGGGAAATTTTTCTTTCAATGGCCCGTGGTCGGGCGAAAGAGTTTTTTGATATACACGAATCAAAAATAAGACTATTTTTTTGGGAATATCCATCACTATACGCAAAAAATGCATAATTTAAATAAAAAACTTGATTATATGTACAAACGCGCCTTTTTTAATACTAATTCAATATCTTGGCTTATCTCTGCGGTAGTAGCACTAAATACTGCGGGGGTAGACAAAAACGCAATGAAGTTCCCTTTTTTAATTTTATTATCTTTCACGAGCAGGCGCACACTCTCTCGCATTTGTCTCTTTACTCGATTACGAGCTACTGCTCGCTTTTCGTGTTTTACACTTGCAACAAATCCCACTTTCAAATCAGTATCCTGATATCCACGTTTTGGATATTTTTCAGGCTCGATTTTCCATATCTTTGCATTCACTATGCGCCCTGCCACAAATCGACCCTCTTTGAAGAGAATTTCAAAATCTTTCATTCGTTTGAGTCGAAATGTTTGCGACAACATATATATCAGGTATGTGCTATGAGGGGACCTGGTTCGATAAGACCAGATCCCCTATTTGTGGTGCGTATCCCTCCTCTCGACACGCCCATTCAGTAGTATAAACAACAACCCCGCCTCTAGCAAAGGCGGGGTCTTTTTTATCGGGTCTTTCTGGTTCGTTTACCGCGCTTTTCATCACTTACGGTCAATCGTTTGCGGCCTTTATTTCGTCGACGCTTCAATACGTCGCGACCATTTTTGGTTTTCATTTTTTTTCTAAAACCATGGGTTTTTGCTCGTTTTCTTTTTTTTGGCTGATATGTTCGCTTAGGCATATAACATGACCCCTTTAGAGATTACTAATAAATATACTATACACTATTTTATGTGTTTTGTCAAGAAAAATCTGTAATTTTAGTCAATTTGGAAGATCTCGCATCAACGCTTCCTGTGTAAAGGAAGTTGATGATGCGAGATCTTCAGTGCAGATGCAGTGGGCTCAACCGATGTGGTTGTAGCCGTAGCGATCCTGCAGGTTGCCGTCCTTCAGGTGGAAGTGCAGCACACCACGCGAACGCGGATCGATCTGGATCGCCTGATGCGGGACGATCCTCTCGCCCTCGACCTTGCCGAAGACCATCTGCTTGGTCCTCGACTTGTTGAAGATGGTGCACCTACCACTCGCATCGACACGACACTCGATCTGCCCACTCACATGGACGACCTGTTCGGCACGCTTGCCACCCCGACGACGCGGAAACTTGATCTTCTGTAACTGCGACATGACGGACTCCTCTGTTACAGGTTTTTCCCATACAAACCCCTACGGTTCGCACAAGGACGCTCGATAGTAAATAATAAAATCGCTCTGTTGTCAATGTTTTTTACTTGTTACATTTCATAATTTCTGATATTATCCACACTATCCACAAGTAATCCACACCCTATACACTTCTTGCACAGTCTTATAAATACTTACCCACAATATTGTGTGTTACAATGTACCCCATAACAACACCCTATGACCAACTACGAGATCTGGCAGGCAGTACTTGCTGAATTTGAACTCACTCTCTCAAAAGCAAACTTTACTACTTGGTTTAAGAATACAGGTATTGCTAACTATGAGAATGGAAATATCGTAGTCTGTGTTCCAAATGCATTTACCAAAAGCTGGCTCGAAAAAAAATACCATGCGACTATTGTTAAAATTCTTGAGCGGGTGACAGGGAAACCAGTGAAAAAAATTGATTACACTGTTGATAACATGAGAAATATCAAAGAACAAGAATGTACTCCCTCATCACCTGAAACACCTCGAGCTCCCATCATACACGCGCCAATTACCCCATTACCCAAAAAAGCTCTTCTCGTTCAACAATTTGGACTTAATCCAAAATACATTTTTGAAACATTTGTAGTAGGTAAAGGAAATGAACTCGCACACGCAGCTGCCCAAGCAGTGGCGTCTCGACCAGGCGATGCGTATAACCCTCTTTTTATTTATGGAGGAGTTGGTCTTGGTAAGACTCATCTCATCCAAGCAATTGGACATACCATGCTTGCAGCCAATCCTAACGTTAAAATTCTCTACGTTAGCTCTGAAAAATTCACCAACGAATTTGTTGCCTCAGTAAAAGAAGGTCGTGCAAAAGAATTCAAAGATCGATACCGCAATGTTGATCTCCTACTTATCGATGATATTCAGTTTATTGGGGGCAAAGAACAAACTCAAGAAGAATTTTTCCACACCTTCAATGAACTTCATCAACAAGGCAAACAAGTGGTCATGACCAGTGATCGACCTCCAAAAGCAATTCCTTCACTCGAAGACCGACTTCGAAGTCGATTCGAATGGGGAATGATTGCGGATATCTCTGCGCCAGACCTAGAAACCCGAATGGCAATTATTCAAAAGAAGGCACAAGAACGTCAATTTCCAATTCCTCCAGATATCCAGACCCTTATTGCTACCAATGTTCAGAGCAATATTCGTGAGCTTGAAGGCGCACTCAATAAAATCATTGCTTTTCATGAACTCAAAAATACGATTCCAACTGAAGAATCTATTCGTCATATCCTCTCAAGCTTCCAAGAACAAAACATGCGCCGTTCTCTCACACCAAAAAATCTTATCGAAGAGGTTATCAAGTTTTATGATCTCAAGCTTGAGGATATCGTGGGGAAAAGTCGTGAAAAACGTTTTGCCTTCCCTCGACAAGTCATTATGTTCCTTATGAGAGAAGAGTTAAAACTTTCATACCCAAGTATCGGAGAAGAGCTCGGTGGACGCGATCACACCACTGCCATGCACGCACATACTAAAATATCCACTGAAATAGAAAATGATCTGAAATTAAAACAGGATTTGGAGATGATTAAACAGCGGTTATACACAAATAAAATCTAAATTCTGTGCATAACCAAGGTAAAAATATGTATTTTGGTTGGGGACGGCGCTGTGCGTAATTCAAAGTTTTCCACACCATCCGTGGATACTAAAAAATACACACACTTTTTATTCCTTTTATATACGCTCATTATCCCCATCAAAAAATAAAATTTTATTCTCAACACAGCCTAAAAAGTAATTTATCTACCGTATCCACAGACTCTATTAATATCTACTGGATTATATATATTAAAAAGAAAGAAATATGAAATTAACATCCACACGAGAAAATTTATTATATAGTCTAGAGATTGCAAACTCATTTGCAGGAAGACATGCAAACTTACCTATATTACAAAATGTATTACTTCGAGCACATGAATCAGGGGTAGAGATAAGCGCTACGAATCTCGAAGTTTCAATCAAAACACATATTCGAGCAAAAGTTGAAGAAACAGGTACCTTTACTGTCCCTGCACGCACACTCACTGAATATGTCCGTTTACTTACTAATGATCAGGTTGAGCTTTCACTTGAAGGAAACGAATTGGTAGTTCGCTCTTCTGGATCTGAAACAAAAATAAAGGGTTTTCCTGCCGATGAATTTCCTGTTATCCCAGGAATTGAAGAAGGGCACACATACCTTATAAAAGCAGAACCGTTTCGAGAGGCAATTGGGCGTGTAGTAGTTTCTTGTGCAAAAAATGAGATACGACCAGAGTTTTCAGGAGTATTTTGTCGATTCAATAGTGAGCGTTATCAAGGATTGTTGATGGCTGCAACTGACTCGTATCGCCTCTCTGAGACACGTATACCCCTGTCTCAAGGAGAAGATGTAGATGTGACATGTATTATTCCCGGACGTGTGATGAATGAAATTGCGCGTTTGATACAACTAGGTCGAGGGCATGAAGGTGAAGAAAATATACGACTGACAGTGAGTGCTAATCAGGTGGCAATACGGTATGATACTTTTGAAATGGTTAGTAGATTGATTGAAGGGCGGTATCCAGATTATACACAGATTATACCCACTTCATGTAAGACAAAAGGTGTATTCTCGGTAAGTGAGATGATAAATAAAATAAAAGCAGCAAGTCTGTTCACTACGGTGGGAGTAAATGCAATTTCCTTTAATTTTGATCCTACTAAAAAGCAAATCGCAGTTGCTTCTCATAGTACGCAAACAGGAGAGCACGTGTCTTATATTGAGACTGAGGTCGAAGGTGATGCTCAGTCTGTACTTCTCAATCATCGATATGTGCTCGATGGATTGCAGCAAATAGAAGCTGATGAGGTGGAAATACAGGTAACGTCTCCAGATGCGCCATGCCTTGTGCGTGTAAAAGATGATGAGACTTTTCAGTATATTGTGATGCCTATTCGTCAATAATAACAACGTTTTATAATTAAAAATCCTGTCTCAATGGAGACAGGATTTTTAATTATTTTACTTCTACAGGAACTTCATCTACTGTTACGGTGTTTCCATTTGTTGTTGTGATTTCGGCACTCAAGATGTAATTTCCTTTTAGTGGTGTTTCATACCATGGAATGGTAAGTTTGCCATTGCGTATTGAATTTTGAAGATTGGTAATTCCTGATACGATAGTCTCACTTCCTCCTTGTGAAGCTGTGAGATATATCATTAATTGTTTTATATCTTCAATTTTTTGATACGAGAGAGTAATTTCTGTGGGAAATCCTGTTTGGGGAATGGTATAGGATCGTGATCCAAACGAGACTGAGGGAGCTTCTGTTGATACGTTGAGGATAAATGGAATGTTTTCTTCAATTCTATTTCCAATATCGTCTTCAACGATTATCGTTAGGGTGTGTTCTCCTTTGTTCAGCGTGTCTGCAATGTATGATAGGTTAAAGGGGTGTGTACGCTGTACACCTACATAAACGCCATTGAGTCTGTATGTTACTTTTGACACCCCTCGCGGAGCTGATACATTGATATTTGTTTCAATATTTCGTGAAGTGAGTACGCTACCAGCTTTTGGAAATATCACTTCAAGTGTGGGAATGAGTTCGAGTGAATATGCATCATCGTATTCTGTTGGTGGTTCACCAAAATTAGGATTCCACGTAGGGTCTTCGATGCGTTTTCGTTCGATCCACTCCTGAATTCCTTTTTCCCATGATTCATACTGTGGATCTTGTTGAGGGTTTTCAGGAGCTGGTCCACGAGGGTTATTTTTGTCGAGATAATGAAGGATTTCGTGTGGTTGTAGATAGGTTCTTTCTTCGATTAAGTTTTCTGGTGTTGAGCTTGATACAAGTTTTCCTGTTACTTTATTTACCAGCACTTTTACCGATCCTTCGGTAGATCCTTTTAATACGGGCTTGTCAGCAGTATTTGGGGGAGAAGGTGGAAATGATTCTACAGGCATACTTTTTACCGCTTCTCGCATAAAACGGCTCCATAATTGCGCTGCAAGCATGCTGCCACTTGATCCTGATTTCATTGAAGTGTTATTGGTGTTTCCGGTCCACACACTTACTGCAAGACTGGGAGTGTATCCTATTGTCCATGCATCAATATAGTTATTGGTCGTACCAGTTTTTGCTGCAACCTGTCGTCCAGGGAGTGTGAGTATGCCTCCTGATCCGAAAATGTAAGCTCGAGCACTGTCGTCACTCAGTACATTATTGATGGTATGTGCCACTTCAGGTGCAAGTACCTGGCTTCCTTTTTCTTTTTTCCACTCTTCTAAAACTTTTCCGGTAGTATCTTCTACACGGAGAATGCTGACCGTCTCATGACGAGTTCCGTTATTCGCAAGTGTTGCATATGCATTGGTGTGTTCAAGCACGGTTACTCCTCCGCACCCAAGTACCAATGCCAATCCACAGTCTTCGGTAGTATCAAGAGTGGTGTATCCGAGTCGTTTTGCAAAATCAATTCCGCTTTTAGCTCCACCAATAAGGTACAGTGTTTTTACTGCAGGAATATTCAGAGATCCTGCGAGTGCTTGGCGCATGGTGAGTGGACCGTATTCTTTAAGTGTATAATTGGTAGGAATATAAGGTTTGATACCTCCAGGGTTGAAATTGGTCAACACATCGTAGAGAATGGTGTCTGGTGTGTATCCTTTTTCGAATGCTGCCGTATAGATGATTGGTTTAAATGATGAACCTGGCTGGCGTTTTCCTAATGTGGCTACATTGAATTGTCCGTCGATTTCTTCGTCATAAAAATCTCGTGAACCCACCATTGCTAATACCTGTCCAGTTTTTGGGTCAATTGCCACAAGCGATGCATTGTTTGCACCTGCGTCTGCAAGGGTCTTTACCCCTTCTTCTCCACTAATAACTTTTTCTGCAATTTGTTGTTTGTCCCAGTCGAGTGTTGTGATAACTTTTAATCCACCTCGTTCGGTGAGTGCTTCACCGTACTTATCTACGAGTAATTGTTTTACATAGAGTACAAAGTGAGGAGCTTGAATGTTGTAGGTGATGGGTTTGATAACCAATTCTTCTGCCTGTGCGCTATTTTTTTCTTCTTCACTGATGTGTCCATCGCGATACATTTCTTCTAATACTAAATTTCGGCGGTTTTTGAACGCTTCAAGATTATTTAGATATCGAGTAGGTAGCTGAGGGAGACCAGCTAATGCTGCTGATTCAGCGAGTGTAAGATCTTGGACGTTTTTTCCGAAGTAGCTTTGTGCTGCGGACTGCACTCCATAGTTCGTGGATCCGTAGGGAATTTCATTGAAATAAATTTGTAGAATCTGTTCCTTGCTATATTTTTGCTCGAGGCGAATTGAGAGGATCCATTCTTTTACTTTTCGCATTACTGATCGGTCGTTGGTGAGGATGGCATTTTTTACGAGCTGTTGAGTCAGTGTCGATGCTCCCCGTGTCCTTCCGCTACTTAGTGCACCTTGAATAACCACTTTAATAATACTGAGTGGACGAATGCCTTTGTGTTGATAGAAAGTTTTGTCTTCGATTGAGATTACACCGTTTATCAAATTTTTAGGAATATCTTCTAATTGTATAAGAGTTCGTTTTTCATCAGCAAAAATTTCATAGAGCAACTGTTCACCTGTACGATCATAAATTTTAGTACTTTGAGCAATTTCTCGGTCAGTAAGACGGTTTGGATCAGGAAGGTCTTTGCTTGCCCAGGCTACTAGAATGGTCATGCTCACAAATCCTACTACCCCAAGAACAAAAATAGAGAGTAAAATATTTTTTTTACTAAAAATTTTTCTTTTTTTCTTGTTTCGCTGGTCATTACCTCGATCAGAGGTGGGAGGTAGTCTTGAAAGATCACGACCAGTCAGATAACCATAGCTTCTGGTTTTTAGGCGTGGAATAGGCATAACTTTTTTGGCTTAAATAAGCCTTTATTTAGGTCAAACCCTTGACAAAAAGGTGTTTTTATGGTACTATAGGCCGTTCCCAAACGCAAGATACTAGACACTAGTATCTTTTTGATTAGGACTCTATGGGAACCCTTCGGGCACATGTTCCGAGGGTAAGTATACGACATATATGGCTAAAATAACATATTCTACACAGAAAGCAATGGTTATCATGATGTTCAGTGCCATGCTTGTGGTTCCGTTGCTTGCTCCTCATGTGGTACATGCTGAGACAGGTGCGGTACGATCTGCGCTCAAAGGTATTGTACGAATTTTTTCTTCAGAAGAAGTGATTGCTGACGAGGTGGAGCCTAATGTGTTTCCTGAAGTAGAAGATCGTAAGCCTACTCGAGTGATTACCGCGGTAATGACGGCATACTCAAGTGAGGTTGCTCAGACTGACAGTACGCCGTGTATTCCTGCTGATTGGAAATACAACTTGTGTGAACAATATGAGAAATATGGTGAGCAGGACACTATTGCAGCAAATTTTTTACCACTCGGTACAAAAGTTCGTTTTCCGGATTTATATGGTGACAAGGTTTTTACCGTACGTGATCGTATGAATGCGCGCTATGGTATGGGTCGAGGTGATATTTGGATGCCTACCAAAGCAGAAGCAAAACAGTTTGGTGTGAAGAAGGTCACTATGGAAATCTTCTCAAGATAATAATAAAACACTCCCTCATGTCGGGGAGTGTTTTATATTGAGGTACCGGTGGGAATCGAACCCACGAATAAAGGTTTTGCAGACCTCTGCCTTACCACTTGGCTACGGTACCATTTTTTCTCTTAAACAACACTAGAATACCATACGCATGATCATTTTTCAAGAGTGTGATCTAAGGTTGAAAAAAGAGTCTTTTTGGGGTAGTATACCAAGTACTGAATATGCATATTAATTGGTATCATGTTTTGTTAGTACTCATGAGAGCGATCATGTATGTGAAACGCTTTGTGTTTTGGATACTTGGTTTTGTTTGGGTGCTAATCCTGTCTATCAATCGTGCGTATTTACGTACGGTCGGTTTTTATATTTATCGCACAAGTGAACGAATTTCAAAAAAAATTCAAAAGTTTTCATGGAAAAAACAAGAAGGAATTCTTAATATTGTAGGTCGTCGAGGATTTTTACAATTTGTATTATTAGTGATAGCACTATCAATCATGTATCCTCATAGTAGATTGTATACCAAAAGCTATGATGAGATCGCTGGGCGAAATACGATTCTGTATGCCTTGGTCGGACCAGGGGATCAGGCATATACACTTGATGAGATTGTGAGCGGTACTGATACACCTCTGATTACTTCAAACGAATCGTGGAGACAGGTCGCAGTATATGGTGGTGATGCTACAGGATTGACTCCTCGTCAACCCACTGATTTTGTGGGAATTGTTGCGGGTGGTAGTGCGTTGACCAAACCGATACTGATGCCCGGTGTTGATTATGGACTTACCGATCCTGATCAAACTGCTGTTCCAGGGTCTGTTCGCAATGAGGTGGTGACGTATGAGGTGCAAGAAGGAGATGTGCTTGGCGCTATTGCTGCCCGTTTTGGGATAACCGCAGAAACGATCCTTACTGCCAATAATTTGACTGCTCGGTCGTATATTCGTCCGGGGCAAAAATTGATAATTTTACCTGTTGATGGTGTTGTACATACTGTGGTGCGAGGAGATACATTGTCTAAAATTGCACGTACGTACAGTGGAAGTGTCGATACGATTGTCGAGTTCAATGAGCTTGAAGAAAGTGGTGCTACCCTTGGCGTAGGAACACAAATAATTGTTCCTGGTGGAACACGACCTAGAATTGTACAACAAGTAACACCGCCAAAAACGACTGTCCTACTCGGGTCTCCTGATGCAATCGATACGGTGAGCGCACCACCACCATCTGTAGATGCTCCTGCCGGAAGTGGGTATATTTGGCCGACACAGGCTACAATAATTACTCAATATTTTGGTTTGCGTCACACTGGAGTAGATATCGCAGGAAAAGAAGGATTGGCTATTTATGCTACTAAGGCTGGTACGGTGATTACGTCACAGTGTGGATGGAATGGGGGATATGGGTGTTATATCAAAATTGATCACGGTGGTGGGGTAGTGTCATGGTATGGACATGCTTCAAAAATGTTTGTTGAAGTGGGAGATGTGGTGGCACAGGGTGAGACAATTGCACTCGTCGGAAACACTGGGCGATCGACGGGGCCACACCTTCATTTTGAAATTCGTGTAAATAACAAGTATCAGAATCCATTATCGTATGTACGAAAATAACGTGCTTGTTCGTGGATTATAGTTTTGTGCGGAATTGTAATGCTTCAGCGATATGTTCTGTTTTGATCATGTCTTCGTCTGCAAGATCGGCAATGGTGCGAGCAACTTTTAATAATCGATGATAACTACGAGCTGAAAGATTCATCTGTGACACTGCGTGGCGCATGAGTTCGAGTGATGTTTCATTTAGTGTGCAAAACTCTTTAAGTTCTTTATTTTTCATTTCAGCATTCGTTTCTATTGAAAGGTGTGAAAACCGACGTGTCTGTCGTTCTCGAGCTTTTTCTACTCGTTCTCGTATTATTTCTGAAGATTCACTTAGCTCGTTACTGGAAAGTTTTTCAAATTCGACACGTGGAACTTCTACGTGTAGGTCTATTCGATCTAGTAGGGGGCCACTTATTTTTTTCTTGTACCGTTCAATTTGCATGGGTGCACACGTACAGGGACGTACAGTGTCGGTGGCGTATCCGCAAGGACACGGGTTTTGACTTGCTACGAGTGAAAATCGTGCTGGGAATGAGAGGGTTCCTTGTGCACGTGATATGGTGATGAGTCCGTCTTCGAGAGGTTGGCGTAAATTTTCTAAAACGGTTCGAGGAAATTCTGGAAATTCATCGAGAAACAACACGCCACGATGAGCGAGGGATATTTCTCCTGGTTTGGGAAATTTTCCTCCACCTACGAGTGCTACTCCTGACGCACTGTGATGAGGTGCTCTAAATGGACGTGTAGAAATGATTGGTCGATCGCTCGGCAATAATCCTGCGACTGAATAAATTTTGGTCACCTCGATCATTTCGTCCACGGTCATACGTGGAAGTATTGAAGATAGGGTGCGAGCGAGCAATGTTTTTCCTGAGCCAGGAGGTCCATTGAGTATGATGTTGTGTGCCCCCGCTGCTGCAATTTCAAGACCTCGTTTGGTGAACTCTTGTCCTTTTATGAGAGACATGTCGAGATCGTGTGCATAGGTGTGTGTCCATTGTGCAATATCTGCTTTTGGTTGAGGTTTGATTTGTTTTTTGCCTGTAATATGGTCGATGAGTTCTGCGAATGAAGTCACGGGATACACTGTCGTATTAGGTACGATTGACGCTTCTTCTGCGTTTATCTGTGGTACAAATATGGAAGTGATATGGTGTGATTGTGCATAAATTGCAAGTGGTAGAATTCCCGCAGTGTGTCTCAGACTACCATCGAGCGCGAGTTCTCCCACAAATAGAGATGTCGAGAGATCATACGTAATTTTTTCTGCAGACAAAAACATTCCCAAAGCAATTGGGAGGTCGTAGGCAGAACCTTCTTTTCGCACGTCTGCGGGTGCTAAATTTACAATGATTCTACTGTTTGCAGGAAATGAGAGATTGGTATTTTTCCATGCAGTACGAATACGTTCACGCGCTTCTTGTATGGCAGTGTCTGGTAGTCCGACAATAGTGAATCCTGGCCATGTACCAGAAATATCAACCTCAATAGTGATAGGCGCGCACTCGAGACCGAGCACTGCAGCCGATGGAACAGTGGTAAACATAATCCCTCCTTAAAAATTATGTGTTTACGTGCAGTATACCACGATTGTATGTCCGATCAAATCTATTTTTTTGTATGTGTGAGTAATAGTAATACACCTCCTATGACCATCAGATCAGCTAGATTGATAATCGAAGTCACGATTCTCATGTAATCAATGGTGATGCCAAATAATATTCTATCAATTAAATTTGAGCAAGCGCCAGCAATAATCAAGGTGAGCGCGAGGTATTGGGTACGGGTGTGCGTGTATTTTTGTGCATACCATAGCCCGGTGGCAATAATTCCTATGGTGAGCGGAATCACGATGGTGTGAGGCACGGGAATGCCAAATGCAATGCCAGGATTTTCAAAATATTCCCACCCCAGGATTCGGTCGAGTATATAATAGGTGTATTCGGGATGGTGTCTTGCGGTGTATTTTAATACTTGGTCGAGCACGATACCAAAAACGCCACTGAGTAGGAAGATACCGTGGCGCTGGTGAAGAGTGGTGATAGAAGAAAAATTAAATTTCATCGGTCAAGAATTTTTTTGCTTCGACGGTACTGTTTGAAGTCGGACGAGCTCGAAGACGTTTTTCACCTATGGGTTTACCGGTAAATTTGCAGATACCATAGGTGCCCATGTCGATACGCTTGAGCGCTGAATCCACGTCGCGTAATTGTTTTTCCAATACTTCTTCGAGTGATTTATTCGTAATAAAGTCTTCGACTTCATGAGCATTGTCTTCTGGTTCGGTGCCATATTTTGGAAAGATTGCAGTAGTATCTCCCGGAACACGTGGATTTTTTACGGTAAAAGCACCAAGATCTTTTTCTAGTTTTTGTTTTTGTTCTCGGAGAACCTGTTGCATTTCTTGTACAAATTCCACGGTGAGCCCAGAATCGGGGTGCACTGTAATTCCCACGGTATTTTTCTTTGTCATACATCAAGTAGGTTATCATTGAACGTGTCTGTAGTATAGCAGACGAGTACTATAATAGGCAAGAATTATCAGTGAAATAAAAAATCGGCCATCCGTAGGCCCGTAGTGATGATACTATGTGGCTGGAAGGCCGATAGTTTTCTAAGGGTTTGGGTCTTTCTCAAGCACTCTCAATCGCCACGAGTAGCGACTAAGACGGCTTGAGAAAAGCCATGCTTTTCCTTAGAAATATATCCTGATTGACCACTCAAAGGGTGTTGAATCGGCATTGCTGCCATACTCAGACCGTATTTGTTTTTTGTTGTTGGTGTTTATTCCGACGAATCGGAACGGTGAGTAGTCTAATCGGGTAGGGTGTGTTCGAGGCACGAGGCCGAACATCACATGTTCAAAGATCAACAAATACAGTATAGCATATTTTGGATATATGGTCAAGAGTTTTGGGTAAATGCAATTTATTTTGCTGTATTGAGCCAAAAATAAGTGATTTTTATACAAACTATTTGTGTATACCAGTGTATACAAATTATGACTTATCCCCAAAAAAGTGGACTTTTCCACATACTTATCCCCATTGTATAGAATAATGTATACAAAAATACATTTTTAATGGTGGATATGTTGTGTGTATGGTGAATTTTTTATTCATGTATTGCAAATGGATATTCAATAGGGAGAAAAGATGGTTTTTTGATATAAAATTGCGCTGTATGTGGCAAAAATATTATATAAAAGCATTGACAAAATCTTTGTTATATGCTATACTTGCTCGTTACCAATTTCGGTGACACCGGTTCATTAAAAAACGTAGGCACCTATGCCTGAGCTCTGTGCTCGAAAATAGGAGGAGTTCTCATGTTCAGCAAGCAGTTCATCATGATGGTTCTTCTCGGCCTCCTCGGTGCGTGTGATACGCACGAAAAAAATGGTAGCACTCTGTACACTCCTACTCCCGAAGACGAGGACGAGGGGTGTACACCTTACCCTGATTATCCCCAAGAGGGTGATCTCATCTACTCGGCCCTTCTCTTCGGAGAAGGTGCGTCTGTGGAGGTGACCCCTCATGATAATGATGGGGAATACAAAATCTCTGTAGACGCACCATTCGAAATCGAAGGAGGGTGTGGCGAAGGGCTCGTTGTAGAGTCCTTGCGTGTGGGGTACTTTTTCCCCAACGCTGAGAACAAGGTGGTTCCTCTTAGTGTTGAGGTGTGGACCTCCCTCGTGTTGGTGCGGACTCAAGTGTCATCGATGGAAGAGGGTGGGTACTTGGGAGGGTATTCTTTTCAGGGAGAGGTTCAGCTCCCTGCACGGACACTCCTTCCGGGAGAGCATGCGATCGCGGCCTCTCGGGCTGTTTTTGCAGCGACGGACACAGACATCGAGAGTATGTCAGTCATGTTATGGCTGACAGTTGTCGACAAAAAAAGCGAGACCACTTACTCCTTGGGGGTCTCGATGGGCACAAAACCAAAACCTTTCTGATAATTCTGTCAGGCGGGTGATGTAAATCCCCACATTGGCTTTTAGCTGGTGTGGGGTCTTCTTATTTTTTGTAAGTTTATTTTTTTATTAACAATTTTTGATTCTCACTTTCGCGAGAATGACGAACATGGTATAGTAGTTTTGTTCACAATTTATTTCTAACATACGGAGGGGTATGAAAGAACATTGGAGGGAAGTGGTACTTATTGTTTTTATTATTGCAGTAAGTATTTTTTTATTTTCAAAAAATGTTAAGACTCTCTCTGAGAGTATTAACATCACTGAAATATGTCCGAGTGGATGTGCGTCTACTGAACACCAGTGGATAGAGATCTATAATAAAAGTTCGGAATCGATTGACTTGGCTGGCTGGAAATTCTGGGAAGGTGGTGTGAATCATGGGCTTGTGATTAGTCCTAGTAGTACGATTACGTCTACTATTTTGTTACCGGGAGCGTATGCCATTATTGCCCAAAATGATACTGTATTTTTTACTGACCATCCGGAGGTTACTTCTACTGTTTTTGATAGTTCCTGGACTACACTCAATAAATCAGGTGAAGAAATTGGTATTAAGAGTGGAAGTGGTAGTGATGATTTTATAGAAAAATTTGTCTACGCTGGTGTATACAATTATTCACTTGAGCGGGTGAGTGCAGTAGATGATTCTGTGGATGCCTTATCATGGAAAGAGCATCCGGATTCATCGACACCGGGTAGAGATAATTATTGGTGGAATAATGTAGAGGGTGAGATTGTAGAAAATCGTATTCCTCGATCGGTGATTCGCTCAGTTACTTCAACAGTGGTGGGTGAGACAGTGTTATTTGATGCATCTGATTCGTATGACGATGAAAGTTTTATTGATCGGTATGTGTGGATGATTGAGGGGGTAGAATACGAGGGAGTGGAGCACGAGCATATTTTTTCCTCTACTGGAACGATGGTAATTTTCTTGACCGTGTATGATACTGAACACGCAAGTTCGACGGTGTCGCGTACGATAGAGGTGTTTCCCATTATTCGCAATGAATTTCCTGATCCAGTGATTGTGATAAATGAGTTTTTGAGTGATCCGATAAGTGGGGAAAGAGAGTGGGTGGAGTTATATAATACAGAAGATCGAGTGGTGGACTTGGATGGTTATCTGCTGTATGACGGTGTAGGAAAAATTGCGAGTGTGACAGGTACTATCGAGGGTCTTGGTTTTCGAACAATATATTTGCTTTCGAGTAAACTGAACCAATCTGGAGATCGGGTGGTTTTTTTGAATTCTGTTGGAGATGTGATTGATGCGGTGTCCTATGGGAATTGGGATGATGGTGAAATGGCTGATAACGTAGTGGCTCCGAAAAAAGGATATTCGAGTGCTCGAAATAGTGATGGAGATGATACGGATGTCGATAGTGCAGATTTTTCATTCACGATTACTCCTACGCCAGGATTACCTAATAATATTACTGCTGAATCAATATCTGTTTCTCCTGCACCTACTCCTTCGGTTGTATATGTGCAACCGATCCAATCTTCAGGTGAGGTATTTTCTCCCAATGATATTGTAGTGAATGAATTTGTATCGTCTCCAAGTACAGGCGAAGATGAATTTGTGGAATTATATAATACGACGGATCGTACCATTGCATTGGATGAGTGGGTGCTTCGTGATGGTAGTGGAGCACGTACCGTGCTTGTAGGTACGGTGTTGCCTCGAGGGTTTTTTGTGGTGAATAAACCTAAAGGCAGCTTGAATAATAGTGGTGATCTGATTACTCTTTTTGATCCAAGTGGGCAGGAGATTGATCGGGTGGTGTATGGAAATTGGGATGAGGATATGGCAGATGTCGAAGCTCCTGTGAAAGGGCAGGCGGTCGCTCGAATGAATGGTATTGCCCAGCTATATATCACGACTACTATTACTAAAGGTTTTGAAAATGTGATTTCGTACGATTTCACATCTGATGATACTGATAATTCTTCTATAACTATTTTTTCTTCTGTATCTTCTACGACACGTACTGATTCCTTGGTACCTGTTTTTTCTTTTGATTCATTACCGATTATTACTGAAATTCTTCCAAATCCACTAGGAGTTGATACTCAGAATGAGTTTATTGAATTGTTTAACCCATTTGAACACGATATTTCACTTACTGGGCTATCTCTTGATGATGGTGACGGTGGTTCGAAACCGTATTCATTTCCACCTGATACAGTTCTTCGTGCGCATGAATATCGTGCATGGTATTCTAAGGACACTAAAATATCGCTTGCAAATACTACTGATCAGGTGCGCATACTTGATACTCAAGGTGAGGTGTTTCACATGATTGAATATTCAGGGGTAAAAGAAAATAAATCATATGTAATGGCACATGATCTCTGGTTTTGGACCTCTGAACTGACACCGCATATGGAAAACCCGAATGAGCCTGTGGCAGATCGTGCTGTTCGTGCGGATGAACATAAATCCACTGCGTCTGCTGCTGTGTTCACGACTGTGGCACAGATCCGTAATTTTGATGTTGGCACACGGGTTGTGTTTGAGGGTGTGGTATTGGTACCGCCAGGCGTCCTGAGTAGCCAGTATCTGTATGTTGGCGGGGAATTGGGTGTTGGAATTCAGGTGTATTCATATAAAAAAGAATTTCCTGAATTAGTTATCGGAGACAAGGTTTCTGTATCGGGTGAGCTTACTGAAGTCTCTGGTGAGATGAGAATTAAGATAGCACGAGCTGAAGATGTGTCTCGTGTTGATACGATCACTTCTGTGCCTGTTTTACCACATACACTTTTGGCAGCAGAGGTGGGGGAGATGTATGAGGGAGGATTTGTAGAAATTGTAGGAGAGATCGTTGGGGTAAAGGGCTCGTATGTGTATCTCGATGATGGGACGGGTGAGGTAAAAGTATATATACGTGGAGGGTCTGGAATTGATAAGAAGATGTTTGAGGAGGGGGTTCGTGCGCGTGTTTCGGGAATTCTCCAAGAAACCAAGAGTGGGTATCAGCTTTCTCCACGAGATCACACTGATGTGTCTATCGATATACATGGTGTAAAAGGTGAAAAAATAGAACTCGAACCTCTCGAACAGTCTTCATATTCCATGCGACAGATGGTCCGTATGATCATTGGTATCTGTGTAGGATTGGTGGTGGTTTTGGGGATCAAACTATATGGTACGTCCGTAATTTCATATGTGCGCACAAAATTTTCACGAACATCGAAGTGATTGCTTAGAATTCTTGTCCAGATGTGATGGTGCATTTTTGTGCTGCATTTCCACCCTGTATCATAATTTCAAATAATCGTTTTGTCCCATATCCGGAGCTTCCGCTGACGATAGCAAGTGTTTGGTCGGGCACATCGGTGAGTCGTCCAAATACAGGAAGAGTTCCCCATGGTGTTTCGATGGTTTGTTTGGTAGTGTCTGCGAGTATGGTCGTTTTGCAATTACCAAAACAGTCTACCCACCAAATACGATGGTTTGTTTTTGCAAAATATGTATCAAGTGATAATGTGTCGGTAGTAAATGTGTGACCCTGGGTGATCCATGTGGCGATTCGTGGCAAGAATTCAAAACTTCTGAATTGTGTATTGGTAATATGCACAGCCTCTTCTGTGGTAAGTAGGTTTTTTTGAACGGCTTCTGCCACTACTGTGGGTATATCAAACACCTCGATTGAAGATGTGATTCCGAGTGCGTGTACGAGTCTCATGGTCTCTCCCGCGATTGATGCACACACTATTGTTTCTCCGACACGAAAATATCCAAATGGTGTACCGTTTTCCCATTTGTTTTTTGTTTTTTCACGTGGTGCTACATTTACGAGAATAATACTCTTTTTTCCCAATGATGCATCGAGTATGTCTACGAGCATCCCACCTGCTTCAATATCGTTGTGTACACCTACGGTAGATACAGGGCATGAGAGAAGTGCACTTACTCGCGCTGCTTGTCTACCAAATGCATTTGCGTCTCGACAGTCATTGATTATTGTTGCAAACATAGGTTTGTGTGTTAGTTTAAAATAAAACGACCTCCGGATTGCGAAGGTCATGGCATATTGTTTTTTTTGAAAAACTATACACGTGGCCTTCGCTGTGTCGAGGTCATCAATACCATCATCATGTATTGCGTGTATTTTTGTATCATAGTACTGGATTATCGTACGTTTTTATTAGATTTTTGTCAATGGTCTTTTGTGACCTACTATGTTCTTGACTTTTTTTTGGGTGACTGTTATACTTGTTTTCGATTTTGTATGGGCCAGTAGCTCATCTGGTAGAGCGCCTCGTTTGCACCGAGGAGGTGGGGGGTTCGAGTCCTCTCTGGTCCACAAGAGACAGTTAACAGCTAACGATTAACAATTGACCGAAGTGCAACGTTAATTGTTGAGGGTTACGTGTTAACTGTTTTTTTACGCCGAGGTAGCTCAGTGGTAGAGCAGAGGCCTGAAGAGCCTTGTGTCGCCAGTTCGATCCTGGCTCTCGGCACTGTGTAAACGGAGTGTAGCTCAGTTGGCTAGAGCATCTGGTTTGGGACCAGAGGGTCGTAGGTTCAAGTCCTATCACTCCGACCATTTTTGAATCGTACGTATGTCTTCGCAAACTATACGAATAAATTTCGATCATTATCGAATGTTTTTTATTATTGTACCTGCACTTTTATTTCAGTTTGTCGGTAGTATTTTTTATTTTGTGATCGTAAAAGATCCGATGGTTGCAAAGACGATCTATACGGTATTAAAAATGTTAATGATTGTCTGGCCGATCTTTTTTGTTTTTTTGCTTAAAAAAATTTCGTTTGCTACCGTTGGTTTTTCGCATCGAATGCTTTCGTTGGTGTATGGCGGACTTATCGGATTGATAATTTTTATTGCGACGTATTTTTTGTCTGATTTAATTGTGGAACGATTATTTTTTGCAGCTCCATTTGTTAAGATAAAAGCAGAAGAGGTGGGAATTTTTTTACATAATTATGTTTTATTTGCATTTTTTCTTAGCACATTTAATGCATTTTTTGAAGAATATTATTGGAGATGGTTTGTGATGAGAAGTTTGGCGACTGCTTTTTCTCCTGTGCGGTCAATTGTTATTTCAGCTTTTGCTTTTTCTGCACATCATGTGGTAGTGCTTTCTCAGTTTTTTCCATTTCTGTGGACGGCACTTTTTGGGTTTCTTGTGTTTGTTGGGGGTATTTTATTTGGGCTTATCTATCAAAAGACACATAGTCTCGTTGGTAGTGTGTTGTGCCATTTTGCAGCAGACGCCGCATTATTATTTATTGGGTATAAATTATTATTTTTCTACTAAGAAAGTTTGTGTCGACTAAACAGAGGGTATTTTTGTTTCATTCATGTGCTTATTTGTGTGTGATCGAGTACATTGACTCTGGTATGTCGTGGTTTATTATTTAGCAGAGTTTTGGTATTACTTATTTTCATTTTTCTTTTGTTTTAAAATATACAAAACGAGAATGTATTATATGGTTATCCACAAAATTTTATCATAATCGAAAATATTATTGTGCGATGAATGTTTTTTTGTGATATAATTTTTGTAAATGACAAATTTTGTTTTTGTCAAAATTTTGTGAGAAGGAAAATACAGCTTCACCATAATTCAACGTCTGGGGTGCTGAATATACAGCGGGTGCGAAGACAAACTTCGCTTCCTTTGGTTTCAAAATTAGATACTCATAGTAGTGTCGAGCCTATTTTTGAACATGTTGAGCAGAAAGAGCAGACCGAGTTAGAACTATTCACAAGCCCTTCCACGAGCCCTCGTTTTGAAGATGCTCGAAAAAGAAATTTTTTGAAATTTCTTGGTGTTGCTGGATTAGGGGTGGCGGGTTCTTTGTTGCTTCCAAAGCGTGCTGATGCACTCGTTTTTGGGAGTACTCCCACTTCGAATGTGGTAGGGGTAAAAAACACCACAAATCAGGAGGTAAATCCTGCGACCGAAGAGAGTATTCAAGCTCTTCTCGAAGGGCAGAGCGTCCAAAAAATAACAACATCACTTTCTTCTTCTGGGAATGTATTGGTCCCTGGTGCAGGTAAAAAAATACGAGTATATAGTGCACGTTTTTCTCTCACCGCTGATCTTACGAGTGTCTCATTTCGTTTTACCAGCGGGGGCGCTGATTATGAGCGATATGTTTCTCCCAAGGCAGGAGGACTCTATGGGGCAAATAATCATCCGAATTATGTTGAGGGTGGTAGTGACGAGCCTCTGTATGTGGTAATTTCTGGGACTGGCACGGTACAAATTAATATTGATTATATTGAAGTGTAATTTTATCTATATGGCAAAACGAGTGGTGGAGCATTTATTTACCGGTACGACAACTCCTTATACTAATTATGAGTCTGATAAGACCGTGCTTGGGAATTTGATTAGACAGTACAGTGGAGATAATCCAACTGACAAATTTGCAGGACCGATGAAAATTGGAGTTGCCCGTCCGATGGAGCAAAATGTCGCTGTGCCTGGAATGCATCCACATGTGGTAAGCTGGTGTCAAAAATCAGGGTATTATTCTACAGGAACGGTGGCAGTTTCTGGGACTGCAGTTTCTGGAAGTGGAACAGACTGGCTTTCTGATGGTGTTCCCATCGGTGCGCGTATCGGATTTGGGTCGACTGATCCTGTAGATATCACGACTTGGTATACTGTTTCTACTATTCCATCAGCAACTTCTCTCACGCTTGAATCTTCAGCCGGCACGATTTCATCGGGCACGGCTTTTGTGATTGATAAGAATAGAAATATTGATTGGGTTTTTTTGACAGATAACGCAACTGCTGCTGCAACTCGTCGCACTACGTTGTTTACGTTCGACCGGTCGAATTCAGTTTTTAATTGGAAAGGGGCGATTATTCATACGTTTCCTGCTACCACTAATCATACTGTTCGAGGATTTCGGGTTTCGTATGAAAAATATACGACCGGTACCGTGGATGTGTCGGGTGCTACAGTTACGGGTTCAGGAACGACCTGGAGCAATGATCGGGTTTTTATCGGTTCACGTATTGGATTTGGTTCGAATGATCCTACACAGATTGCAACATGGTATTATGTTAATGCAATTGGCTCAAATACTTCGATTACCATACAGATCAATCCTACTGCTTCGGGGACTGGTGGTACTGCAGCTAATCTTAGTATTGGTTCGGGTACGGCGTATGTGATTGAAGATCTTCGTATTTTACATGCTACCACAAATGCCACAGCAACTAACGGTGGACTGTTTATGACCGGAAGTGTGTCTTTCGATGATTTTATTGTTACGACGGGCACCACTATTGCTGCTGCAGTATCTACTGATAAGGCAAAGGCAGTGTACTGGCTTGCAAATGCTGTAACTGTCACAAATACTAATGCCTGTGGACTTGCTCTTGATGATCGAGATTCGTGGACTCAACAGTATGTGTATGTGCTCGATACCGCAACTGTAAAAATATTTAAGTATAATTTTAGAACAGCATTAGGGAGTATTTCTTCTGGAAAAACAACCGATGCTTTTGTTTTTGCAACAGGCAACCAGGCTGTAACTGGTACGATTTCCCAGTCGAATAACGGACGTGTTGCAATTCTTAATCATGGTCCAGGTGCTGGAATAAAATCTTTATATTTTGTGACTGCGACACGTGTGTATCGAGCCGCAATTTCTAATATAACGAGTGGTTCCACCACTTGGCAGAGTGATGCGATGGTAGAAATTCCACCGGGAGGTATTTCGACCTATGCTGTAAGTAATGCACTTTCTACTTGTGAGATTTCAAGTCAGATTGATCGATTGATTATCACGACGGCGGGTGTGGGTCGAGCGTATGTTACTCGGTATAATACCAGCTCAGATTCGTTTGATCATTTGTTCTTGGCAGATACCAGACAAATTGATCAGAGCTCTGCTGATGCAGGGACCACACCACACGTGAGTCAGGCCGCATTACCACTCTCGATATGGTCCGAAGGTGGACTCGTCTATATTGCTCGTGTTACTACGACTGCGGCTCTTGGTAATAATTTGTATGCTCTACCGCTTCCTGCAGATTGGACTTATGCAAATGGTTCAGTAAAACAACGATTGCTTACACCAGAATTATCTACCGTGAATGCGGTAAAATTCACTCGCGTGTACGTAAATAATGCACAATATCTAGGTGAAGGACCTTTTACTCTTCCCACTGAACCACTTCGAATTTATTATCGAACAGCTGGTATTACTGATGATTCAGGAACATTTAATTTGGTCGATCAGACTGGAGACCTCACAGGGGTCGATGGTGCGGAATCTATACAATTTGCAATTGAATTTCGTATGATTGGCTCCATGGGCATTCCTAATCGTGTCTATAATCTCGCGTGTGTGTATGAAGATAATACGACCGATAGTCATTATCAACCTTCTGTTGCGCTATCTTCTGCGTCTTCAAAGATTTTTGCATGGAGATTTTCGAGTGCCTTTGGGGGCACGGTTCCCACGTTGCGAATACGGCTCTATAATGCGGTGACAGGCGGATTACTCGATGATGATACTTCGGTTGCTCAGGTGGGAACATGGGAAAAATCAACCGATGGAGGAAATAGCTGGGGTGCATACAATACTAGTGACAAAACAAACGAAACTACATATGTTCGATTTACACCCGCCTCTTTGGGGGATGATATTAAAGTTCGGGCATTATTAACTCAGCTCTAGTATGATTCATATTCAAAAAGATCAGTATGTTGCTGAAAATGAGAATTTGAGAGTAGCTACAGCGACGGGAGATTATGAGGATGTTGCATTGATAGAATTTTATGATATTGCAAATCCTGATGTGATCGCGGGGCGTTTTCAGGCACAGTATATTCGGTATGGAGGTATGGTGTATCGTTTTAATGATCCAAAAGAATTGGGTGCTGAAATTTTATTGATTGACCCAACATCGACACATGCTGCCGCTTCGTATGTGCGGATGAGCAATGAACTTTTGGGTCAGATGAATGGGGGTACCCTTGAATCTGTCTCACTTGATGAGGTGCGTAGTGTTGAGCAGGCCAAGATGGAGGATGCGATTGAAAATCCACCCGAGCAGGCTGTAATGACTTCTGTAGACCCTGTGAGTGTGGGAGAAGAAAGTTCCGAGATGGTGACTGAGCAGGGTATTGCTGATACCCCTGTTCCTGAAAACAATGAATTTTCTATTATTTCTGATATTGTAGAGTCACCTGGTAGTGTGGGAGAAGTAGTAGAGACGGTAACGTCAACCGCAGATACTCTTTCAGAGGTTGCGGATATGGTGACAGAACTGGTTACTCCTTCTTCAGGATCATAAGTATGGCATTAGAGGATATCAATTTTCAGCACGGTGAGGGACAAGATTTTATTGTAGAATTTCCTTCTGTATTGCACACAGGGGCATTATCGGATATTGTTGTTGAGACAGGAGGTGTGCAGTATCCGGTGCTTGAAGCACCACGTATTGTAGGAGGAGGGGGAGGAAACATATTCATCATGTCCGAGTAAGTTTTACATAACTAAATTATTGTATTGTGGAAGAGCAAGCGGGTCCTTTGCAACAGCGTTTTGTTGAGTATTATCCGTATTTTGAAGAAATACGGAAGAGAATTTATTTTGTTGTGGTATTTTTTGTACTTGCATTTGTGGCAGGTTTTTTTGTTTCTATTCCATTGTTTAGGTTTGGTGTGGCGTATGTTCAGATACCTCAGGTAGCTATGGTGATTACTTCACCATTTCAGTTTGTAGATTTGGCGATGAGTATTGGGGTTTTTTTTGCTTCCACTCTTACCCTCCCACTTTTGCTGTATCATATTTTTTCCTTTTTAGGGCCCGGACTTACGCCGAGAGAAAAACGCCGTTTTATTTTGTATTTGCCAGTCGCAGTTTTTTTGTTTGTTGTTGGTTTTGCATATGGATGTTTTGTATTATATTTTGCACTTAATGCAATTGCATTGCTGAACACAAGTATGGGGATACAGAATTATTGGGATATTAGTAAATTTTTATCAGAGATTATTGTGACTGCAACTTTTTTAGGAATTATTTTTCAATTTCCTCTGATACTCAATCTTTGTGTAAAAGCGGGGCTGGTGCAGGTAGAGTTTTTAGTACGAAAACGTAAATATGCAGTTTTGTTTATCTTTCTTTTTACCGCTTTACTGCCACCAACAGATGGTGTATCATTACTGATAATGGTACTTCCTCTTATTTTCTTATACGAAATAACAATTCTATTACATCGGGGTAAAAAAAATAAACTTATTTATCAATAATTTAATTATATGTTTGGGTTAGGAACAAAGGAATTGGTCATTCTCGCAATTGTATTGGTTCTCTTATTTGGAACAAAAAAAATTCCAGAATTGGCAAAAAGTATTGTAGATGCGGTGCGTCATTTACGTGGAGCATTTAAAGATTCTCCGGATGGAGACGTTGGAAAGAAAAAATAATTTTCTCTATTGTATTCTTTGCATTTAATTATTTTTTGTGAAGAAAGTCCTGTCAAAAAAAGAAGTAATACGCATATCGTTTTTTGCGTTTTTTTTAAGTTTTTTTGTTATTTCTAGTGTTTTTGCCTATCAGATTGTTAGTCCGAATGAGCCGATTACGATAGGTGAGTTTGTGTATAATGATGATTACACGCCTGCTACTACCACGTGTCAAATATATATACAGAATCCATCAGGCTCTGTGGTGGTCAATGGTCAAAATATGGTCACAGGAACAGACGGTTGGCAGTATTATACATTTCCTACGACGACTGCAGAAGGAGTGTGGCCTGCACATATTAGTTGTGGCTCACAGATATCAGGTGATTTGATCAAAATGGACAAGACTTTTCGGGTCGGGTATTCAAGTGTATCAAGTACTCCAATCGCTGCTTCGGTGTGGACGAGTGTAAATCGAACACTCACTTCAGCAGTTTCTATTGCGGATGATATTTGGAATGCATCTACTCGATCTCTTACTACTTTTGGAAGTTTGGTGGGTGACATTTGGAGTGACATAACAGCACCTGTTCGAAGACTGACTGATAAAATTTTGACAGGAGGTGGTTCACTTGCTACGGAATCATATATTGATACGGCAACTTCAACCATTATTGATGAAGTTCTCGAGAATCGTACACTCATCACCGCACTCAACAACATTAGTGCCGCAGATGTGTGGAGCTATGGTGCTCGAACGATCACTGGATCAGTCGATGTCACCACGTCTTCTCGTGAAGCAGTGTGGTCTGTCGCAACGAGCACCCTTGCAAGTTTGAGTGGAGTCGGCAGACTACTCGTAGATAATCTCGATGCACAGGTCTCTACTCGTGGTACGAGTAATCTCACTGCTGCTGATGTGTGGCAGGCAGGCACACGATCTCTCACGGATTATTCGACAACCAGTATTGCGTCTGCAATTTGGTCTGTACCTACAGGTGCCTTGACTACTGTTGGATCAATTGGAAAACAGTTGGGAGAGAATGTGGATATTCAAATTTCTACTCGTGGTACGAGTAATCTCACTGCTGCTGATGTGTGGAGTGCTCCCACGCGTTCACTCACTGATTACTCAACTTCTACAATTTCTGCTGCAGTCTGGAGTAACGCTGCGCGCACCCTCACCAACTATGGCAATGACATCACCGCAGCAGATGTGTGGAATGTATTGTCTTCTAGTTTGACTAGTGTTGGATCGATTGGAAAACAGTTGGCGGATAATACGACGGTTTCAACCACTCGAATTTTAGATGAAATACTTGCAAATCGAGCACTCATTAATGCACTCAATAATATTAGTGCTGCGGATGTGTGGAGCTATGCGGGTAGAACCGTTTCAACGACCGTTGAGTTTACAAGTTCTTCTATTCAGGATTTATGGTCAGTAGGTGTTGATACGCTGACCTCATTTGGGAGTATTGGAAAATTGATTGTTGACAATCTCGATGCACAGGTCTCTACTCGTGGTACGAGTAATCTCACTGCTGCTGATGTGTGGAGTGCGGCGACGCGTTCACTCACTGATTACTCAACTTCTACAATTTCTGCTGCAGTCTGGAGTAATGCTGCGCGCACCCTCACCAATTATGGTAATGACATCACTGCTGCTGATGTGTGGAATGTATTGTCTTCTAGTTTGACCACTGTTGGTTCGATTGGAAAGCAATTGGTGGATAATGTGGATGTAATGCTTTCCACACGAGCATCTCTTGTTACTCAAGATGCACTGTGGACGGTTCGAATGTCAGACGTGGATTCAATTGCTGCTGGAAAAACATATCGAGCTAAAATATTTATTTCTAATAAAGAAACACAGCCAACAAATCCGGTGACCGCACCAACAATTACTATTTATGATGCAACTCGAAACACTGTTGTTTCGGGAGTTGCAATGACACCTGTGAGTACAGGAGTGTATGAATACACCTATTCTGTTCCAAATGGAGCTGAGGGCGGTCTTTGGGAGTCAGTGATATCTTCTGTGGTAGAAGTAGGTAAAACATTGCAAACCAATGATTATTGGGCAGTAGGGTCTTCTCCTGCTCAGGTATTGATTAATACGGTTTCTGATACCACAATTCCTACAATTGCAGCAAATGTCACGATTACTAATGAAGGTCTGAGTGGATATGAGTATCAGTACGAATGGTGCGTGGTGACCAGTGTTGAAAATGCGTGTGGTGGAAATAATGATGTATATTATGCTTCTGCGGCAAAATTTATTAATCCTGGTGAAGATTTTAATACTGTTTTAAGCGCTACTGTGCCTCAGGCAGGTAATTATTTTTTTAAATTAGTGGTGTACTTTGGCGATGAATCATCCAGTGCTTCGCGAACATTTGCGGCTACTGGTACGACTCCTCCCACGCCTCCGTCGGGTGGTGGAGGTGGTGGAGCCGGATTTGTTCCACCATTGATTCAGACAAATACCAGTACCAATGTTACATATAAGCGAGCTGATTTTAACCGTGATACAAAAGTAAATTCAGTTGATTTTTCTATCTTACTTGCTTTTTGGAGGACATCACCACCGTTCCGTAATTTGTATGTAGATATCAATGCTGATGGTCGTGTAGATTCTGTTGATTTTTCAATTTTGATGTATGAATGGGATGCCAAAAAATAATTTTTCTGTATGTTTACTTCCTTTTTGATAAAAAAGTGTTTGTGTGTTTGTGCATTATTTATAGTGTTTATTTTTTCAGGTACGCCGGCATATGGAGCGCTATTGCAGGTAGGTGTAGATGAGTCAGTCTTCCAGATTGGAGATACCGTGCTTGTAACTGTTCGAATAAATACACAAGGTGCAGAAATAAATGTTCTCGAAGGATCTCTTCGTTTTAATGGTGATTTTGAGAGTGTGCGAGTGAGAGAAATTAGTGTCGGAGGGAGCCAATTTTCTTTGTGGTCTCGAAAACCATCATGGTCTTCACAGGATCATTCTATTTCCTTTGTAGCGGGTGAGCCAGGAGGTGTTAAGAGTGATGGTGCCCAAGTCTTTACGTTGGCGCTCGAAGGTCAGAAAGAAGGGCGTTTAGAGATTAGTGCGGTTGATTTGATTGCATATTTACATAATGGTGCCGGCACTGTACAAGCAGTAGATTTTACTCCTTTGGTATTGGATATTGTTTCTGTAGAAAAAGATGGAGAGCGTAAAGATATGCTTCGAGAGATGATTGCGAGTGATAATACTCCTCCTTCAGTACTTCAGGCAACTCTAGGAAGCGATCCTAGTCTTTTTGGTGGGCAATTATTTTTGTCTATTGAGGTGCGTGACGAAGAATCTGGTATTGATTATCTTCAGATAACTGAAGATGGTTTTGTGTCAGTGCGATCTGGATCTGAATATGTGCTTCAGAATCAGGATGGAACCTCTCGTGTTGAGATTGTTGCTTTTGATAAAGCAGGAAATCGTCGAGTTGTTGAATTTGTGCCTCGTGAGATATCTGATGGGAACATGCCTTGGTTTGTATTGGGCGCTGTTTTGATACTTGTTTTTCTAATAAGTTTTGTCTTTGTGAAAAAAAGACGAAATATGCGTTCTAAAACACTTGCATGAAACAGGTTTATTCGCGTGTTTTTTATTTATTTTTTCTAGGATTTTTTCTTTTGTTTTTTGGTTATTTTACTGAACGTGTTTTTGCTGCGACTATGGGGGCGACTGTTTCTGCTACGCGTGTAACTCAGGGGGATTCTTTTACGCTTCGTGTTGTGATAAATACGAAAGAAAAATTTATTAATAACGCTGAAGCTGTGATCACCTTTCCTGCAGATTTGGTTGAGGTAACATCGTTGAACACTGGGAAATCAATTTTTTCATTGTGGGTAGAGAGCCCAAATTTTTCAAACGCTTCGGGCCTTATATCTTTTAATGGTGGAGTTGTTAATCCGGGTTTTAGTGGTGTTGGTGAGATTTTTTCTGTCACTTTTAAGACAAAAAAAACAGGCACTGCTTCATTTGCAATCTCGGGTGCCTCAATACGAGAAAATGATGGCCTTGGTACAAATATTTTTCAAGGGGCTGGTTCTGCCTCAATTTTGATTGATGTTCAAGAAGTGACTAAGCCAGAACAAGCAGTACTTCCTTCTATTCCCGCTGTATCCAAACCACTGCCGACTGAGATTAATAAAAATGTGCCTGAACAGCTTTCCACACTATCTCTTTCTTCTCCTACACACTCGAATCAAAATTTTTGGTATAACAGTAGAAAAGTGAAAATGGAATGGAACATTTTGCAAAATTTACAAAATCTTCAGTTTGGGGTAAGTAGAGAGCCGGGATTTATTCCTACTACTGAGGTGTCTGTAAAAAATTCTTCACAAGAAATAATCCTTTCTGATGACGGTGTCTGGTATTTTACTATCAGATATCGAAAAAATAATGTATGGTCGCCTGTAGCTAGTTATGCGATACAGGTGGATACAGGTATTCCTGAGAACCTTTCTCTGCAAGAAGATAAAGATTCTGAGCGTGTGCTAATCTCTCTTCAGGCCACTGATGGTGTTTCTGGTGTGAATTTTTATGAAATCTTTTTTGACGATGGTTCCATGGTGCGTATGGGGGAAGGGGCTCTGGGAACTTCTTTGACTGTGCCTGATACTATATTAGGTCAGCAGAAAATTCGGGTAGTTGTGTATGATAAAGCAGGGAATTTCCGTGAACAAATTTTTTCAATAGTAGTTCCGCCATTGTTTACTCCGCGCATTCTCAATACATTGTATCCTATTGTAGTAGGTGAAAATGTGTATGCACGAGGGGTGGTTTCATATTCGAATGCAAAAATTCATGTTTCTTTGAAGACTCCTGGTGGAAAAATAGAAACATATGTTATTGAAACTGATACAGAGGGAAACTTTTTGTTTGTAAGTGACCCTATTTTGTCCACAGGTGTGTATGAATTGTCGATGCAAGTGCTGGGAGCTTTTGATGAGCTTGGTCCGCGATCTGTGGTCCATCAAGTAGAGGTGCGTGAGATGCAGATTACGCGTACTATGAAAGTTTGGAATTTTATTTCAAGTCCATTGTTTGTGGGAGGTTCATTCGTTGTCTTGTTTGTGGCAATGTGTGGTGGGTGGTATCGCTATTTTTCTTTGAAAAGGCGTTTGCTTCGGTAATAAACATGGCCTCAATAAAACACAAATCCACCCTTTTGGGTGGATTTTGCGTTGGCCATACAGTAGGGGACAATTTCTAATCCCATGTGTATGTCTGATATGTTACCATACCAAACGTGAATTGTAAACAATTCACTGAGCGGTAAACCAGATTCGAACTGGCGACCTTCTCCTTGGCAAGGAGACGCTCTAACCAACTGAGCTACTACCGCATTCTAAATTGTGAGATCCTTTGTTGCGGGGGAGGGATTTGAACCCCCGACCTTCGGGTTATGGGCCCGACGAGCTGCCTGGCTGCTCTACCCCGCGATGTGTATATATTGTACGTCCTTTATCTCATTTTTACCAGCATTTTTTGATGTGGTTCCGATGTGTGATCAGGAAGTGCTGGAACATGTAGATCTTGTATGAAGATCCTGAGCGGGTAGCGGGAGTCTCACTCATCGCTTCGCTCTTCTTTTGAAAACCTTCGGGTTTTCAAATACTTTCCTCAGCATGTGAAACCTGACGGTTTCACCCTTCCCTTGTTCGACATGTCAGGATAGGTACTGAAGAATGAAAATTTCAATGATCTTGTATGAAGATCCTGAGCGGGTAGCGGGAGTCGAACCCGCGTCATCAGTTTGGAAAACTGAGATAATAGCCGTTATACGATACCCGCTTGTTTTGTGTAGGCCGTATAGTACGTGATTTTCAATCTGTTGTCAACATTTTATCGCTTGGATCGTGTTATACTGACCCTGTATCACGATTGACAAATGACCTTTTTTACTCTATGTTCAGGATAGTATGAAACATAGTCTTGGTATTCATCTTCATCACATTACGTCTCATCGATCAACTCTTGAGGCTCGTTTTGAAATTCTTCGTGCAGTTCGAGAATATTTTTGGACCCAAGGATTGATGGAAATTGAATCACCCCATATCGTAGCTTCTCCTGGGCAGGAACCCAATATTGAGGTTATGGAACTTGCGGTGCGCGATGATCGTGCACGTGTGTTTCCTGGTGTGTTGCACACGTCACCTGAATATACGATGAAGAAAATGCTTGCTTCTGGGTTTGATCGAATTTTTTATCTGGGAAAAGTTTTTCGTAATCATGAGAGCATGAGCCATACACACCATCCTGAATTTACCATGGCCGAGTGGTATCGTGTCGGATCTTCGCTTGAGGATATTATGGATGATACCGAACAATTATGTCGTTTTGTTGCTACTCGTGTGAGCGATCGATATCCAGAATTTCGCGTGTATACAGATCGATTTCTCACGGAGTCCTGGAAGCGTATTAGTATGCGACAATTGTGGCTTGATATTCTTGCGATTGATCTTGATACTGCGCTTACTACTCAGGATTTGATTGCATGTGTACGTGAGAAAGGATTTGTGGTTTCAGATGCTGAGCAGTATGAGGAGGTTTTTTATCGTATTTTTTTGAGTGAAATTGAGCCCGTGATATCTTCTATGGGGTTGGTGATGATTTATGAGTATCCGAGTGCAATGGCGTCTTTATCCCTTCTCACTTCTGATGGCCGGTATGCACGACGGGTTGAGGCGTATATTGATGGGGTAGAATTGACTAATGGTTTTGAAGAATTGACTGATGCTGATGAGCAGGAGCGTCGATTTATTTTTGAACAGAGTGAGCGACGTATGTATGGAAAAAAAATATATCCGATCGATCACGAATTTCTCGAGGCAGTACGAAACCTGCCGAATTCAGCTGGAATTTCTTTGGGAATAGATCGATTGGTGATGAGCTTGACTGGTTGCAAAAATATCGAGGACGTGTTAGTATTGCCGATGCGAAAAATGTATAGTGATTAGTTATTTATTTTATTATTTTTTATGGCAGATACTTCAGAAATCAAGAAAGGTGCCGTCATTCGCCATAACGGTACATTGTATGTCGTGACTACGTTTCAGTTTGTAAATCCTGGAAAAGGACAGGCATTTACCAAAACCAAGCTTAAATCAATTGATGGGGCAAAAGGCACTGAAATGACTTTTAAAAGTGGAGAAAGTGTAGATATTGTCGATGTGTTTCATGAAAATCTTCAGTATTTATACCAGAATGGAGATTTTTATTCTTTTATGAATAAAGAATCATACGAAACTCTTGATGTCTCTGCTTCTGTTGTCGGTGAGGATGCCCCCTATCTCAAGGAAGGGCTTGAGGTAGTAGCTTCGCTTCATGAGGGAAATGTGGTAGCGATTCAGCTTCCAAAGAAAGTAACGTATACTGTAAAAACAGCACCTCCAGCAGTAAAGGGTGATAGTACTAGCGGTAATGTGACTAAAGAGATTGAACTAGATAATGGATTGAAAATTCAAGCACCAATCTTTATCAAAGAGGGTGAGGAAATCACGGTCAATACTGAAACTGGAGAATACGGTGGACGTGTAGTCGAGTAAAATTTTATACATAAAACACCCGGAAACGGGTGTTTTTGTTTAGCTAAAAAAAGTATCTGACAGCGAATATCGGTGATAGATTAACCATGTCACGAGAAGAGTTTGTAATGCGATGATGATAAAAAACGGGAGTTGAAATGAGAGCTTTTTGGTTTTGTGTCGAAACATGTTCATGCCTGCAAGTGCGCCGAGAGAACCACCAGCTGCACTTAACATGAGCAGTGTTTTTTCTGACACCCTTTTTTTGTTTCGAAGTGATTGTGATTTGTCGAACGCAAATACGAGCCAGGTGAACAGGTTTATCGTCGCGAGATACGTACCGAGAAATATTATGTTGTACACATGAGTTAAAAATGTTTATTATTTTTGAGTGCGATGATGTTTTCGATCTTCGTCTGCGAGTTTGATTAATTCGGCGCGAATTTTGCTTGGATTAGGAATTTGTCGAAATACAATGGTGGTGGTTACAGAAGAAGTTTTTATTGTCACGTCTCCGAATTTGAAAAATGTTCCAATGATTCCCGCTGTTTGTGAAGTGACGTCTTGGATATTGTGTAGTTCCAATTCGGTGGTGGTGTGGTGAAATAATCCATGCTGTTCGTTGTCGATGATTCTGTCATTTGTAATAATCCAGACATCAAGATAGAAATCGATAAAATATGCGTAGAAAAATAAATAAATAGAGAGGTAGTATACACTTCCTCCTAATATCATGAGTGGATATACATTTGGTCCAGAAAAAAAATCTCCATATACTGGCCTGATGAGTGTGTATAGAATAACGGGAATAAGTAGTAGTGCAATAAATAAAACAGCCGTAGGGATGAATGTAAGCGGGTGTCTGCGAAGTATGTAGACTATCTGTTCATACTCTTTTAGCTTGACGAATCTTTGTATGCGCATAGAATACGTATTTTAGAAATCGGTTTCGATTGAATGTTCTTCTCCGAAGAATATAAAAGGCTGCTTCCAATCAATCTGAGCAATATGTTGCCAGGTAAGATATAGTGTTGCTACGGTGAGTATGACGGTGATTGTGGTAATCGTAAAACTCGCAAGTGTGAGCATGCCGGTGGAAATGATGTGATATGCATTGATCAGGGAAAAGATGATAAAAATACACAAGAAGAGTAAATATGCGAAGAGGAAGAAATAAAGCGGGAAGGAGATCATATAAGGTTGGTGAGGTTTTTGAGGTTGTTCAGGAGATGCAGGTAAGATATAAATAAGAAGTTGGTGCGGTGTGTGCAATTTTACTATGTACTCTCTTGTTTTGAGCTTCGAATTTTTGATTTCAAATGTTCTTGTGCTTTTGCGGTAACTTTTCGTCCGCGTGGTGTGCGTTCGAGCATGCCGATCTGGATTAGATAGGGCTCGTACACTTGCTCGATAGTTTCCATTTCTTCGGCTACTGCTGCTGCAAGGGTGTTGAGCCCTACTGGCCCGCCTTCAAATAGGGTGATAATTGAGGTAAGTATTTTACGATCAATTTCATCAAGACCGTACTGATCGACATTCAGCATGTGTAGTGCGTGTTCGGCACTTGTGTCTGAAATTATACCATTGTGTCTCACTTCGGCATAATCGCGAACACGTTTGAGTAGGCGATTCGCTACGCGTGGTGTGCGGCGTGAGCGTTCGGCGATGAGTGTGGTTGCTGTAGGTTCAATAGTGACTTCGAGTAACTGTGCATTGCGAGAGACGATTCGAGCAATGTCTGCATGTTCGTAAAAATTGAGATGGTATACATGCCCAAAACGATCCCTAAGTGGGGGGGATAATAAATTGAGTTTGGTGGTCGCGCCGATGAGTGTAAAGCGTTCAAGTGGCATTCGGAGTGTTCGTGCTGCTGGTCCTTTGCCAATAATGATATCAAGCGCATAATCTTCCATTGCACTGTATAATACTTCTTCGACCGACTTATTGATACGATGAATTTCATCAATAAACAATACGTCGCCTCGTTTGAGATTCGAGAGTATTGCTGCGAGGTCTCCGACGCGTTCAAGCGCAGGTCCTGCAGTTACTTTGATATTCACATTCATTTCTCGTGCAATGATTGATGCGAGTGTTGTTTTTCCGAGTCCTGGGTTTCCGTATAGGAGCACATGTTCGAGCGGCTCTTCTCTTTTTTTTGCAGCTTCAATAGAGATTGAGAGAGGGGTTTTGATATGCTCTTGTCCCACAAAATCAATCAGTGATTGTGGACGTAGTGTTACATCAAATTCAACCTCTGGAGTATTCTCGAGGGTTTCGGGCTGAAGTAATCGTTCTTCCGTACCTACTTCTTCGGTAAACCAGTCATGTTCTTGTTTGGGATGTGTCATAGTAGGGGTAGTGTAGCACATGCATTATACAAGATACACCTGAGTATGTGGAAACTATAGTATCTGATTGACAGATACGTGATTTGGGTGTATATTTTTTTCTTCCCACAGTCTCATGGAGGTGTCCCTGTGAGTGAAAATACTCGATCTATTTTTGGCGGAGAGACCAGTTTTATGGGAGATGAAGAGGCTCGTGATCGTCTGGATAAGCTCATGCCCACGCATGTCTCCCGTGCATTGGGTGCCTACACGGTGATGCTTACCACAGTCGTCACGAATATTCCTGGTACAGTGTTCGTTCTTTTTCTCGGCAAAAATCCCATCTACGATACGCTCGTGTTTGGGTGGATCAGCTTTGAGAGCGACTAATATTGTCTGCTTTCGGCCACAGGCGACCCTCCATTGTTATGGAGGGTTTTCTATTTTTTTGATTTACGCACAGGTTTTTCCACACCAACTTTTCTTTTGTGTGGATAAGCCTTTTTTTTGCCTTTACTTCGCTTACTTGGTGGGGATTTTTAAATATGTTATACTACTCTCTGCGACACATCAAACACAACATATTGTGGTGTAAAATTCTTTATAACACTATATACAGTGAACCTCCGAAATAATTCTATAGTAGAATGAGCGGAGGTTTTTTCACCTAAACGGTTTCGTAACTATACGAACGTTCGGGATTTTAAGAGGGTGTATGGTGATGTGTAAGATTTATTCATTTTCCTAACTTATCATCTATGGGTCCGACTGATTCAAAGTTTGTACAAAGCGTAAAATTGGGACAAGCTGACGATACCCAGTTTTTTTATAATGAAAATGGACTTCGTTTTAAACGTTTGTTTAGCGAAGAAGGGAAGAGTCCGTTTGATATGGTGGAATATGAAAAACGCACAAGTGCGATTCGTGAGCCTAATGGTAAGGTAGTGTTTGAGATGAAAGATATTGAAATTCCAAAACAGTGGTCACAAGTGGCAACTGATATTATTGCGCAAAAGTATTTTCGTAAGACAGGTGTACCACAGATGAATGCTGATGGAACTCCCAAGAAAAATGCCGACGGGTCTCCCATGCTTGGACCTGAAACTTCGGCAAAACAGACTATTCATCGACTTGCTGGTACGTGGCGTTATTGGGGAGAGCGCTATGGGTATTTTGCTACTCCAAAAGATGCTGAAATTTTTTATGATGAGTTGGTGGTTATGTTGCTTCGTCAGATGGCAGCTCCCAATTCTCCACAATGGTTTAACACAGGTATTCATTGGGCATATAACATCAATAGTGGGGCACAGGGGCATTATTATGTCGATCCCGACACAGGTGTCATGACCAAAGCAAAAGACGCATATTCTCATCCACAACCACATGCGTGTTTTATTCAGTCTGTGCGCGATGATTTGGTCGGTGAAGGTGGAATTATGGATCTCTGGACCCGGGAAGCTCGATTATTCAAATATGGGTCAGGGACAGGAACTAATTTCTCTGGACTTCGTGGCTCAGGAGAACCTCTTTCTGGAGGTGGAAAATCAAGTGGTCTCATGAGCTGGCTTAGAATTGGAGATCGTGCTGCTGGAGCGATTAAATCAGGCGGTACGACGAGACGTGCTGCAAAGATGGTTATTGTAGACCTCGATCACCCTGATGTAGAAAAATTTATTGACTGGAAAGTGGAGGAGGAAAAAAAGGTTGCCGCTCTTATTGCTGCAGGCTATCCTTCTGACTATGAAGGTGAGGCATATCAGACCGTTGCTGGACAGAATTCAAACAACTCTGTTCGTGTTCCTCATAAATTCATGGATGCAATTAAGAATGGTTCATCATGGAATCTCACATGGAGAACAGATGGAAGCGTGTGCAAGACACTAAAAGCACGTGATTTGTGGGATAAAATTGCTTTTGCTGCGTGGGCGTGTGCTGATCCAGGAGTACAATATGATGGCACTATTAATGAATGGCATACGTGTCCTGCGTCTGGTCGTATCAATGGCTCAAATCCATGTTCTGAATACATGTTCCTCGATAATACTGCATGTAATTTGGCCTCACTTAACCTCATGCACTTTTTTGACCCTGCAACCAGTAATTTTGATGTTCCTGCATTCAAGCATGGAGTACGTGTGTGGACGACAGTACTTGAGATTAGTGTGTTGATGGCACAGTTCCCAAGTCGAGAGATTGCACAAGGAAGTTTTGATTTCCGTACCCTTGGATTAGGATATGCGAATATTGGTTCGGTACTTATGACTGCAGGAATTCCATACGAATCAGAAGAAGCATATGCGTTTGCTGGTTCGATTACTGCTATTATGACTGCCGAGAGTTATAAGACTTCAGCTGAGATGGCTAAATTTTTGGGACCATTTCCAAAATTTGAACTCAATCGAGAACACATGATGCGTGTGATGAGAAATCATCGTCGAGCAGCGTTTAACACCCCTGATCATGAATACGAAAAATTGGTCGTAAAACCTATTGGTATTAAACCTGAACATGCTCCTGCATATCTCCTGGCTGCTGCTCGTGAAAGTTGGAATGAGGCTGTAGAAATGGGTGAGATGTATGGGTATCGTAATGCTCAGACTACGTTACTTGCTCCTACGGGAACCATTGGACTTTTGATGGATTGTGCGACGACTGGTGTAGAACCTGATTTTGCACTCGTCAAATTCAAAAAACTTGCTGGTGGAGGATATTTCCGTATCGTGAATGATGCGGTGCCTGTAGCGCTCGAGCAACTGGGATATGCTCCAGATCAGATAACTCGCATTCTCAACTATATGCGTGGTACTGCTGATATTACGAATGCCCCACACATCAATGCGAAATCTCTTGCTACAAAAGGCTTGATCGATGTTGATATTGCAGCTATTAATAAAGCATTAGAGGGTGCGTTTGATATTAAATTCGCATGCAATGTCTGGACACTGGGTGAGGAAGCGATGAAACGAGCCGGATTTACTGAAGCTGAGTATAACGATCCTAAGTTCAACATGCTTGCAGCGCTTGGATTTACTGAAGCTGAAATCGAAGAGGCGAATGAATATGTATGTGGAACGATGACTATTGAAGGTGCGCCAGGACTTCAGGCAATTCATTATTCAGTGTTTGATACTGCGAATAAAAATGGAAAGAAAGGAAAACGATTTATTCATTACATGGGACATGTAAAGATGATGGCAGCGGTACAACCATTTCTTTCAGGTGCGATTTCAAAGACCATCAACATGCCTCACGAAGTCACTGTCGAAGAGGTGAAGCACGCGTATGAAGAATCGTGGAAAGTAGGATTAAAGGCCGTAGCACTGTATCGTGATGGCTGTAAGCTCTCACAACCACTTTCTACGGGTTCGCAAAAGAAAGAAGACGCGGCAGAAACGAAAAAAGAAACTGCTACAGCGACTGCGCAGGCAGAGGTTCCTGTAGCAGCAGTGACTGCACCTGTGCTTGCGACCGATCAAATGAGTGATGCATTGATGCAAGCAAGTCAGATTTTGAGTAAGCATGCAGGTGTGAGCAGTTCACTTGAGTCATACACGAGAGATGGGGAAGTTGCTGAACGACGAGTATATCTTCATGGAGAGAAACGCAGACTTCCTGCAAAGCGTAGTGGCATTACGGTGGCTGCAAAGGTGGGAAATCAGCAAATTTGGCTTCGCACAGGTGAATATCCAGATGGAAAACTTGCTGAAATCTTTATCGATATGTATAAAGAAGGTGCTGCGGTCCGAAGTCTACTCAACATGTTTGCGGTTTCGGTATCAATGGGCTTACAGTATGGTGTACCGCTTGAAAAATATGTAGAGAATTTTGTCTTTACTCGATTCGAACCAAGTGGCTTTACCGATCATCCAAATATCAAAAACTGTACCTCAATTATTGATTTTGTATTCCGTGTGCTCGGAATGGAATATTTGGGACGCACTGATTTTGTCCAAGTACCTCCGAAAGGCGTGCAGAAAAATAAATTTGATGCACTTGCACGTACGCATGCTTTGCAAGAAATGATTCCACTCGAAAAACCCGTGTCTCCCGCAGCTTCTGCGGTGACAGAAACTCAGCCACAGCTTATAGAAGATGCACCGGTGGGTCCGGTAAGTGCGTCTGATGCCGCTCTTGGTGAGATGATGGGTGATGCACCAGCGTGTCCTACGTGTGGGCACATCACCGTACGTAATGGCGCGTGTTACAAATGCTTGAACTGTGGAGATTCGCTTGGATGTAGCTAAGACTCAATAAAACATAAAACTGCCAAATATTTGGCAGTTTTATTGAATTATGGAGCAGGGCTCTGGATTTTTACTGACGCATTAACAAGAATTTTTTATTTTCCTCTCTTTCTTTCTTGTTCATTGAACCATTGTATTGCTTTATCAAGTTCTTTTTCGTTGAAATCAGGAAATTTGAGTGATGTAAAGTATAGTTCTGCGTAGGTAGATTGCCAGGGGAGGTATCCAGAGAGACGCTGATATCCACCGGTCCTGATTACGAGGTCTACTTCAGGCATATTGGCAGTGTCTAAAAAATTTTCAAATTTTTGTTCATTTATTTCTTCTGAACTTATTCCTGATTTGATAATTTTTTGTACGGATCGAATGATTTCATCTCTCCCTCCATACGCAATCGCCAAAGTGAACACAAGTCCGGTGTGGTGTTCTGTTTTTTTCATCAAATCTTCTAGTGCTTCTTTTACATCACTTGGAATCAGTGCCAGATTTCCAATTGTGTTAAAACGAACATTGTTTTTTGAAAAATCACCAAGAGATGAAGGTATTTTTTTGAATAAAGAAAACAGGTGATCTAGCTCTTCTTGTGATCGTTGTAAATTTTCTGTTGAGAGTGCCCATGCTGTGAAATAGGGAATATTTTGTTCGATTACACCTTTGAGTGCGCGTTTTAGTGCCTGCACTCCCTCAGTGTGGCCCAAAAATTTGGGTAATCCTTTTTCTGTTGCCCAGGTCCTGTTTCCATCCATGATGACTGCGATGTGTTTGATATTGTGTTCCATATTGGTATACTAGATAGACTTTAAAAACTACTATATAGTGATTATATCGTAAACGCAAGGATGAGTATTTGTACTATGAAAATTTATACTAAAACTGGAGATCGTGGAAATACTGCCCTTTTGGGCGGTGTGCGGGTGTCTAAAGATTGTTTAGAAATCAATGTGATTGGTGAGATAGATGAACTCAATAGTTGTATTGGTGTTTTGATCGAAGAGGTCGAAGATGATCGACGACTTCGTGTTCGAAATACACTTCGTGTGATTCAACATAATCTTTTTACTTTGGGATCCATGATTGCCGCGATTCATACTACACTTGGGAATATCCCCCAGCTTAGAAAGAGTGATATTACGAGACTGGAGAAATCGATAGATCGAATGAGCGCCGAACTACCACCGCTTACACAGTTCATTCTTCCAGGTGGTGGTGAGGCAGGGTCCTATGCTTTTTTTGTTCGGGCGGTATGCAGGAGAGCTGAGCGTAGTGTGGTGACTTTGGCACAGGAACATACGCCCCTCAATCGTTTTGTAGTGCCGTATTTGAATCGACTGAGTGATTTTTTGTTTGTACTTGCTCGTTGGCTAAACCACAGGGAGGGGATTCAAGACATTCCATGGGAAAAACCTCGTTCTAGAAGTAAAAAGTCAAAGAAGGCTTGATTTTTAGCTTTATGCGTGGTAAATTTGACCACATGCCGCGGTGATGGAATGGTAGACATGAGGGACTTAAAATCCCTTGATCGCAAGGTCGTGTGGGTTCGAGTCCCACCCGCGGCACGAATTAAAAGGTTGGCTTATTGGCGATTCGGTAAATTTAAAAAACCATCCGTATGTACGGATGGTTTTTTGTTACTCTTTTTAATTATTCCTCATTCAATTGCTTCTTGTAATAATAGTCATAGATACTGAGAACAGAGAGATGTAGAGCTGCAATTACAGGACCTATTACAAATCCAGAAACTCCGAATATTAAGATTCCACCAAGTGTGCTGAAAAAGATAATGAGCGGGTGCATCTGTGTGTCTCGGCCGACCAGCATTGGGCGTAGAATATTATCTACGATACTGATAACTCCAGTGCCTGCAAAGAGTACCATTGATTGCCAAAAATTGCCCATAGCAAACATGATTATTGCGGCAGGAATGAGAATAAGTGGGGTGCCCATAGCAGGGAGAATTGCCACGATTACCATGATTACACTCCAGATAAGTACTCCTTCAATTCCAGTAATCCAGAAGAGTATTCCTCCGAGTAGTCCCTGAATGCCACCAATAATGATTGTACTTTTGAGTGTCGAGCGTACGGTCGAAGTAAATCGATCGTAGAGCATGTCTTCGTATTCTGAGCCAATAGGTGAGATGTGGCCGAGACGATTCAACATTCGTTTTCCATCTTTGAAGAAATAGTAGAGTGTGTAGAGCATGACTATAGTCATGATGATAACACCTGCAGACACTTGAGCTGTGCTTTTTAGACTATTGAAGAGAAAAGAGCTAATTGTCTGGGTAATTTTTCCTGCATGCTCTGTCCAATTGGTACGAATGGTGTCGAGATATGGTGCGAGTGGTGTTCCTTCGAGCCATGATGATACGTGTTGAGGACTATTGAATACACCTGATTCAGATATTTTTTGGTATAGACCTACGGATTCGTTTACGACAAGTGCTGAGAGTGTAAACAATGGAATTAGAATAATAAATGTGATGACAATTACTGACAAAAACGCACTGAGCCCCTCACGTTTTTTGGTCCATGTAAAAATTTTTTTGTACATGGGGTAGAAGACCGCTGCGGTGACTGCTGCCCAGAATATAGGGTAGAAGAATGGGCGAAATAGATATAGCATGCCGAGAGTGAGTAATCCGAGTATTCCAAAAAAGAATATAGAACGCACTCGATCGAAGGTTACTGTAGCTCGTGTAGAATTTCTTGCCATACTGAATAATAGATAGATGTGTATGATGTGGATATCATAGCAAGAACATGGTCGAAAGTCTATGAAATCAAAAAATTGTATTTGCTATATGGTAAACTCAATTAATTTTTTTCCATCTTCCCGCAGAGAGTACTCCCAATTTAAAATCTCCTAGACGTATTCTACGAATACTTATTACATGATATCCAATTGTTTCAAATAGTGTGCGTAGCTGTGTGTCGGTGGTACGTGCTGCTTTTAGGTGAACGACTGATCGTTTGCCTTTGTGTTTTTCCTCGATTAGTTCGATTCCAGGAATTACTTGTTCTGAAGTAACAAGTCCTTTTGGAAGCATGTTTTGCGCTTGTCGTGAGAGATATTGGTCAATTATAACTTCATATTCGCTTGGGAGTGTCGGTGAAGTTGAGTTTTCAGTGAGTATGAGTAATCCTTCGGTTTCTTCGTGAAGATGATCGATTGGATACAGATCTTGTATGCCCATATCTTTTTTTACGAGGCTGATCGTGTCTGTGCTGGTCTGTCCGATGGGTTTGTGTATGAGAATAGTCATAGTAGGGTAGGTACGTTTCCTATTTATTTCTTTTTTGCTATAGTATAGTCAGTTTAGCTCGATATTTGCAACTATGTCGATATGAGAAAGGAAACTTCGAGTTTACCAAAAATTATTGTATTGGTCGGACCTACCACTTCAGGCAAGACAGACTGGGGTGTAAAACTTGCAAAAAAATTTGATGGAGAGGTGATTTCTGCTGATTCTCGACAAATTTATAAATACATGAATATTGGGACTGCAAAACCTGCGGGCGAGTGGAAATATGTTGGTTTGCGAAGAGTGTTTCATGTCGAGGGGGTCCCTCATCATCTGATCGATTTTTTGAATCCTGGGAAAACATTCACTGCGGCTGAATTTCGTGATCGAGCAATTAAACATATTAAGTCTATTACTCGCGCAGGTGCTGTACCGTTTGTGGTAGGTGGTACTGGATTGTATGTTGAGGCTTTGGTGAGTAATTATACAATTCCACGTATTCCTGCGAATAAAAAATTACGTGAGAGTTTTGAGGAAAAAACGCCTGCAGAATTATTGGCTTTACTTGGTAAACTTGATCCTGATACTGCTGCTTCGATCGATCCTCATAATAAACGTCGACTGATTCGGGCACTTGAAGTGTGTATTCTATCGGGTGATCAATTTTCAAAACAAAAAAAGAAAGGGGAGCCTATTTTTAACGTGTTGAAACTTGGAATTTCTGTACCGCGTGAAGTGTTACATGAACGTATTGATAGTCGTATCGATGGTATGCTTACTGCAGGGCTTTTGAGTGAGGTTCAGTTTTTGGTGAAGCATAGGTATGGGTGGAATTTGCCCAGTATGAGTGGGATTGGGTATCGACAGTTTAAATCGTATTTAGCTGGAGATTGTACGCTTGAACAGGTGATTACTCAGTTGAAAAAGGATACTAAAAAATATGCCAAACGTCAGGCAACGTGGTTTAAGCGGGATAAGGATATTGTATGGTGTTCTGATATTGCATCTGCGGAAGCGGCGGTCAAGAAATTTTTGACATCATGAAGGTGAGAGATGATATGGCTTGTGTAGATACAAAAACGACCCTTATGTAGGTCGTTTTATTGTGTGCATGATTCTCCTCTACAGCATTCATCGGTGTTGATTCCACAGTGTATGCACTGCCCGTGTCCATGGACCCAGAGAATGTTTTTAGGTTTGGAACAGTATGTACAAAATTCTTGTGTTGATCCCTCCATAGTTTACACATTTTTGATTTTTTCACGTAGTAATTCTTCAAGCATTTTTGGGTCAGCATTTCCTTCGGTGGCTTTCATCGCCATGCCAATGAGAAATTTGAGGATAGGTTCTTTTCCTGCTTTAAAATCAGCCACTTGCGTAGGGTAATCGTTGACAACTTGATCAACGATTGCGCTCAGAGTACTCGCGTCTCTCACTTGTCCTAGACCGTGCTCTTCCATAATATGAGAAGGGTCGATGTCTCGATCATGGTCAAGCATGATTCCTAGAATTTTTTGTGCGTTTGTGGAATTGATTTTTTCAGCATAGATGAGTGAAATAAGCTCACCAAAATTTTCAGGTGTGAATTTGATATCTGTAATTTTCATATTTCGCTCAGCCAGTCCACCCATCAATTTGCTGGTGATCCATCCACCTACAAGGCGTGCAATTTTTGAGCGTATTTCTATATCATCTTCGATTAATTCTGAGACTTCGCTCATCACTGCTTCGGTGAAATTTGCCCACATCTTGTCTTCTGATAGGAGTGTTGCGTCAGCGCGAGACAGATTGTATTCTTCTATGAATCGTTTTCGTTTTGCTTGTGGGAGTTCGGGGAGTGATAATGTGCCTGCGATTATCATGGGTTCGAATGGGGGAATATCTGGATCAGGGAAGTAGCGATAATCAGCTGCATTTTCTTTGACGCGCTGTAATACAGTGATTTCCTCATCTTCATTCCAGCCACGTGTTTGTTGTACCCATGATTCTCCAGCTTCAATCATTCGAGTCTGACGTTCGATTTCAAACAGTATTCCTTTCTCTACTGCTTTGAATGAGTTTAGATTTTTTAATTCGACTTTTGGGTTGAGTTTCGCTCCATTGAGTGAACGCACTTCACCATTAATAATCTCAAAAGTTCCTGCCTCTTGGAGTGAGATATTTGCTTCACAGCGCATGTGACCTTTTTCCATGTCTGCATCACTTACATCGAGCGAGCGAAGAAGTGTTCTGAGTTCTTGGCAGTAGATCTTTGCTTCAAGTGCGGAGATAAAATCAGGATCAGTAACAATTTCTACTAGAGGAGTACCAGCACGATTAAAATCCACAAGGGTGCCATGGGTACCGTGAAATAATTTCGAAGTATCTTCTTCGAGATGAATGCGTCGAATTCCGATCGGTGCTTCATCTCGTGGATTTTCTCCTTGAGGTAATTCAAGTGTGAGTGTGCCATGTTCACCAATTGGTTCATCATACTGTGAAATCTGATAACCTTTTGGCAAGTCTGGATAGAAGTAGTGTTTTCGGTCAAATTTTGAGCGGGGTCTAATTGATGCTCCAAGTGCTTGTGATATTTTTACCGTCATTGCAATTGCTGCTTTATTGGGTACTGGAAGAGTACCTGGCTGAGCTGTACAGATTTCACAAATATTGATATTTGGTTTTGATTCGTCTGGGTTGTTTGGACAACTACAAAACATTTTTGAATGTGTTTTGAGTTCCACATGTACTTCCATTCCGATAATTGGGATAAGTTTTGGCATACATTTTTTTACTACGCCTTAGCGTATCATTCTTTTTCTCAAAAGAAAAGACCCTATTTTTTCTAAAACGATAGGGTCTACAGCTATACTTTTGTGATGGTTTATTCTTTATGTCCTGTGTCTTCTGTTGCACCTAGTGTTTTTTTGAGATCAAGATATAGGATAGTGGGGATACTGGTGGCAAAAGGGCTTAATGAGGCATGTACGATCGAGGTAATGATTGTTAGGACGAATGCACTGATGGTTAATTTTTGAAAAGTAAGGGTATTTATGTCAAAGCGTGAGAATATGTTAACGATGTTTTGGTACACTGTGGTGATTGCGAATACGATCAACATCCCTACTACAATTCTACCAAATATACCCCACCAGTTTCCTTTGACCAACGATCTACTAAATCCTAATGCACTGAAACCTTTTTTTTGATCGAGTACGCGTGCCTGGGCGATAAAGGTGAACCAGATTCCAAAAATAATACCAGGAATAATTAATAGTATAAATCCGCCTACCACAATCAATCCCACTATTAAAGAGAGGCCAAAAACAGGTAAGATAAGTCCCCATGTTTTTTTGAAATATTCTTTGACTGTGCGTACTGGTCTACCTTCATCGATATCAGCAATTGCCTGGATGTATGATAAGGTGGTCCAGAGCGACAGTAGTGACATGGAAATTGCTCCTATCATGAGTACAATTGTTCCTGTCGCTATAATGTCGTAGACGAGTCCGATGAGATCGAGGGAAAAACGAGTAATTCCAATTGCAAAAATAGGAATGAAAAACAAAAGAATAAATTTGAGTAAGAGTGTGGGGTGTGAGCGATAGGGGGCACTTGCCCTGCGCACAAGATCAGACATTGTCGGAAGCATACGAATGATTATTTAAGCATTATTCTTCTTAAGAAGTATATCACACAGTGGTTATTTTTTTGAATTATTAATTTTTTCATGCACTATTTTCCAAAGTTTTTCATGAATATCTTGAATTGATTCATTTGCATTAATGCGTATCCATCCACGTTCCTGAGCCAGCATGTCATGTGCTTTTCGCACGGCTTCTATGAGTTCGTTATTTGTTTCGTGTTTGTGACCGGTTTCTGTAGCTTCAATAAAACGTGCTCCTTCAAATAAAAAAGCAACGTCTTCGATGAGAAGGTGATTGTTTATATCTTTGAGAAATTTTTCATTGACCCCGGCACCTATTCCCCAGCTGATTCCAGTTCCCACATAATCTTCGGCAATGATATGTACGCCGCTTTCCAATTTTTCTTTAAGCGCAGGTTCGTATTGTGTGCGATCTAGTACATAGAGCAGTTGAGCTTCACGTGCGCTAAGTCTGTGAGTATTTCCTTCTCGTAAATAATCATTGATAATGGGTCCTGCAGGCGCTTGGTTGTAGATGGGGTATTTGAGGTATTCGGCTGAATATCCTTCGTTATTCATTCTTTCGACTAACATTTTTGCTTGGGTGCTTTTGCCAAGATTATTGATGCCGTAGAGGACGATGAACATAGTGTGAAATTATTCAGGAAATTGAGGTTGGTAAGATTGAAATATTATCTATTGTTTTTTGTATGTAACGAACGATATGTGCTCATGTTCTTCACGTTCGGTTTCTTTCCAGATGGTCCGATCAATCGTCGGGAAAAAAGCTGTACCATCTTCAATAAAGGTGCGGACATGGGTAATGTAGAGTGTGTCAGCTTGATCGATTGATTGTGCATATATCTCAGCGCCACCAATGATCATAATGTCTCCCTTTTCATGCGTTAGTGCTTCTTCTACTGAATGGTAGCGTTGTACATCTTCAGGAACAGGATATGTCGTATTTCTGGTTATTACAATATTTTTTCGATTTGGGAGTGGGCGAAATTTTTCAGGAATCGATTCCCATGTTTTTCTACCCATGAGGACGGTATGACCTGTTGTAATTTTTTTGAATCGTTTTAGATCTTCGGGAATATACCAAGGTAGTGTACCCGATTTTCCGATACAGTTATTTTCTGAAATTGCTGCGATCAATGCAATCATACTGCAATAGGAAATTTAATGGTAGGGTAGCTTTCATAATTTTCTATGGTACTGTCGGTATACTTCCAATCAAAAATTGAGGTGAATGGTTCGGTTTTGATTGTGGGTAATCCATATTTGTGAGGATCTCTCGTGAGCTGTTCTTTGGCACCATCGACATGGTTTTCATAGATATGGACATCTGCTAAGAATCCTACGAGTTTTCCTTCTGTTAGTCCGGTTTCTTTTGCAAGAAGATGAAGAAGAAGTCCGTAACTTGCAATATTGAAAGGTAGTCCGAGCATGACATCAACCGACCGTTGGTTCCAGAGTAAATTTAATGTTCCATTAATTACGGTGATTTGGAATCCATAATGACAGGGAGGTAGTCCCATATCAGAAAGCATGCTAGGGTTCCATGCCATTACAATCATTCGACGATCATTTGGGTTTGTTTTTAATTTTTCGATCACGTGTTTCAATTGGTCTACCCCTTTTCCGGTGTAATCGGTGTCGTATGATTCATAGGGAGCTCCGAAATGACGCCACTGGAATCCATAGATTGGTCCCAAATCTCGTTCTTCGAGCATGCGTTGTTTACTTACCTCATCGTGTCCGTATGGGGCTTTACTAGGTCGTGCCCATTCATCCCAAATGTGGTTTTTTCTTTCCTGCAACCATTGTTTATCTGTAATTCCATTGATAAAAAATTCAAGTTCGCTTGCAACAAGTCGGAATGGAACTTTTTTTGTGGTAAGTAAGGGAAAGCCTGTCGACATGTCGTGCTCAAACATGGCTCCTGCGATTGCGTATGCATCAACTCCGGTGCGATTTGATTTGAGGACGCCGGTGTTGAGGATTTTTTGCACGAGATCGAGATAGGCTTGCATAGTGATTGTGAGTTTAGAATTGTCCGGTTGTTCCAAATCCTCCTCTATTTTTGGTATTCATATCTTGAACTTCATTCCACTCTCCTCGCTCTATTTTTACAAACATTCCTTGTGCGAGACGTTCACCTTTTTCAATGCTAACATCGGTGTCGGTGAAGTTGTAGAGCATTAGTCCGATTTCATCAGTATCTCCACAATAGTCTTGATCAATGATACCTACACTATTTGCCATCATGAGCCCCTTTTTTTTCGCAAGACTTGATCGTGCGGCGAGCATCAGCATATAGCCTTCAGGTGTTTCAATGATGAGATTTGTTGGAATAAGTTTTAATTCTTTTGGTTTGATTACATCCTCTATTCGTGCGTAGAGATCGAAGGCTACTGCTCCCTTGGTCTGATATTGAGGAAGAGGGAGTGAGGGGTCAATTCGTTTGATCGTAATGTTCATAGGTTGAAACAAGTGTATCAAGTTTTTGGTAAAATTCGTCGAATCCCCCATTGTTTTCAATTTTGTCAGGAGCTGTGTTTCCAAGTTCTTTTATGAGCTTATCTGCCTCGGCTTGTTCGTCTCTTAGAAATTCTTCAAATGTCTTTTCACTGTCTCCAGGATTTTCTTTTCGTGCCACGAGACGTTCCCATCTAATGCGAGGCTCACCCGTTAAATATACGAGATGAAAACCTTCGAGTTTTTTCAAATATTCAATATCGCTTGGTCGTCTGATTCCCTCGACAATCACGAGTGTGTTGTTATCCCGCGCAACATCTTCTGCGATAACCCTGCTCATGACATCTTGTCCATATGATTCGCGAAGAAATGTCGAGAGCTGTTGTAAATTTTCTCTCGATTTTGGTACGTATACGCGGTCGAGGATGTCTCGTAGCATCGTCGAGAATCGGTAGGTGGTCGCTCCGTATTTTTCTTGTAGATATTTTGCGGCAGTTCCTTTTCCACTGGCGAGGTCTCCTACGAATCCGAAAATGATTTTATTGGTTTGCATAGTGTTCTACTTCTTCATTGAAATACTCAAGTTCAATTCCCACTTTTTTAAACATGTCTTCTGATTCACTTCCTGCGTGGTATCTTTTTTCACAGACAACTCGTTTGATTCCTGCATTGATAATCATACGTCCACATGCAGCGCAGGGCGTCATCTTGCAGTAGAGCGTTGAGCCACTGATCGCGACACCGATACGTGCTGCTTGTACAATTGCATTTTGTTCGGCATGTGTGGTTCGCATACAGTGTTGACTCTGGCGTCCGTCTTCGTGGGTTATTGTTTTCATCTGATGACCCACCTCATCACAGTGTGGGAGTCCTGCTGCTGCTCCCACGTACCCCGTTACTAGAATTTGTTTGTCTTTTGCAATTACACAGCCCGATCGTCCACGATCGCAGCTCGCACGTTTTGCTACGGTTTGGGCAATTTCCATGAAATATTCATCCCAGCTCGGTCTGTGATGTGTGTGTGTCTGGGTGATGTCAGACATAGTCCCAAAAGATAAAAATAATAGTTGAAGTGTAGCAAATCGAGTGGGGTGGGGCAAGTAATAAAAAACCCGCCAGATAGGCAGGTTTTTTGATTGATTTTTTACTGAGCGATTTCTACTTTGATACTTGGTCCCATACTGCTCGTGAGGTATACCGCTTTGAGGTAGGTACCTTTTGCAGAATTTGGTTTTACTTTTTTCAAAGCATCGATAAAGCTTTCGAAATTTTCTTTAAGTTTTGCAGTCTCAAAACTTACTTTACCAATTGATGCGTGTACGTTTCCAGTGTCATCATTTTTGAATGCAACTTTACCTTTTTTGAGGTCAGTTACCATTTTTTTGACATCTTTATCAACGGTTCCAGTTTTTGGGTTAGGCATCAGTCCTTTTGGTCCCAAAACTTTAGCAGCGATGGCGAGTTTAGGCATCATTTCAGGGGTCGCAATTGCGATATCGAAAGTAATTTTTACCGTTCCTGACTGAATTCCTTTGATTTCGTTTTCTCCGTAGACGAAGTCGGCACCAGCTTCTTGTGCAGCTTTTTCGTCGTTAGGTCCTACGAAAGCTGCTACACTTTTGGTCTTACCAGTTCCGTGAGGAAGGGCGACGGTAGAGCGAATTTGTTGGTCACTCTTTTTAGTATCGATTCCAAGACGAGCATGGATTTCGACAGATGCGTCGAATTTTACATTTGACGTCTCTTTTACTAGGGCAAGCGCTTCATCAAGCGTGTATGCCTTTGATGCATCGATCTTGCTTGCAAGATCTTTCATGCGTTTTGACATAAATAGTCCTTGTTAGTGGTACAAACCCTCTCATAGATGATATGGCGAGGTCCCACGTGAATAATGCGGAGAGAATACGCTATTTTAAGACAATTGTCAAGGTGTATTATTGAGGTTTTTTGATGACGCGTTTTCGATTCGGTCTTTTTGTGAGGGTTTTAGCTTTTGAAGTCTCGGGTTCGTGATGTTCTGCAAATTCAGCAAATGGGATGATTGCGATACTCCAGGGGATTGCAGAGATGATGATTGGTAATACAATGTGTGGGTCTGGAAAGAACGTTGTTGCGATATAGATTGCAAGTGTGAAATTCATGTATGCAATTGAGACTGTAGCGGCGATACGTTTTTTATACGATAGCCATGAAAAGAGAAAATAGCTCATTATGTGCATGATAATAAATAGTCCGCATAAAGGAAGTAGATACGTAAAGGGGTGTTGTATGAGTGTGTCGATGATGATCTTTGCATTGACTGAGATTACTCCAATAAGCAACAGTCCGAGTGCTGTCAAAGATCCTCCGCGCGATAATGTACTCAATTTTTGTCCAATTTTTGGTGTGGCATGTTTGATAAATTCGGCTGCTAGAATGGGGATTGCGATGACGAGTGCCATCCGTATTCCCATAGTTACGATGTCGATTGATACACTTGCTGGTGCAAGAAAACGTATCATGAATGGTGCGCTGATCGGTACGATGAGAGATGTAATAATCGACAACACGAGCGATAGACTTTGTTTTCCGTGAGCCATAGCAGTAAACAATGGCGCGGTCATGGCGGTGGGCATTACTGAGAGTAGTAGAAATGCAAAAGCAATATGAGGAATTAGTATCGAGGTGAGACTGTAGATTACAATCGGGATGAGTATTAGTTTTAGCAGGGTGATGAGTACAATGGTCTTCCATTCATGAGCGGTCTCAATTATATCTTTCACATGAAGTTTGAGTGCAGAAAAAAAGAAAATTGCACCGAGTAGGTAGGTGACAAAGGGATAGAGTAGTGAACCGTACGTGGGGAGAAAGAGTCCGATCGCGAGCGAGCTTATGAGTACGATGATATAGATATGGGCGAGTGACGAGTGTCCGAGAGTTTCTGCACGCATATCGTATTTATTTATGTACGAGATTGGTAGGGAGTCCTGCAATGAAGTTTTTGATATTTTCGGTCGCGGTTTCGATTATGCGATTGAGTGCCTCGGTACTATTAAATGCGTTATGAGGAGTAATGATCGTGTGTGGATGATCAATAATTGCATTTTCAATGAGTGCATGTCTGATTTCTTTTGGGTTTTTCAAACGAATGATATTTTCCGGTGTTTTGAAGATTAATTCTTCTTCGAGTACATCAAGTCCGGCGCCTGCGATAGTGCCGTCTTGTAGACCGCTAAGAAGTGCTTCAGGTTCGATTAGCGCACCTCGAGCAGTATTGATAATATATGTTCCTCGTTTCATTTTTTTTACTGCGGAAGTATTGATGAGATGGGTGGTCGAGGGAAGTAGTGGTACATGCAGTGAAATTATATCCGATTCTTTTAGTAGGCGATCGAGAGCGGTGTATGTGAATCCGTATTCTTTTTCTAATGTTGGATTTGGGAATGCATCATATGCGAGTACACGGGCTTCGAATCCTGAGAGAAGTTTGATGAAATGAATGCCGATGTGTCCGGTTCCTACTACTCCGATAGTTTTTCCTCTGATATCAAAACCACGGAGATTGTGATAATCATATCTACCTTCCTTTACTCGTTTGATCGAAGGATATATTTTTCGTGAAAGATCGAGAAGGAGGGCGAGCGCATGTTCTGCGACGGTGTTTTCTCCATAGGTCGGCACATTTGAGATCGTTATCTTTTTCTTTCTTGCATATGCAAGATCGATATGATCGAAGCCTGTAGAAAATGTGGCGATATGCATCAGTCGGGGCATAGAATCGATCACACGTTTGTCGACTATAGAATCGACAAATACACCAAGAATGGTGGTGTCTGAATCGATATGTGTATTTTCGATCGTTGTCGAAGAGAGAGCAACGTCGTGCGACTCGAGTGAACGGACAATTCCTGATTGGAATTCAGGATCGATACTCGTGAGTCTAATTACATGGTGCATAACAGGCAATGCTATATCGATCAGTATATCATATTAATGCAGGTGTTGTCGTACTTTTTTAATTTGTTCTTTTGAATGTGCTTGCAACGAGGTAGAATAGTTCTTCAAATTCTGGTTTACGTGCATTGGTGGTCTTGATGAGACCTGAGAATATATTGTTTTTATACAGCACGGTGATTCGAGTTTCGAATTTTCCATTTGTGAATTCTGTTGTGGTAATTTTTACATGACCGAGGGTGGTATGTGTTTTAGCTTCAGTGCTCCAGTTTTTTCGAATAAGATCAGATTGTTCAAATCCAACTGTATTTTTGTGTGCGGTATCTAATTCATCTCGAAGTTCTGAGGCGGTGTATGGTTTGCTTTTTTGTGGTAGGGGCATGATTGATATATACAGCACATCATCGGGAGAGCTTGATTTCATAAATCCCGCGAGATATTCATTTCCAAACGCACGTGTATATGAAAATCCTCTCACCACTTTGTATGAGGAAGGATATTCATAATATATTTTTTCTCGTACTTCTTTTCGTACGAATCTATTGGTGTTTGTACCAGACTGTCTTTCTTTCATGATATCTGCAAAGGTGCCTCGATAACTGAGTTCAGTGTTTGTGGTAAAATCAGTTCCTTCTCGGAATATGGTTTTTGCATTGATTCCGATGAGTGATATTTCTTTGAAAGGATATATCGTGACCTGAGGCAATCGATCTGTACGATAATTGAGTCGCTTGAATGCAGCCTCGGTAGTGATTTTTCTCAGTACTTGATATTTTGGATCTTGTGAACTTGGTTCTACTCGATATATATGCGCACTGTTTTTGTCTTTGAAGAGCATGTAGTTTGGGACTGCCTCACTCATAAGATTGCTATTCGGGAACATATTGAGCACGGAGCCTGTTGGTATGGAGTTGAGTACGGTGTCTGAAACGATTTCGATCCATTGTGTGCGTAATCCTAACTCAGTAAACGTTTCTCCGTTTGCGATGTGATATTTTACGTTGTTGATCACGAGATACACACTAGCATTGTTTCGTGATTTGATCACTGATCCATCACGTAGTATGAGTGTCTCAGAGCGTCCACTGGCCTGTGATCCTGTGGAATTTCCTGTACTACCACTTCCTGTGCTTGGAGGAGTGGTGTCGGGTATGGCTCGAGCAGGAACATATTTTTCAACATCGTTTGGCACCACACGTAGCGTCAGGTCGTCAATCCGATTGATCGCGCTTGTAGATTTGAAATAGGTCAAAAAATCAGCTTCACTTCTGAAAAGCTGTTTTGTACAACTTTCTGTAATATAATAAATATCACTACTGAGCGATGATTGGTATGCTGAGTTGATGCGGAGTGAGCAGGTGGTCGAGGCGTGTGCGATAGGGGAGTGAAGTGTTATTACTGCTGTCGCAAGTGTGAGAATGAGAGATAATTTTTTCATAAAAACAAACTATGTTCGAAGTATAGCATTTTTTCCAAACTACAGAAAGTAATGATACTAAAACAAAACCCTGTACCAGAGTGGTACAGGGCTGAATGTGTGACAAATATTATTCTACGGTTACTCCCATTTGACGAGCGGTTCCTTCGATGATTTTCATTGCCGCATCAATATCGTTTGCATTGAGGTCTGGCATTTTTTTCTCAGCAATTTCACGGAGCTGTGCTCGGGTGATTTTTCCCACTTTTTCTTTGAGTGGATTGCCAGCGCCTTTACTGATTTTTGCTACTTTTTTGATAAGCTCACTTGCTGGAGCTACTTTCATGATGAAGTCAAATGTTCTGTCATCGTATACATTGATGATTACTGGTACGACTTCACCTTTTTTGTCCTGGGTTGCTGCATTGAATTTTGTACAGAAGTCCTGGATATTGAGACCGTGCTGTCCAAGTGCTGGACCTACGGGAGGTGCTGGGTTTGCAGCGCCACCCACGATCTGGAGTTTAATTTGGGTTGTGATTTTTTTTGCCATAGTATTAGTGTATAAGGCCTATAAGGATTTAGATGCTTATAAGGCAGAAATGCGTAAAAGGTTTAGAAGCGGAGAAGTATTATTCTCTCAAGCCTTTTAAGCATTATATGCCTTTTAAGCATTATATGCCTGTAGATTTGTGTTAGATTTTTTTCACTTGCAGTGCGTCGAGTTCTACTGGGGTTTCGCGACCAAACATGTTGACCAATACTTTGATTTTTCCTCGTGAACTGTCGACTTCTGCTACTTTTCCTTCGAAGTTTTTGAACGGACCATCAACGATACGAACTGGCGTATTTACTTCTACGTCGATCTTGTGACTTGGGTCTGCTACGTCCATGCGCTTGTTCAGTGAGAGCATTTCTTTGGCATCGATAGGGGTCGGAGTGGTGCCGGTACCGATAAATCCTGTTACATTTGGAGTATTTCGTACTACATACCATGAATCATCGGTTACAATCATTTCAACAAGTACATATCCAGGGAAGATTTTTTCTTCGACCACATTGCGTTTACCATTTTTGATTTTGATTTTCTTTTCTTTTGGAACGAGTACTTGGAAGATTTTATCTTGCATATCGAATGATTCGATACGTTGTTCGAGATTGTGTTTTACATTTTCCTCATATCCACTGTACGTATGGATCACGTACCAGCGTTTACCAAGATTGCTTTGTTGCTTAGCCATAGTAGGAAGGCTTGAAATGCTTAAAAGGTAAGATTAAATAAGTTTTCCAAGACCGATATTGAGAATTTGGTCTAGGATTGCAAAAAAGAGTGCCATGCCGATTGCAAGCGCTACCACGATAATCGTGTAGTTGATGGCTTGTTTTTTTGTAGGCCAGGTTACTTTTCTGAGCTCACTAATTGAATCTTTGACGTAGGTGATGAGATTCATATGGGTTTAAGGTAGCTGATGTTGTTAATGTTTTTGAGGCTACTGACGTAAATTCAGTATTTTAAAAACGGCCCGGGGCCGATTGATGAGAGAACTATACTATAGGATTTTGGCTGTGTCAAGGTGGTAGGTATTTACCTTGACAAAAATGTTTAAAACTGGTATATTGTTTGGTCCCTTTGAAGAATGTTCTTCATTAGGGTGCTCATCAACAAAGATAGGAGAAACTCATGGCTCGTCGTACTAACATCAAGAATTCCAGTGATCAGGAGTGGTGGAAATGGTTCCTCATCGTCTTCGGCATCGTGGTCGTGTTGGTGGTCGTTAAAGAGGTTACACAGACCAAGAGCGCGGGTGTGAGGGGTACGATCAGTAGCCCTCCTTCAAATCAGCCCGTGAACTCGTGCGAAGTTCTGGCTGCAACTAGTGTACCTCGCAAGATCGTGAGTGAAGATCCGAGTATGATTCTCAAGGATCTAGTGCTCTCGCATCCTGATCGTGAGATCAGAGAGGATATGTTCCGTCTCATCGACGAACGCGTTCTTTGGCTTAATCTCGAGGACCATGGACTTGGAGGCGGGGCGACTATTGCATTGTTCATGGTTCGCTCTATCGAGGGGAAAGGTAGTACACCTATCATGCACATATCGCTACAAGCGATGTATAATCCACAGACGCCTAAACAACTTCTTCAGCTCATTGTTCTGCATGAGTATGTACATTATCTGCAGTACAAGGAATTTGTGAGTCAGTATGGAGAGGAGTCTGCATCGAAAGAATTCGGCCCGCTCCGTGTGACTGATTCTCTGAGTGATGAGGTGGTAAGAGTTTGGTTTAAGAGGGAGGTCGAGGCCTACGATCGGGAATGTGCATTTGCTGTCGCGCAGGGTTGGGAGTGTTTTCTCGACTTTTGCAGTGATTACAAGAAGACTGGACTAGTTGGCTTGAAGCGTGCGCTTCATGCTAAGTTTCTGTCCACAGGACTTCCGTACGTCCCCGGGCTTCGAAAGCTGAAGGATGAACTCCTTCGGTAGAGGGCTAGTGTGTCGACGAGAGGGGGCGGATTGCAACAATGCGTCCGACCCCTCAACTAACTTATATTACAAAACAACCGCGTAAGCGGTTGTTTATTTTTTATATATCCAAGTTCTTCACATTCTTCGCATGAGTTTGGATAAACTTTTTGCGAGGAGCGACTTCGCTTCCCATGAGAATGTCGAAGGTCTCACTAGCTTTTTCTGCATCTTCGATAGTGACACGTTTCAACACTCGGTTTTCTGGATTCATGGTTGTTTCCCAGAGTTGTTCTGGATTCATTTCTCCCAAACCTTTATATCGTTGAATGTTGAGCTTTGATTTTCCAGCTTTACTTTCGACTACTTCGGGTGCTGGAGCGTCTACATCAGTCTCTTCCTCGACTACCTGCATGTCTTCGTCTGTAATTCCGAATTTCTTTTTGTAGTCATTGAGCGCGGTCTCATTGTAGATCCAGGTTACTTCTTTGCCTTTCTTGATACTGAAAAGTGGTGGCTGTGCTACGTAGATGTGTCCCTGGTAGATGAGATCGGGGAAGTAGCGGAAGAAGAGGGTGAGGAGGAGGGTGCGGATATGTGATCCATCGACGTCCGCATCGGTCATGATGATGATTTTGTGGTATCTTAGACGTGCGATTTCAAACATTTCTCCGATATTGGTTCCCATTGCAATGATGAGTGACTTCAATTCATTGTTTGTGAGAATTTTGTCGAGTCGTGCTCGTTCTACATTCAAGACTTTACCACGAAGTGGGAGGATTGCTTGAGTATTTCGATCACGACCTTGTTTTGCACTACCGCCTGCTGAGTCTCCCTCTACGATGTAGAGTTCACAGCGTTCCGGTTTTCTGCTGGAGCAGTCTGCAAGTTTTCCTGGTAAGGTAAATCCTTCCAAGGCACTTTTGCGGAGTACGGTGTCGCGTGCCATTTTTGCTGCCGCACGAGCTTTTGCCGCAATCATACATTGTCCGATGATTGCTTCAGCGTCTTTCGGGTGTTCTTCGAGGAAGATCATGAATTGCTCAGAAAAGACAGATTCTACCGCTGGTTTTACTTCTGGATTTCCCAATTTTGCTTTGGTCTGTCCCTCGAATTGAGGATTTGGGGTTTTTACTGAGATGATTGTACTTAGTCCTTCACGCACATCTTCTCCCGTAAGATTGCCGTCTTTTTCTTTGAGCATTCCTTTGTTTCGAGCGTAGGTATTCAATGTTCTTGTGAGTGCTGTACGAAATCCTGAGACATGTGTACCGCCATCTGGATTGGTGATGTTATTGGTAAATGCGTGGAGTGATTCAGTGAAGTCTCCTGTGTATTGCAGTGCAATTTCTACGATTGTATTATCTACTGTTTTTTCAGTATAGAAAATACTTTCGTGTTTTGGCTCCTTGTTTTTATTGATGTGGCGAATATAACTCTCGATTCCTCCTTCAAAAAAGAATTGATGAGTATTTTTTTTGAATGGAAGTGCGGTTTTGTCTTTTTTTCGTTCTTCTTCGCTGCGTTCGTCGATAATTACAATACGCACACCTTTATTGAGATAGGTCTGCTGTCTGATATGGTCGATGATATATTTCCATTCGTAGTCAATGGTTTCAAAAATTGAGTCATCTGCACGAAATGCAATCGTAGTTCCGGTGGTTTTTGTCGTGCCGATTGCTTTTACTTTGTTTTGAGGGTTACCGATTTTGTATCGTTGTTCCCAAATTTTTCCATCACGATGTACGGTAGCAATCAGATCGGTCGAGAGTGCGTTTACTACTGACACACCGACACCATGTAGACCTCCGGATACTTTGTATCCACCATCTTCTTCGCCAAATTTACCTCCGGCATGAAGGGTCGAGAGTACGAGTTCGAGTGCACTTACTTTTTTTTGTGGATGAATATCTACAGGAATACCACGTCCATTGTCTGTTACTTCAATCCAATGATCGGGCAATAATTTGATGGTAATTTGATCACAGTGTCCAGCCATTGCTTCGTCAATCGAATTGTCAACCACTTCCCAGATGAGATGGTGTAGACCTGGGGCACCTGTAGAGCCGATGTACATTCCTGGTCGTTTGCGCACTGCTGCTAATCCTTCAAGTACTTGAATATTTTTTGCACTGTATGATGAGTTTACTTTTGCTGTTTTGGACATAAAAGACGGCTTGAGAGGCCACAAAGGCCTGAAATGCTTAAAAGGCTTGCGTACGGTAGAGAGTTTAGCATGGAGGGCCTAAGTCGTAAAGTCTGGGTGGGGGATCTGTGAATACGGATCGTGTAATTTTTGGTGTGACGAATGATTTCTTTTTGGAAAAAATTTACGCTTATACCTACTATATTTTGTGTGCGTTCTGTATTGTACTTTTTTATGCTATACTAGTATGTACTATGTTTAATAACAAACCATCATTATTGGATCGATATGAAGATCCGACTGGTGAATTTTCCAATCAGTCGCTTCGTGCTGCAACGTGGTATGCGAAACATCGTGCGACTGTGCGCACGGTGGTGATCACGGTATTGACTGTGTGGTCTGTAGGTACGCTCGGCACGAGCCTCTTTTTTATTGGGAAGTATGCTATTTTTGATTATCAGGTGGATCGGGCAAATTTGAAAAACTTATCATATTCGTATTTACCGACGAATGTCGGGTTGCGTTTTCAGCCACAAGATCTTTCGTTTACGGCCACACGTATTTTTCCTGGAGTAGAAGGTCAGTATGATATTTTTGCTGAAGTGAATAACCCTAATCGTAATTGGATTGCAGAAGTTTCTTATCGATTTACATTACCTCGTGGCGTTACTGAGACACGTGAGGCACTGGTTTTGCCGAATACTCAGCGCTCACTTTTTTTTCTCGGATATGAATCAGGGGATGTTTTGAATTCTGCTGTGCTCGACATTGTGTCGGTGACATGGAAACGCATAGATCCACATATCATTTCTGATCCGGTCGCATATTATACTCAGCGAATTGATACGAGTGTTAGTGATTTTTCATATCTTCCTACCAATCAGACTGAAAATATTGCAGCGCCTATTGTGTCTTTTTCCATTACCAATAATTCAGTATTTGATTTTTGGGAATTTCCGGTATTAGTGAGATTTGAACGTGCAGGACAATTGATCGGTGTCGCTCCTGTGACTCTTTCTCAATTTATGGGTGGGGAAGTGCGTCAAGTTTCTCTTGGTGTTTTTTCTGAAGACGTTTTGATTGACGGTGTCATTATTGAACCTTTGGTCAATGTGTTTGATTCACAGGTTTTCATGAATTGACATGTGTGTGGGGTCTATATTTGAATTCTTTTTTCACGTATGGTACCTATTAGGTGAACTTGTTGTTTCGTATGCTTGATTTTTTGGTTAAGACATTTCGGGGGTATGATGCGATTTTACTTTTTACCGCATTGATTCTTTCGTGTATCGGTCTTGCTGCAATTTATAGTGTAGATCTTTCTCGAGGTGAAGGGTTGAGTTTTTTTTCGAGACAGGTTTTGGCACTGGGTATCGGATTTGTTGGTTTATTTATTTTTTCTCGGGTGCATATTACCTTTTATGAAGCGCATGCTAAGTTTTTTTATCTTACTGCCGTAATACTGCTTGTCTCGGTATTATTTTTTGGTACCACGATTCGTGGTACGACAGGCTGGTTTCGAGTGTTTGGTTTTTCATTTCAGCCCGCTGAATTTGCAAAAATTGCTTTGATTATTTTTCTGGCGTGGCGGATTGATCGGCAGGCTCGTCAGTTTCAGCGATGGCAATTTTTATTGGTGATGACTACATTAGCTGGTCTTTTGGCTGGATTGATTATGTTGCAACCTGACCTTGGCTCGTCTATGGTTTTGGTGGGGGTATGGTTTGGTATGATACTGTTGGCTGGTATACCAAAACGATATACGATCGGACTCGTGATGTCTGGTGTTATTATCTCTATCTGTGCATGGATGTTTTTACTTCAACCCTATCAAAAAGATCGTATTTTGACATTTCTTGAGCCTGAACGAGATCCGTTGGGTTCTGGGTATAATGTTACACAGTCAATTATTGCAATTGGTGCAGGTGGAATTTTTGGACGAGGTCTTGGGTTTGGGTCACAATCACAACTTCATTTTTTGCCTGAAGCTCAGACAGACTTTATTTTTTCAGTTATTGGAGAAGAGCTTGGGTTTATCGGTACGTGTTTGGTATTGGTGTTGTATGGTCTTCTCTTGTTTCGACTTAGTCTTATTGCGTATCGAGCTCGTGCAGAGTTTTCTTCGTATGTTGCGCTTGGTATTGCTCTTATGTTTTTATTACAGGTCATTATCAATGTTGGAGCTGCGATTGGACTTTTACCGGTAACTGGTGTTACATTACCTTTGGTGAGTTATGGAGGTTCGTCTTTGATTGCGAATTTTCTCTTGATTGGTATCGCTCAGAGTGCTGCTCGATCAAGCTCACGCTCTCTCTTGACGAGTTGATATTCTTTTGCTATAGTATTTCAGCTTTGTATGGGTAGACCACAACCACAATTTTCTCTCGATTCACTTCGGTCCCAGTTCAAAGTCATGCGTGAATGCCCGGTGTGCGCTACAGTGTTCGAACACGAACATATCAAAACTGTAGAATCTACTGAAAGTTCACATGTACTACATACGACCTGTGTCATGTGTCATAATTCCTTGATTTTTTTTATCGGGAGTACACAGCTCGGACTTGGGCTCATTGGAATGATGAGTGATCTCGTCTATGAGGATAGTGTCCGTTTTCGTCATCGAGAGGCACTTACTGAAGATATGGTTATTGAGTGCTATCAGGCACTTACCAATCCCACTTTTTCAACTTCTTTTAATACGATAATGAATTAACTTGTTTTACTAGCGTAGTATGCCGTATTCACTTACACTCAAAGCACGTGGTGCTGAAAAATCACAGGAACTTCGAACCGCAGGACAGATTCCTGGTGTTATCTATGGTCCTGATCGTGAACCTACTTCAGTCAGTGTTGCTTCTAATGAATTTTTGAAGTTATACAATGAAGCCGGGGAATCAAGTCTTATTGATGTTGTTGTAGAAGGGCAGTCAGGTGCAGTAAAAGCCCTGATTCAGGATGTACAGTATGATCCGGTAAAGAGTGTGATCATCCATTTTGATCTTCGACAGATTAATATGAACGAAGAGATGCATGCGGCGATTGATCTCGTGTTTGTTGGAGAATCAGCAGCAGTGAAAGAGGGTGGTACACTTATGAAGACACAAGATACTCTTGAAATTAAATGTTTGCCAAAAGATTTGGTGAGTGAAGTTACTGTAGATCTTTCAGTGTTGAAAACCTTTGATGATGCGATTTATGTAAAAGATATTGCGCTTCCTGTAGGTATTACCGCACTTGAAGATGCAGACGCATTGATTGCTAAAGTTTCTGCTCCACTCTCTGAAGAACAGTTGAAGGCGATGGAAGAATCTTCATCTACAACTATTGAAGATATTGAAGTGGAAAAGAAAGGAAAGAAAGAAGAAGATGCTGGTGAAGGAGAGTCTGCTGAAAAGAAATAACAAATTACACAAAACCGCCGGTTACTCTGGCGGTTTTTGAATTAGTGAGAAGTGTTTTTGTATCATTGTGTTTGGGTGGTGTGGTACAATTACAGTCTCTTTTGTAATATTTTTACTATGCGTAATGATACTGTTACGATCGGTAATCGTGAAATAAAGTTATTATATATTGCATCAGCAGTAATTACTGTGCTTGGTGTTGTTTTGTTGGTGTGGTTTGTATTCCATTCGTCATATCGTAGCACCGTGTCTTTGGTAGATGAATCTTTTGTTCCTGATGAATCATCGGTGGTGTGTGAGCCGCGAGCACTCGATGGGCGTTGTGTAGATTTGGAGGAGCAGGAATACGAATTATATGCGGTCATGATTGAAAATCATCGTGATGCTCGTCCTCAGTCAGGACTTGCGCGTGCGTCAGTGGTATATGAAGCACCAGTCGAAGCGAATTTTTCTCGGTTTATGGCTTTGTATACCAGTCAACAGGGTGTCTCAAAGATTGGTCCCGTACGTAGTGCGCGGTCTTATTTTCTTGATTGGGTGAGTGAATACGGAACACCATTGTATGCACATGTGGGCGGTTCTCCTGCGGCACTCGCTGCACTCAAGTCATCGCGCTATTTTGATTTTAATGAATTTTATCGAGGTTCATATTTTTGGAGGAGTACGGATCGGTATGCACCGCATAATGTGTATACCTCGACTGAATTATTGAAAAAAGGTTTTGAAGAATATGGGACAACTTCCACATTATTTGTCTCATCTACATGGCTATATGGATCGGTGCCTGTTTGTGACGATGCCTGTGTTATTACTATTACGATTTCTTTTAGTCCTCCGGTGTATGAGGCAGTGTGGGTGTATTCCTCATCTACTGAGAAGTATACTCGATTTCAGATGGGTAAGCCTCATGCAGATCAGGATGGCACAGTAATTACTGCTGATACAATTGTCGTACAGCAGGTCGAGTCTCGTGTTCTTGATGAGGTGGGAAGACTTGATATCACTACTGTGGGGGAAGGTGGTGCGCACGTATTTACCAAGGGTAGATTGGTGACTGGAACGTGGGTCAAAAATTCACGTGAATCAAAAACTCGTTTTTATGATATGGATGGAAAAGAAATTCCTTTTACTCCAGGAACGATTTGGATTGAGGTTGTGAACGGGCGTGGTACCGTTGCATGGGAATAGCTTTTTTATATAAAAAAGCACCGTTATGGTGCAAAATAGTTTTGTTGAGAACTCCGCCCCTGACCACTGTCAGTGAGCGGAGCCCTATTGTCTACTTCAGACCGAGTTTTACGAGCAGTGCGTGTGGCACTTTCGCATCTTCGAACATGGTTGCGGGCAGTGTCTCGGCTTTCAGTGTCACGCCACCGTTTTTCCATTTGAACACGATGTCATAGATACCGTGTTTCATGCCCTCTGGTAATTCCACGCCCGAAGTGTCGAACTTGAGGATCACTTCGTGCGGGTTGTTCTTGAGCTCGAGCAGCTTCACCGTGAGGTTGAGCTCATCTCTCGTCTCGGCAGGATAGGTGCCTTCCCTGTATTCCAGGTAGGCTTCGATTCGCTCGGACAGGATGATCTCGGGGATCACTGTCATGCCAGCGTAGAGTTCTGACCACTTCATTTTCTTTCTCCTTCCTCTGTCAGTCCGATTCCTCGGATGTGGGTTGGCTCAGTTCTGGTAGGACATCTTCGTCTACCGCACGATTCGTCACGATGACGTGCTCGGACCTGATCTTCATGATCGTGCCCATTGCCTCCATCATTGCTTCTACGAATTTTCTTTCTTGTGTGCGTGAGAGCGTGTCTTTGAAAATGATCTCGACCTGGTATGGATCGATCAGTACCTTCTCGATTTCGATCACGGACATCAAGTGCTCAATCAGGCGTTTGCCAGATGTGCTTTCTGCATGCAGTCGTCCCCAGTCTTTTTTCTTCATCGGGAACGTGATGTTGAGTGGGTTTCGCGTGATTTCAATGTTTGTGCTGAAGATGATCGTCCGATTCTGAATGCTGAGGTCTCCTCGAACTTTCATTGGTGTTCTCCTGTGTAGCTCCGCACCAGTGCGGATGCCTGAACCTATCACGAGTGAGTGGATTTGTCAATGATGATATGTATCACTCGATCGTTTCCCATACCATCTTTGATAATTTTGATTTCTGGATTAGGGAAGAGGTTGTGTACATGTTTTGAAAGGGGGAGAGATTGAGAGGGATCGATTTCGAAAAATGCAGAAATACGAAATTGAAAATTGGAAATTAGAAATTGTATTTGATTCAGTAAATTTTTGTAGAGCGCAAGACCATTGTCTTCAGCTACCAGTGCTGAATGTGGTTCGTGTTGGATCGATACTTCTTCGTCAAATTGTTTCTGTGTAAGATAGGGAAGATTGGCTGTGATGATTAGTTCAGAGCCAATAGTCAATAGATCATAGTTTTTGATTATTGGCTCAAGAAGGTTCCCTTTGAAAAATTTTATTTCAACAGCATGTTTAGCGGCATTTTTTCGTGCCATTCTAAGAGCTTTGGCTGAGATGTCAGTTGCGTAGGTTGTGCTATTGGCTTTGAGAGATTTTATAATTGAAATAGGGATACAGCCTGAGCCAGTACCCACATCAATTATCGTAGTATTTTTTTTAATTTCTTTCAGTGCTTCTTCTATCAATACTTCAGTTTCTGGTCGAGGGATTAGCGTGTGCTTGTTTACCAAAAAATCGAGCCCAAAAAACTCTTTGTGTCCGGTGAGATAGGCAAGAGGGATTCCTTTTGTTCTCTTCGAAACACTATTTTGGAATCTAAACTTTGGAAAACAGGGGACTAAGAATTCTGGATGAGTAATCACAAATTCTCGTTTTTTTTTAAGAACATGTGCCAATATAAGCTCAGCATCTAGGCGGTCAATTTTTTTTGTTCCAACTATTAGTAGGTTTTTGATTGTAGTCATATTTATCCACATTTGATACTTGACAATATGTAAAAAGTATTTTACATTACGAATAGATTGTGTAAAAAGTATTTTACATTACCTATGCCTAGCATTATCTGTAATTTGAAAGATTTGCGGGTGCGGCAGGATATGACCCAAGAAGAGTTGGCACTCAAACTGGGTGTTACTCGACAGACCATTAATGCCATAGAGCAGGGGAAATATCAACCAACCCTCTATCTTGCCTATAAGTGTGCTGAGCTTTTTAATGTAAAAATTGAAGACATTTTTCGTTTTTTACCCTAACTTATCTAATGCATCTGTATGAAAAATATTTTGTGGTTTCTACATAAGCCTGTCGATGAGCGAGAACAAGTACTCTATAGCAAGGCATATCAGCGTGCACTTGGGGTTATCTTAATTTCTTTTGTTCTATTAATTATTGTCTTTTCTTTGTTTCAATTACATACTGTTCCAGGCATTGGAACTGTAGTGCCATATGTGTTCTGGATTATATTAGTGATTGCTGATGTTACAGGTTGGAACACTCTTAGAGAGGAAGAGATTGAGGTTACCGATGTTCTTTCTACTTCTCTAAAGGTGAAATATATATTTTTTGCTGCTGTTGTGGTAATTTTGAGTCAAATTGCAATTACCTTTGTATTTCCTGAGCTATATTTGATTGCTGGGTTTGTCACACTTTTCGGCTTACAAGGCATCCTTATTGTTTTTGCGTGGATTGCGACTCCAAAAGTTTTTTTACCATTTAGAATTCTTCTCACAGTTCTTTTTCCATTGTATGTAATTGTATTTCTTAAGCTGAAAAGAAAGAATTTAGTAATTCGCTTTTTTGAAAGCGTTGTTATTTCTTTTTTCCTCGTTACTATTTTTATTGGTGGATTGTTTATTATTAATATGTTTCTTCTCAGGGGGCGGATAGTTACACCAGTCTATATCAGTACTGCTTATTTTGAACCTGATCTTCCAGAGAAATCCATGCAATATGTTGATTTGCGTGACCGAAATTTTCAATTACACGATTTTGTAACTTTTATCGGTGACGATGGTAAACTTCGTGTTGGTAAGATTATTGCAGTTGATACTGGTATGGTCAGTATTGAGAACTCGAATGGGGTGCATTCCCTTAAGATGGAAGAGATAAATGGTAGAATTTTAGACAAGGACCAAGGTGCTGCTAAAGTCAATTCCTTGTTTGAGAGGTTTCTAATGAAATCTTCTACAGAATAATTACGCATCAAGTTGTTTGTATTCTTCAGTTCGAATCGCTTCAATCACGGGACCCAAGTCTCCGTTTAGAATTGTTTCGATCGTATTCCAGCTTTGGTGAATGCGATGATCGGTGATGCGATCCTGTGGAACATTGTAGGTGCGGATTTTTTCACTACGGTCGCCGGTCCCGATCTGGCTTTTGCGTTTTGCATCAAGGACGGCTCGCTTTTTTTCCTGCTCCATTTCGAAGATACGAGCACGGAGTACGTTCATGGCTTTGATACGGTTTTGCTGTTGCGATCGTTCGTCTTGGCATTGCACAATGAGGCCACTCGGAATGTGCACGATGCGTACGGCTGAGTAGGTGGTATTCACACTTTGTCCACCTTTTCCACCTGCCATGAAGGTATCGATACGAAGATCTTTGGGGTCGATCGTTACTTCTGTTTCTTCTACTTCAGGAAGCACGACCACGCTTGCGGTCGATGTGTGGATGCGTCCACTTTTTTCTGTTTCTGGAATTCTCTGTACACGATGTACTCCCATTTCATATTTCATGTCTTTGTATACATTGTACCCTTCGATTGAGAATACTACTTCTTTGAATCCGCCAATTCCGATTTGGTGTTCGCTCACAAGTCCGGTTTTCCAACCTTTTTTTTCTGCATAGCGCATATACATGCGAAGGAGGTCTCCTGCAAATAGTGCTGCTTCGTCTCCACCTGCTCCTGCACGAATTTCAATAATTACACTTTTTTTGTCCATGGGGTCAGTGGGGCGAGTGAGCTCAGCAAGTTTTTTTTCGAGTGCTTTTTGTTTTTCTTCGAGCTCAGGAATTTCGGTTCGTGCGAGTTCTACTATATCAGCTTCTTCCTCGGTAGTGAGCATGGTCTGATATTCAGCAATTGCTGATTCTATTTTTTCAAGATTATTGATTTCTTCTACTATTTCTTTTAGTTCATTGTATTCTTGTGATATTGATTTTAATTTTTGTTGATCGCCAAGCACTGCTGGATTTTGTAAATCTGCTTCAAGTGATTGGAATTTGGTTTTGAGGTCAAGATATTTTTGGAGCATAACAGATTAGTTCATAGCCAGTAGCGAGAAAGTCGGTAGTTTATAGAAAGAGTATACCGTCATATGCTAAACAAAAACAGACCGAAGAAAAGGTCTGTTTTTAAAATGTATGTATCTACGCCGCGTTTGGTTTTGCGTCTTCTTTTGCTTGTCGTGCAGTGGCTCGCGCTGTTCGCTTTACTTTTTTTCCTTTGCGTGATTCAGCTGCTGCTACTGTTTTTGCTTTCTTTTCATTGAACTTTTCCACACGTCGAGCAGTGTCTACGAACACTTGTTTACCTGTGAAGAATGGATGAGATGCTGAAGAAATTTCGATATTGATTTCGTAATGCTTTACACCGTCAATTTCTCGGGTTTTTTCCGATTTGAGGGTTGAAGTGGTGATAAATTCCGCGTTTGCTGAGTTATCGATGAAGACGACTGGATGCACTTCTGGATGTGTTTTCTGTTTCATAGTGATTTAGGTTGAGATCCTTTGCTACGCTTAGGATAAACTAGTGAGCGGGAGTATAGCAGGCAGGTTCGTATTTGTCAAGGATTGGTAAATTGATTCGCTTTCTTGACAAAAATTGTTTTTTTCATTACACTCCCCACACTTTTATTAATCCCTCAGCCGAGACATATTTTCCTCTGGTAGACCCTTCTACCGGGCGTTTCGAGCGAGGTTAAAGGAAAATGTTATGAAAATCCCTAGCATTCTTGAAATGCTTCAGTCCGGAGTTCACTTCGGACACAAGAACTCACGTTGGCATCCGAAGATGAAGCCATTCATCTTTACTGAGCGCAATGGCGTGCATATTATGAACCTTGAAGAAACCAAGGCTCAGCTTGAGCGTGTGTTGCCTGTAGTCAAGGCAATGGCTGCTGATGGAAAGAAGATTTTGTTTGTATCTACCAAACCACAGGCTCGAGAAATCGTTAAAGCTGCTGCAATTGATTGTGGAATGCCATATCTTACAGATCGATGGCTTGGTGGTATGCTTACCAATTTCTCTGAAATGAGAAAACTTATTCGTCATTATGTAGAGATGAAAGAAAAGCAGGCGAAAGGTGAGTTGGGACATTATACCAAGAAAGAACAGCTTGAAATTGCAAAAGATCTTGAAAAGAAGGATGGGTATCTCGGTGGTCTCACGAGTCTTACTCGTATGCCTGATGCATTGTTTATTCCTTCGATGCAGCGTGAAAAAACAGCAGTAACCGAAGCAAACAGTACAGGAATCGATATTATTGGTATCTGTGACACCAATGCAAATCCGATGAAAGCTACGCATGTAATTCCTGCAAATGATGATGCTGTAAAATCTATCCAGCTTATGGTCGAATTGGTTGCAGCTGCAATCAAAGAAGGTGTACAAGAATTTGAGCAGAAGAATGCTGCAAAAATCGCAGCACAGCCAAAAGTGGTATCAAAGAGTCCTGAGAGCACGGTACAAGCATAACTCTTTTCTAGAGTTATCTCGGTGGTGTATACTACCGTTTCATTCTTCTTAATTACTTTTTTCTATGGCTATTACTGCTAGTGATATTGCAAAACTTCGTGCACAGACGGGTGCTGGAATGCTCGATTGCAAAAAAGCACTCGAAGAATCAAATGGAAACATGGAAGCTGCGATTGATTGGCTTCGAAAAAAAGGTGCTGCTAAGGCTGCTAAGCGTGCTGACAAGGTGGCTGCTGAAGGAAAAGTTTTTACCTATGTACATGGAGCAGGAAAAGTAGGTGTCATGCTTGAGCTTAATTCAGAAACTGATTTTGTGGCAAAGAATGAAAAATTTTTGCAACTAGGTCAGGATATTGCTATGCATGTGGCTGCAATGAATCCGAAATATCTTTCTCGTGAAGAAGTTTCTTCAGAAGATCTGGATCGTGAATCAGCGGTGTATCGAGAACAGTTGGTAGCTGAAGGAAAGCCTGCTGAGATGATTGAAAAGATTTTGGTGGGTAAAATGGGACGATATTATTCTGAAGTGTGTTTACTTGAACAAGCATTCATCAAAGATGAGGATAAAACAATTGAACAATTACTTACTGCTGCTACTGGAGAAATTGGTGAAAAAATAAGTCTCCGACGTTTTGTACGATTTGAAGTAGGTGAGGGTATTGAAAAGAAGCAAACGGATTTTGTGTCCGAAGTACAAGAGCAACTTGGAGCGTAGTAATACTTTCTAGTATCATTAAAAGCAAGGGAAACCTTGCTTTTTTGTGTTAAAAATGTTACAAGAATGTGTAACTTCTGCTATCGGAGGGTCTCGTGGAAGCTGTTTACAACATTGGAGTTGAGTGGGGACGTGCTGTCGTACACGCTTCGATCGGTCTTCTCGCGCTGATCTGCGGGCAGATGCTCCCGTTCAGTGAGTCGGAAAAAGTGCATGTCGCACTCGTGGTCGGTGTCACGCTGTCTACTCTCGATCTCGGTGTTCGACTGCCACTGTATTACTGGCTCGTACATCGACGTGAATGGGAACCTCGATCTTCGAAGTTGAAGAAACTATTTCTACTACTCGAAGATCGGCTACTGCTCCGTACCAAGATTCTCAGGATGCACGAACGTGGTATGCCTGCAACGGCTGCGCATTTCACACTCGGTGTTATGATTCCGCTCATGATTGGAATTCCGATCTGGGCGGTGGTACCTGCGGTCGTGATGTTCGGATTTGGTGATCCGGCTGCGCGTCTGTCTGGAATCAAATTCGGTGTCCGTCGAGTCTGGAAACAGGGAACGAAGACGTGGGCAGGGTTGGCTGGATACTTCTATGCGGCATCTTTTTCAGGGCTTCTGAGTGTGGCTCTGCAGGATGCTTTTCCGTTGTATCCTACATATTTCTCGACGGTGCGTCTCGTGATTGCGGTGCTTATAACCGCAGCATGTACGGCGTTTTTCGAGTCGATGTGTGAGAAAGGCGGTGATCTTTTCTCGAAGATCGTCGATGATAATTTTTTGGTGCCATGTGTAGGGTCGGTGGCGTTTTACGCTGTGGCTACTGCAGGCATCTGATCAGTGCTTTTACCGGATACTGTGCTGTGGGCAGGTATCCGGTGTTCGTTTTTTATATCAAACCTCGTCTTGACTATATGGCCTTTTTGTGGTACACTCTCTATATATTATTTATCCGAGCGTGAATACAATGCTTCGGAACGGACCGCACAAGACATGCCTTTTGCCTGGCCCGATAATGAATGCATGCTATGCTGAGTAAGCAGAAAAAACAACGTTTAATTAAGAAGTTTCAGACCCATGAGGGAGATACTGGTTCTACCGAAGTACAGATTGCAATTCTGACTGCGGAAATCGAAGAACTTGCATCTCATCTGAAGAGTCATCCAAAAGATCACTCAAGTCGCCGAGGTCTTCTCCGTAAAGTAGGAGAACGTCGACGATTACTCAAATATTTGCAACGTGAAAACGCTGCTTCATATGAAGACTTGGTGAAGAAACTTGATCTCAAACAAGCAAAACAGTTTATTGAAGCTGATAAGCTTGAAGACGAAGATGAAGAAACCGACTCACATGAAGAATCAGAAGAAACAACCTAACTATAATCCTCTGAAACACCCCGATCAACGTATTGGGGTGTTTATTGATGTGCAGAATATGTATTATTCTGCAAAGAATTTGTTTCAACGCAAGGTCAATTTTGGTGCAATTGTAAAAGAGGCCGTAGGGAATCGAAAGCTTATTCGTGCGATTGCGTATGTAGTACGGACTGAAACTCAGGATGAGCAGCCGTTTTTTGAAGCACTGTACAATTTGGGTATTGAAACTCGTGAGAAAGATTTGCAGATTTTTAATAGTGGTATGAAGAAAGCTGATTGGGATGTGGGGCTTGCGGTTGATGCTATTCGTTTGTCTCAAAGTTTGGATGCAATTGTGATTGTGTCTGGAGATGGGGACTATTTACCATTGGTTGAATATTTGCGCAGTATGGGTAAACAGGTCGAAGTTGCGGCATTTGGCGAAACTACATCTTCGCTTTTGCGTGATGAGGTTGATGATTTTATGGATTTGAGTGAGCGTAAAGATTTGTTTTTGATTGCGGATTATCGAAAAAAACGCAGGTAAGATGCGTCGATAGACGACATGTGGGACATGATATTTTTTGCAGAATATCGAGTGCCGTGTGTTGTGTATTTTTATCAATGAATGCATGGTCATAGGACATCTAGGTCAGTATAGTCTATCAGACTTACCCGATCTATCGCTCTATGATCATACGTTCGCTAAGTATATATAGCGACTATGTTACAACCAAAACAATGGTCAATTGAATGGGGTGGGAGAACACTTACTGTTGAGACTGGACGATTAGCGCTTCAGGCGCTTGCGTCATGTACCGTGCGATACGGCGATACAGTGGTGCTTGCAAGTGTGATGAAGAGTACTGAGCCACGTGATGGAATTGATTATTTTCCACTCATGGTAGATTTCGAAGAAAAATTGTATGCAGCAGGGAAAATTAAAGGGTCACGCTTTATCAAGCGTGAAGGCAGACCGAGCGAAGACGCCATTCTTTCGGCGCGTTTGATCGATCGAGCAATTCGACCATTATTTAATGATGCGACTCGCACGGATGTACAGGTAGTGATTACTACACTTGCTGTTGATGGTGAGCACGATGCGTCTATTGTGGGATTGGTGGCTGCAAGTGCGGTATTGTCGATTTCATCAGTGCCATGGAATGGTCCGATTGCAGGGGCACGTATTGGTCTTGATCAAAATGGGGAATTTATTTTGAATATTACATCAAGTCAGATGGAGGTGTGTTCAAAACTTGATTTGGTAGTAGCAGGCACTCCTGAAAAATTGGTTATGGTCGAGGCTGCGGCACATGAGGTGCCTGAAGCAACGATGCTTGAAGCTATGAAATGGGGCTGTCGTGAACTCAAGCCTGTGATTGATCTTATTGCACAAATTCAAAAAGAAGTTGGATTAGAAAAAGATGCTTCAAAAACTTCGGCTGAATTAAGTGATGCTGATAAAGCAAAAATGGCATTTCGTGACTATGTCGCATCACATGTACACGAGGTGGTGTTTAATACTCCAAAAATTACTCGAGCCGATCGATATGGTGCTATGGATATGCTCAAAACAGGTGGTAAAGAGCATTTACTCTCACGTGGTTTTGAAGAAGATGTAATTAAAAAGGCGCTTAGTCAGGTAAAATCATATGTTGCAGAAGAGGTAACGAAATGCATTCTCGAAAAAGGCAAGCGATTGGATGGTCGGACTATGACTGAAATTCGAGAGCTTCAGACTGATATCGATCTTCTTCCTCGTGTACACGGTTCCGCTATGTTTATGCGTGGTGATACACAGGTACTTTCAGTGGTTACGCTCGGAGCCCCTGGGGATGTGCAGACACTCGACAGTATGGAAGAAGATGGTACGAAACGATATATGCATCACTACAATGATGCGCCATATACATACGGTGAGGTTTCTCCGATTCGTGGCCCTGGACGCCGAGCTATTGGACACGGAGCTCTTGCGGAGCGTGCGCTTGAGCCAGTATTACCGGCACAGGCTGATTTTCCATATACCATTCGTGTGGTTTCTGAAGTTATGGGATCAAATGGTTCTAGTTCAATGGCTTCTGCGTGTGGTTCAACGCTTTCTCTTATGGCAGCTGGAGTGCCAATCACAAAGGCAGTTGCAGGAATTGCAATGGGGTTAGCTTCAAATGAGCGAGGTGAATGGAAAGTACTTACTGATTTACAAGATGTCGAGGATGGTCCAGGTGGAATGGATTTCAAGATTGCAGGAACGGTGGATGGAATTACTGCAATTCAGATGGATACCAAAACCAATGGTTTGATTTGGGATATTGTGGACCAGACTATTGCTCAAGCTCGTGATGCGCGAATTCAAATTCTCGACGTGATGCGTGCACGAATTGCTACTCCTCGCACAGAACTCTCGACTCATGCACCACGCATCACTACAATTACGATTAATCCTGATAAGATTCGTGAAGTGATTGGTCCAGGTGGAAAAGTCATCAACAAGATTATTGATGAGACAGGAGTGCAGATTGATATTGAACAGGATGGTCGAGTAATGGTAACTTCAAGTGATTCTGATGGAATGAATAAAGCTATAAAAATGATTGAAGACCTTACTCATGAGGTTACCGCAGGTGAGACTTATGAAGGAACGGTGAGTCGACTTGAAGATTTTGGTGCGTTTGTGGAAATTCTTCCAGGAAAAGATGGCCTGGTACATGTGAGTGAAATCGCATGGGAACGTACCAATAAGCCGTCTGAAGTCTTGAAGCTTGGTGACACGGTGAAAGTGATTGTAAAAGAAATTGATAATCTCGGACGAGTGAATCTCTCGATGAAGGCATTGTTGCCGAAACCTGAGGGATACGTGGAACAGCCACCTCGTGAAGATCGTGGTCCTCGAAGAGGAAATGGTGATCGCGGAGGATTCCGTGGAGGACACGCTCGGGGCCCTCGAAGACCGTAACCTAACAGATGTTAATCAACCCTGTCATATGATGGGGTTGATTTTTTATCTATTATTTTGTAGGGTGAATGCGGAGTGGGTTATTTCTGTGGCGGTGTAGTTGTCAGTGGGTTCGACTATCAATACACAAAGCAGATTGACTCACTCCACCCTTTTTCTTGTTTTCATATAAGTAATGTGAGAAAATAGCATAATGCCGCAGTGGTGAAATTGGTATACACGCGTGCCTTAGGAGCACGTACCGAAAGGTGTGAGAGTTCGAGTCTCTCCTGCGGCACCAATAAAATCTCGTGTAATTTTTGTGACGTATGCGTATATATTTTACGAAAAGTCAACTAGTCGACCCTTCTTTTTGGTTACTTCTCATCTCAAATATTGTCACAATCTATTTCGCATTCACTGAAGATTGGAATCCTGTCACTGTATTGTTGGTTTATTGGTTTCAAAGCATTATTATTGGGTTTTTCAATTTTATCCGAATACTTCAACTCAAAGAATTTTCTACTGAAGGATTTGGGTTCAATGGGCGTCCTGCTGCACCTACTTCGACCACTCGGTATTTTTCTGCTTTTTTCTTTTTGTTCCATTACGGAGTTTTTCATCTGATTTATTTGGCGTTTATTATGACGGATACGTTTGGAGAAAAGCCGGGTATTGCTGAACTTCGTTATATCATGCTTAGTGCAGGTCTTTTTTTCATTACACATTTTTTCTCATATCTTTTTTATCGTCATCGTGAAACTCATATACAAAAAATCGGTTCGGTGATGGCTCGTCCCTATGCGCGCATTATTCCGATGCACCTTACGCTTATCTTTGGATTTTTTGGTGGGGTATTGTCCTTGTTTTTGATCTTGAAATTAGTCGCAGACATGGCTATGCATGTGATCGAACATCACATGGCCCGAAAGGATCCTGCGTATGAATAAAAAGGTCTCTCATGGTGTAGTACATACCGTTCCTCCCGACCTGCGTCGTATGCTGCTTTCTTCTTCGCATATTTTAGCTTTGTGGGAAGATATTACTCCTGTGGCGCGCAATGAATGGATCTGTTGGATCGAGGATGCAAAGAAACCAGAGACTAGAGCTCGACGAATAGAAGTTGGGCGTTCGAAACTTCTTGGTGGTATGCGTCGTCCATGTTGTTGGGCAGGATGTCCTCATCGATCACGTTGATTTTTTGTATCACATAATCATTTTTTGTGTTTGTTTTATCTATTCCTCACCTTGACAAAAAGGTGTTTTTTTAGTATACTATTGCGGTTTTCAGGATACACATGTCGTGTATTTTGGATTCTTCGACAACCTGTCATCAGGAGTCACTACACATGTTTCCGTCACAGATTATCTGCTGTCTCGTCTTCATCCTCACGGGTGTTCAGTACTCAGGGTGTGAAGATCCATCGCCTCCCGAGCATTCTCATCGGTCGTTCATTTCGACGATCGAGTCGTTCCCGTCCCTTCCTGAGGAGGGAGGGGTCAAGTCGAAGGAATATATCTTTGGCGAGATCAATGTGTCTGAGATGGCTCTCGAGACGGTCACTGGTTCCAAGGATGAGGCTTGCCTCACCAAGGACTTTGTGGCTGTGCCAGAGATACAACATCGAGGTCCGCTTACCTGCGGAGAAGAAGGGCTTGTGTACCGAGTTCGCATTACCAACTGTGGTTCGGGCACTCTCACCTTGACGGGATTCAATTTCCTGTTCGAGATTCCTAAGATTATGGGTAACGAAGATGCTGAGCGCCGTCTCTTTGATGGTGATATGACTCGCACGTATCGACTGCGTGACATTCGCCTTTGTAATACGGACAATTCGGAGTGGTGTTGGGACGCTGCCGTCGAACGCATCAGCGAGAAGAGTGCAAAAATTTCTGTCGTCCTCAGTGACGAAGAGGTGATTGCGCTCGAGTCAAAGAAGGACCAGGGCTTCGACATCAAGGTCGTGCGTAACTGTACGAGAACCACGACGAGCCTCCTGCGCTTGGATACCCAGCTTATCGAGGTCAAGGGCGTGAATGATGTGGTTCGAAAGGATGAGAACATCTTTGGTGGGATTTTCAATCCTCGCCAGAAGAATGTGATCTCGGGGTGGGAACCTCGACATTTCTATCAACCCTGATGTTGGTCGCTAGTTCTTTTCAGGGATAAACACACGAGTCGGCACTCACGCTACTTCGAGTAGTTTATCAAGGAGTCAAACGGGACCCGTGCAAAGCATTGTTGCAGTGCGCGGGAACCGGATGTCTCATGCAAATCATGTTATAATGGTTTTCAGCAGACATTGAATTAATATAAAAAGGCAAAAGATTGAAGAATAAAAAATAAAGACCCGAATTATCTTTTTGCTTTTTATTTTTTACCTTTTGGTTTTTTAACATGTCCCGCATTGATACATCATTACTTGAAAACCTAACCAATATTCCGGTTATTGATTTGCATAATTTGAGACCTGACGATGCTATTGAAACGATGCAGCATGAATTGTACACAATGCATGTGAATAAGTTTTCATTCTGTCGAATTATACATGGGGTCGGAAGTGGAAAATTGAGAGAGATTGTCCACGTAGAATTAGCAGAAAATCCGTTGATTGAGGCATTTTTTCTTGATTCGCATGGGGGTGCTACGACCGTACGTTTTTATCCACATCAATAACGCTTGACATCACCAAAAAAAGAATGTACTATGTGCAAGCGTGATCAGTACCGAAGTATTTCGGAACCATGTCCAAAAACACACGCATCTATCACTTGGACCTCTGGGTAACATACACAATCGTACTTCTACATTATTTAAAACATGATGTACACAAGATACAACTCGTTGTTACTCTAAGTATCCAAGCGGATAACTCAAACATGATAATGTTTGGAGCCGCTGTAGCGGTTCTTTTTTTATCTCAAAATCAATTTCAACTTTTGTACCGCAGCCTCTACAATACGTATATTGTGAAGACTGCGTGCCGAAAGGTTCCGCGATAAGTGATCGTTACAACTAAACCAATGAAAGTAATAAAGCAAATTGCGTTTTTTCAGCTACGGTTGAAAACGCAATCTAATTGTAAGTTAGCATCTTTGAATATACAAGAAACACAATTGCGTGTTTCTGTAGTGCACTAAGAGCGCACGGTGGATGCCTTGACACTGTTATACGATGAAGGACGTTGCAGGGTGCGATAAGTCTCGGTGAGGTCCCAAGCAACCTTTGACCCGGGAATTTCCGAATGGGGAAACCCACTCGATTTACGTCGAGTACTATGTACTGAATAAAATAGGTGCATAGAGAAGACCTGGTGAAGTGAAACATCTCAGTAACCAGAGGAACAGAAAATAACAAAAAGACTTCTTTTTTCCTTCTTTATTCCTATATCTTCGGATGTAGAATAAGGAAGGTGAGAGAAGTTATGATTCCCCTAGTAGTGGCGAGCGAACGGGGAACAGTCCAAACCACATATGATGTTTCTTTCGTTGAATATAGAGTTCGTAAGAATTTTAGATTCGCGATTGATTAAAGGACAGGCCGTTGTCTATGTGGTGTTGTAGGATGTAATGTCGGCTACCTGATATGTCGGCTACATGAGAATATCTATAGTAGAATACTCCTGGAAAGGAGAACCAAAGAGGGTGATAGTCCCGTATACGAAATACATGTTCTATGTGGTGTTACATTCCTGAGTAGGGCGGAACACGTGAAATTCCGTCTGAACCTGTCGCGACTATGCGATAAGACTAAATATTAACAGTGATCGATAGTGAACCAGTACCGCGAGGGAAAGGTGAAAAGTAGCCCGGAAGGGCGGTGAAATAGATCCTGAAACCGTGTGCTTACAATGAGTTGGAGCCCTATACCTTTTGGTATGAGGGTGACAGCGTTCCTATTGAAGAATGAGCCTGCGAGTTACTGTGTGTGGCAAGCTTAAGGACATTAAAAAGTCCGGAGGCGTAGCGAAAGCGAGTCTTAACGGGCGTTAAGTCGCACATAGTAGACCCGAAGCCGGGTGAGCAATCCATGGACAGGTTGAACTTCGACGAGAGTCGAAGGGAGGACCGAACCCACATGCTGTGCAACACATGGGGATGATCTGTGGATAGGAGAGAAATTCTTATCGAACTCGGTAATAGCTGGTTCTCCTCGAAATAGCTTTGGGGCTAGCTGTGTATGTTTACTTTGGTGGTAGAGCACTGGATGAGTCTTAGGCAGCTTGCTGTACTAATCTCAATCAAACTCCGAATGCCAAAGGTATAAGAATACACAAGTCAGACTGTGGGGGCTAAGCTTCACAGTCTAAAGGGAAACAGCCCAGACCGCCATTTAAGGTCCCTAAATTAACACTAAGTGTAAAAGGTGGTGTTGATTCTTAAACAACCAGGAAGTTGGCTTAGAAGCAGCCATCTTTTAAAGAAAGCGTAATAGCTCACTGGTCAAGAGTCTCCGCGCCGAAAATGTACCGGGGCTAAGTGTTATACCGAAACTGCGGATTATACTAACGTTTACGTTAGTCTAGTGGTAGAGGAGCATTCTGAACAGCTGCGAAGCTGAACCGTGAGGTTTGGTGGAGCGTTCAGAAGAGAGAATGCAGGCACAAGTAGCAATAATGAAGGTGAGAGTCCTTCACGCCGAAAACCCAAGGTTTCCAGGGCCACGAGAATCGTCCCTGGGTTAGTCAATCCTAAGGTGAGGCCCTCGCAAGGGGGCGTAGTCGATGGAAGAGCAGGTTAATATTCCTGCACTTGGTATTGTTTGTTGCGCTATGCGCATTTCAACGGCTTCTGCGTATTCAGGTAATGTACGTCCCGCAAGGGAGAGACTGAGTCTTCGGACAAGGTCAATAGAAGTTAGCGGAGTGCCTAGAAAAGTAGCGTAACGCTAGGCAATATCAAACTGTACCGTAAACCGACACAGGTGGGTAGGTCGAGTAGACCAAGGCGAACGAGAGAAACATGGTTAAGGAACTAGGCAAAAAAGCGGCCGTAACTTCGGGATAAGGCCTCCCGGTCATCTGACCGGGTCAACAAAAGACTTCATGCGACTGTTTATCAAAAACACAGCTCCCTGCGAACACGTAAGTGGATGTATAGGGGGTGATGCCTGGCCAGTGTCAGAACGTTAAGGGGAGGGGTTAGCAGCAATGCGAAGCCTTGAGCCGAAGCGCTGATGAACGCCGGCGGTAACTATAACCGTCCTAAGGTAGCGAAATTCCTTGTCGGGTGAGTTCCGACCCGCACGAATGGCATAACGATGTGAAGACTGTCTTGACCATGTCCTCGGCGAAAATGCAAGTGTCGTGAAGATGCGACGTACCCGCAGTTAGACGAAAAGACCCCATGAAGCTTTACTACAACTTGACATTGGTACATTGTTTTACTTGTTCAGCATAGGTGGGAGCTTCGGCGCCAGTGAGATACCACCCTTGTAATGCGATGTCCCTAATCTTGTGCCCTGAATCGGGTGCGGGAGACAGTGTCTGGTGGGTAGTTTAACTGGGGCGGTTGCCTCCCAAATCATAACGGAGGCGTTTACAAAGGTCGACTTAGTCCGGATGGAAATCGGACTGGACGTGCAAACGCAAAAGTCGGCTTTACTGCAAGGGCTACCACCCGAGCAGTCACGAAAGTGGAAGTTAGTGATCCGACCATTCAACATAGGATGGTGGAAGCTCAACGGATAAAAGCTACTCTGGGGATAACAGGCTGATCGCGCCCAAGCGTCCATAGCGACGGCGCGGTTTGGCACCTTAACATATCGGGGTGCATAACAAGCGATTGTTTTCCCAAATTTTTTCGTCAAAATTATTAAATTAGATAGTGAGAATCATATATCGGCTTATAACGGTGAACCCGTAATTCATGAAAAGTGAAACGGCAATACCGTGGGAAGTCTACGATCATTCGATCGTATGACCCCGTAACGACTGACCCGAAAGGGGAGGCTTTTCCGAAGTATTCGGAATTGCAACACGCCGACTCTTGTCACGTCAAACTGAGATTATGCACGTCTCTACAGTATGTAGAGATAGCTACGATCCAGGACAAGAAGAAGATATAGTCTACCCCTCATGAAAGTGAGGAATATGTACGATGTCGGCTCATCGCATCCTGGGGCTGGAGAAGGTCCCAAGGGTTTGGCTGTTCGCCAATTAAAGCGGTACGCGAGCTGGGTTCAGAACGTCGTGAGACAGTTCGGTCTCCTATCTACTGTGGGCGCTGAATATTGAGAGAACTCTTCCTTAGTACGAGAGGACCGGGAAGAACGAACCTCTGGTGTACCAGTTGTGTGCCATGCATTGCTGGGTAGCTAAGTTCGGCATAGATAAGCGCTGAAAGCATCTAAGCGCGAAGCTATTCTCAAGATTAATATTCGTTTGAGATTCGTCAGAGACTATGACGTTGATAGGCGCTAGGTGAATAGCCAAGGCGTACTAATATATCGAGCACTACAGAAACACAGAGTTGTGTTTCGAAGACTGTTAACTACACAGCTTGTTACTTTTTCAATTCAACTGAGTATAGAATCTAGGTGCTTTTTGCGAAGGGGGTCCACCCGTTCCCATCCCGAACACGGCAGTTAAGCCCTTCAGCGCCAATGGTAGTCGCAAGGCGAGAGTAGGTCGGCGCCTAGATTCTGTACTCAGTTTTTTTATTGCTAAAAACCACCTATCATCAGGTGGTTTTTTTAATCTTGATCACACTTAATTACATTGGTCTACGTATCACTTTTTTGGAGGAAGAGGAATTAATATACTTGTTTTTTCTTTGTATGCTTGGAAAGCAGGGTTGGCTTCCATCTTTTTTTCCAATAGAGGTATTCCTGAAACTTTTAAGATCAAGAATGTGATTGTCAGTGGTCCTATCACACCGATCAATCCATATGATTGTGATAGTGTAAGTATCCACAATCCCCACCATTGTGTGATTTCACCGAAGTAATTTGGGTGTCGACTGTATTTCCAGAGTCCGGTTGTTAGAATTTTTCCTTGGTTGCTTTTATTTTTTATAAATACAGAGAGCTGTCTATCTCCAATTGATTCAAAAAAGAATCCGATTATCCATATACCCACACCAATTATTTTTAGTAGTATACTTTCGTTTTGAGTATTTTGTGTGTTGGCGATAAGTACAGGAGTTGAGATGATTAGGAGAAAAAAACCTTGGAGTATAAATACTTGCAAAAAACTTCTGATATAAAACCATTTACCCCATGCTTCACGCCACGCACGATAGCGGTAATCTTCGGTTTTTGTTCGATTTCTAAGATAAATATGTGTTGAAAGTCTGAGTGCCCAGATAGTTACCAGTGCGGTTACAATCGTTGAAGTACTTAAAATCTCTTGATTTTTTTGATATGTAGCCCATGCTACCACACAAAAACCCAGACCCCATGCAATATCTGCAACATCATTTCTCTTTTTTATCAGAGAGATGATGAACCAGCTCGAGAAGTAGATGAGTAATACAGGTATGACGAAAGTATATGTAGAAATAAGTATGTTCATAATTGTGTTATTGCCAGAGTTTTATAATACTTACGGCGATGAGACTTACGGTTGCGGTAAGTAGGGTACCCCATATAAGATCTATGATGGTAATTGTAGCTGGCCAATTTTTCAGTGTCGCATGATTGGTGAGATCGTAGGTAGCGTATGCGATAAGGCCGAAGAGACCTCCATGCATACATATTTTTACCAGACTTTGTTTTTCCTGTATTCCTGGGAGTACTACAAATAGTGTTATTCCAAGTGCGTATAGTGCGTAGAATAGTGCTGCGGGTCCGAATTTTGGTGTATCTGCTAGTAGATGTCCTATGTATGCTCGATATAGTCGGGGTGCCATTGTGGTAAGCCACACTGCATCAATGACTAACATAGGAATCAAGGTTGTGATGTAGGCAATAATAAATGATGACATAGTTTGCGTATATTAAATTTTAGATAACGTATTATTTTTGTTGTGATTGGTAAAAATCCACCACCCACTCCATATCATAAAAGGAATACTAAGTATCTGTCCAGTGGTCAAAAAGAAGTTTTTGAGATTGTGTGGTTCTTTGGTAAATTCAAGTAAAAATCGAGTGGTAAAATACATCAAAAGGAAAAAGAAAAAGGTGAAAAGTTGAGATTTTTTTGGCTGAATTTTTTTATAGGTATACAACATGATTCCGAAGATGATGAAACAGGTAAGTGCTTCGTAGAGTTGCTGTGGGTGGCGAAATACGATTTCAGAATCAACTCGAGCAAAATACACTCCCCAAGGTACATTGGTAATTTTTCCAATAATTTCTGAATTAAAATAGTTGCCAATTCTAATACACCCTGCAAGTAAAGGAATCGGCAGGATCATTAGGTCGAGATATTCTCGAAGATCAATCTTTTTTATCTTGTGGTACATCCATGCAGTAACGAGTAGTCCAATTGTGAGCCCGTGGCTTGAAAGTCCACCATGATTGATAAATATGATTTCTTTGGGGTTTGCTACAAAATACGGAAAATTGTAAAAGAATATGTGTCCCACTCGTGCACCGAGGAGACCCCCGATGATGAGCCAGATTGTAAGATCGTATATGATGGTGAGTTTTTCTGTATTTTTTTTGTTACATATGTAATACACCAAGAGGCATGCGAGAACTCCAATTCCGAGCATGAGTCCGTACCATCGAATTAGTAGGGGTCCAAATTGTACTACTATCGGATCAAGATTGTTTGTCATATATCATTTTCATTTTTTTACCGAGGAGCGTGAGTGTGAATATGAAAGATCCTGTCAAAATGATTGCTGCCCCTGAAGGGAGGTCGAGATAGTAGGACATGAGTAGACCAATACATGTAGTCATACATGCAAGTGTAATTGCAATTTTTTGGAATGCAGCAAATGAAGGTGCGATTAGTTTTGCTGTAGCACTTGGAGTGATTAGGAGGGCTGAGACGAGGATGACACCTACGAGTTTTACACTCAAGATAATCGAGAGTGCGGTAAGTATATAGAGAGCGAGATCGTATCGAGCGGGCGAAATTCCTGATAAATATGCCCCATCTTTATCAAAGGTGATAAAGATAAGTTTGTTATTCCATATACTGAGTGCAATAAGTGCGATTGTGCTTATAACTAAGGTAATCACGAGATCGTGTGTACTGATTGCAAGTATATTGCCAAAGAGATAGCTTATCAATTCTGGTTGATATCCCTGATGTAAACTTATCAACATGATACCTAGAGCGAGTGAGCTAGTAAAAATAATACCAATTGCCGAATCTGTTCCAATATTAGTTTTTTGTTCGATGGTAAATAAGATACATGCGAGCAGTATTCCGAATATGAGCGCGGTTGGCAGGGGTGCGATACCTACGAGCACGGCGAGTGCAATACCACCGAGAGATGCGTGTGCAATTCCGTCACCAATAAAACTCATTTTACGCGAGACAATAAAAGTGCCTAACCATCCTAAAATAAGCGAGATTAGGATTCCTGACAGGAGTGCTCGTTGCATGAATGGATAGGAAAATAATTCCAGCATAGGCTAGTGATGGTGATGGTACATTCCCATTTCTGAACCATAGAGTTTTTTAAGCACGTCTGGTGTGATAGTGTCTGATGGGGTGCCTTGGCATATTTTTTCTTTGTTGAGACAGAGTACAGAGTCCGCAAATCGATGTACCATGGTAATATCGTGAGAAATAAGGATACACGTGATTCCGTGTTCGCGGTTTAGTTTTTCAATCATTTGATAGAGTGTTTCCTCTCCTTCGGCATCAATTGCGGCAGATGGTTCGTCTAGAATGAGAATATCTTTTTTATGAAGTAGTGCTCGTGCAATCAGGGCGCGTTGAAATTGTCCACCTGAGAGGGTTCCAATTTTTTGGTGTATATGTTCAGTAAGTCCTACCTCAGCAAGAATGTGTGTACTATCTTTGTGTTGATGATGTGTATTTGTACAGGTGTATACTTCTAAAAATTCTTTGACGGTAATAGGGAGTGTTCGGTCAAATTGCAGTTGTTGAGGAACGTATCCGATGTTTGTACGCATTTCTTTTGGATTTTTTCCGTTAATTGTAATGGTACCTTTGTCAGGTGTGAGTAGTCCCATGATTGCGCGGACAAGCGTGGTTTTTCCAGATCCATTTGGACCGAGAATCGCTGTTAGTGATCCTTTTTCAATCGTACATGAAATTTGATCAAGTACGGTGATCGTACCGTACCGATGGGTCACGTCTTTGATTTCAATGTATGGTTTTATGCTGATTTTTTTTTGCATATGGTACACAAACCAGTCAAAATAAATGAGTGGCGAATATTTGAGAATCCGGGTATTTTAGGTTTTTCTTCGTGAAAACAATCAATACATTTGGTTTTTTTACAGGTTGTACAGATGATATGGTGGTGATGATCTTCTTCACTTTTTTCGTAAAATTGTTGTCCATCAATATTGATGACAGGGTTTATGAGATTGAGTTCTTTGAGGGTTTCAAGTGTTCGATAAATTGAAACTTTGTCTAGTTTTGGAAGTTTCGTTGCTATCGTAAGAGCACAAAACAAACCCTCGTGTTTTAAGAGGTGTTCGGTTAAGACTCTGCGAGGGGTTGTTGCTTTGTATCCTCTGTGTGTGAGACCTTCGAGGAGCCAATTTTTATTTTCAGATGCATGAGACATAGTGATGTTAGTATACCCTACGATGTATAAAATTGCAACTGATTATCCACAGCAATTTACTTGCAATTGAAAATGATTTGCATTATACTATTGTTCGGTACGGTTGTTGGAATGATGTGTGTTTTTCCACTTCAAATATCATAATCATTTGTCACGCTGCAATGATTTTATACAATTAATTTATCATGTGAATATATGTATTTTCGTACGATCTTTGTATCCATTGTCATGTTGGTAGTTATGGGTGCTGGATGTAATTCTGTTCCCGAATCATCTCAGGGTCCAAAAGTTGCTGCAACCATATTTCCGATTTATGATTTAGTTCGCGTGGTGGGTGGAGAAGATGTGGAGACGGTACTTGTGCTTCCGCCAGGATCGAGTCCACACATGTTTGAGCCTACCCCATCAACAATCAAAGATTTGCAGGGAGCTTCATTAATTTTTGAGGTTGGACATGGCCTTGATTCATGGGTTTCCTCGATTAGCGCTTCAGTGCCTGGCTTGTCACGTGTCGTGCTTGATCGTGCGATCTCGCTTCGTATGTCGGATTCTCTTCATGAACATGAAGACATGCATCATGAAGAGGGTGAAATCCACAGTCATGGGCTCATTGATCCACATTATTGGCTAAATCCATTGAATGCTTCTATTATGGTTGACACAGTTGTACATGAATTGTCACAGCTCGTCCCTGAACGTGCAGATAATTTTGTCCGTCGTGCAACTGATTTCAAGGATGAACTTGCGCGTAAGAATGTAGAGTGGGAGCGTATGTTTGGCGCCATTTCTCACAAAGAATTAATTACATTTCATGATGCGTTTGGATATTTTGCAGATCATTTTGGTCTTGAAATTGTTTCTACAGTTGAACCATTTCCTGGGAAAGAGCCAACTCCTCAGTATATACTTCATTTAAAAGAAGAAATTGAGGAACATGGCGTTACGGTGCTTTATAGTGAGCCACAGATTTCTCTTTCTGCGCTTGAAACGTTTGCTACAGATAACGAACTTTCTATTGCTGTTTTGGATCCGGAAGGTTCGGGTGCTCGATCTTCGTATATTGAAATGATTGAATACAATGTGCGCACGATTGTAGAACATCAACAATAGGTACGGGTACGTATTATCCACATTTGTGTGGGGCTTGCAAAGTTCATGTGGTGTGGTATATTGTAACCCGCTTTGCTTACACTAACCTATTTTATCTGTATGTCAGATTTTCATTACGATTCAGTAAAAGACGCTATTCTTGATCATGTCCGTGAAACATTTGAAGAAATTGAAGATGGGCTTGCACGTTCTCATGAAGAAAAATATGCATTACTCGAAGATGCGCTTGAAAATGCATCTGATGTTGCTGAATTGAAAGTAGCGTTTGAGCAATGGTTTGCAGATCATTCTGAGGATTTGGAACTTGAATATGAAATTGATGAGATGTGGGCTCAGGCGGTGGCACGAGTAGAAGAGCAAGAATAAAAACTTCTTTTTTGTTCACGTTTACATTGTTTGAATTATAAAAAAATGGTAGTATATGAGTACTATCATTTTTTTATGCTTGATTTTTTAAAAATAACTGAACTTTTGGGTGATGAAGCTGAGTATTTGCTCAATTTTTCTAATCCTAAAATCTCAAAAGATTCTTTGCATCTTCCTCATAAACATTTTTTTTATGATACGTTTTCAGCGTCAGATCGATCGCATAAAGTGATTGACAATTTGATTCGTATGAGGAGTACAGGCAGACTCAAGAAAACAGGATATCTCTCGATTTTACCTGTGGATCAGGGGATTGAACACACAGCTGGTGCACGATTTTCTACGAATCCGCTCTATTTTGATCCTGAGAATATTATAAAACTTGCAATCGAGGGCGGATGCAATGCTGTGGCGTCTTCCTATGGCACACTTGCGCTCTTGAGCAAGAAGTATGCTGGCCGTATTCCATTTATTGTAAAACTTAATCACAATGATTTGTTTCGATATCCAAATGAATATGATCAGATTATGTTTTCGAATGTGCACAAGGCGTATGAGATGGGTGCACGTGGGGTAGGCGCCACTATTTATTTTGGCTCACCAGAATCAAAGCGTCAGATTACTGAAGTTTCTGAGGCATTTGCACATGCTCATGAAAAGGGAATGTTTACGGTATTGTGGTGCTATGTAAGAAACCCTGGTTTTAAAGTAGGTAAGATTGATTATCAGGAGGCGGCTGATTTTACAGGGCAGGCGAATTATATTGGAGCTACTCTTGGTGCAGATATTGTGAAGCAGAAATTGCCTACGCTCAATGGTGGGTATCTTGCGCTCAATAAAGGTAAGCACAGTTTTGGTAAATATAGTGAACGAATGTATACGGAACTTACGAGTGATCATCCGATTGATCTTGCTCGTTATCAGGTGCTCAATAGCTATGCAGGAAGAATTGGGCTTATTAATTCAGGTGGAGAGAGTAATGGTTCATCTGATTTGAAGGAAGCTGTTAGAATGGCAGTCATTAATAAGCGCGCTGGAGGAATGGGACTGATTCTTGGTCGTAAAGCATTTGAGAAACCTCTGAAAGAAGGAATTGCAATATTGAATGCAGTGCAGGATGTGTATTTGTGTAAAGAAGTGACTGTGGCATAATTTAATGTTTTCTATAAAAACAGCGTATATACGCTGTTTTTTTGTGTTATTTCATATCTTATAAACATAATTGTCGATAAAAAGTTGACAAGTTTTATACTTTAAATTATGCTAAATCTATTATATATATGAATATTGAAATTTTTAAAAAATTGGGAATGTCTGACAAGATAGCCCAAATTTACCAGTCTTTACTTTCCCTTGGCCCTAGTTCAGTTCGATCTTTGGCTCAAGAGTCAGGGTTAAATCGAGGAAGCGTATATGATGCGCTTAAATGGCTTGAAGATAAGGGGTTGGTGAGTTTTTATCATAAAGATACTAAACAGTTTTTTGTGGCTGAACATCCAGACAGGCTTCTATTCCTTGTCCAAGAACAAAAACAAGAGGCTGAGCGATCAGAAAAAGAGTTGGCGAAAATGATACCGGAGCTTGTTGCATTACACCATACGGGTGGTGATCGGCCTGTTGCACGCTATGTGCCTGCTGGTGAATTGAATAGTATTCTTGAAGATGTGCTTTTTACTTGTGAGCATAGTGAAGAAAAAATGTATCGGATTTATTCTGCTGAAGGTGTCAAAGAATTTTTGTACGAACAATTTCCTACCTTCAGCGATGCACGGATTGCCAAAGGAATTTCAGTTCGAGCAATCGCTATTGGTGAGGGTGGAGAATTGCGAGGTCTCGATCAGCGGAAAAAACTTTCTTCGAGTGAAGAATTATCAACGTATATTATTATTTATCCAGGGAAAACTGCATTTGTTTCACTTGATAGAAAAAAACAGCCACTTGGTGTAGTAATAGAGAATGAAGGAATTTTTCGTACTGAAAAAGCAGTATTTGATTCGTTGTGGGATAAAATTTAGCGATATGTTTATTATTGATTTTGATGATACGCTTTTTAATACGCATGATTTCAAAAAAGTACGGCTTGAATCATTGATAAAAATTGGAGTTACTGAATCAGATTATCAGGAGACCTATGTCGAAGCCTTAAAGAAAAATGATTCGTTTAACTATTCCAATGAGTGGCATGCAGAATTACTTGGTTTGCGAGGATATTCTGTGGAGAAAGTACTCTCTTCACTTGAACAAACTACGGGTGATCAATTGCAGGAGTTTCTATTTCCTGATACGGTAGAATTTCTGGAGAAAATTAAGGATATAGGACAATCACTTGTGCTTCTCAGTCTTGGTGAAGTGAGATTTCAAGAATTAAAAGTAAAAGGCGCGGGTATTTCAGAGTATTTTGATCGAATGTTCATGGTTCAGGATAGTAAAGAGCATGTTATGCAAAAATTAATTGATGTTGGTGAAAATTCCTTCCAGGATGGAATGTGGTTTATCAATGATAAGGTGGAGGAAACATTACTTATCAAAAATAGGTTTCCACAATTGAATATCGTACTCAAGAAATCAGCATCAATTGATGAAAAAGATTATCAACAAAGTAATGTGCCGTATTTCAAAACACTTACAGAAATATATGACTATATCAAATCAAACATTAGATAAGGTGGGAGTGGTGATTCTTGCTGCGGGAGAAGGAAAACGCATGAAAAGTGATATACCCAAAGTAATGCACGAGCTTCATGGTAAGCCTCTTATTGAGCACGCGGTCGAACATGTTGAAGATTTGGGTTTGTTGCACAAGCCAGTGATTGTGGTTTCTCCCAAACATACCATGGTACAAGATTATCTCGTATCTCGTGCGGAATATGTGGTTCAGCCGGAACAGTTGGGTACAGGGCATGCGGTGTCTATGGCAGAATTTTTGCTTCAAGATAAAGTCACACATGTAATTGTGCTCTATGGGGATATGCCTTTTGTGTCTGCAGACTCTCTTGGACGTTTGATTTCTCGGCATGTGGAGCGGGATAATGCAGTGACTCTGATGACTTTTATGGTACCTCATTTCAAAGGGGTGTATCAGCCGTTTTATAACTTTGGTCGGATTGTGCGTGATCCAGATAATGGACATATCCTTCGCATTGTTGAGCGAAAAGATGCTACTGAATCTGAGTTGGGGATTTTGGAGCTTAATCCATCATTTTTTTGTTTCAAAGCTTCGTGGTTGTGGGAAAGTTTGAAAAAATTAAAAAATACCAATGTTCAGGGTGAGTACTATTTGACTGATCTGATTGGACTGGCAATTGAAGAAGGTGAACACCTTTCTTCTGTTTCTATTGAACCAAAAGAGGCAATGGGAATTAATACTCTAGATGATTTGGAAATTGCTCGAACAGTGTAATTAATTTACAGATGAAACTGTAAAAAAATAATTGTATGTGCGGAATAATTGGATACATCGGAAAAAAGGATACACTACCCGTCCTTATTCAAGGATTACGTCGTCTTGAATATCGTGGGTATGATAGTGCTGGAATTGCAATTATCAATGATCAAAAAATACAAAGAGTGCGGTCGGTTGGTAAGATTGATACACTTGCTGAAAAAGTGAAAGATTTTGATTTAAGTGGAACTGTTGGGATTGCGCATACGAGATGGGCGACGCATGGAGGAGTGACGGAAGAAAATGCGCATCCGCATGTTTCTCTCGATGGAAAATTGGCTATCTGTCATAATGGAATTATTGAGAATTATAGAGAGCTTAAAGATGAGCTTGAGAAAAAAGGATTTACGTTTGTTTCTGAAACTGATACTGAAGTATTGGCTCATCTGATTGGGTCTCTCTATTCTGGAAACCTTGTTTCATCTGTTGAGGCTGCACTCATGCGTGTACGAGGAACGTATGGTCTTGTTGTGGTTCATGCTGATCATCCTGATATGATTGTCGCCGCACGTATGGGAAGTCCGTTGGTAATTGGGGTGGGAAAAGGAGAATATTTTGTTGCGAGTGATGCGACGCCATTATTGCCTTATACTTCTGATATGGTGTTTCTCGATGATGGGGAAGTAGCGGTAATTTCTAGAGATTCATTTGAGACTTTTTCAAAGACTCATACGCATGTAGAAAAAGAAGTGACGACCATCGAGTGGAGCGAGGCAGAGGCGCAGACCCAAGGGTATCCACATTTTATGATTAAAGAAATTTTTGATCAGCCGACAGTATTTGAGGATGCAATTCGTGGACGGTATGATTTGGAAGAAGGAACTGCACGACTCAGTGGACTCAATATGACGGATACGCAGATGCGAAGTGTCAAGCGTGTTATTCTTATTGCCTGTGGTACTGCGTCGTACGCTGGTATGGCTGGTAAATATGCATTTGAGCGGCTCGCTGGAATTCCAACTGAAGTTGATGTAGCAAGCGAATTTCGGTATCGCGATCCGATTATTGATAGTGAAACATTGGTATTTGGAATTTCACAATCAGGTGAAACGGCAGATACACTTGCCGCACTTCGTGAAGCAAAACGAAAAGGTGCATTTGTGCGTGGAATCGTAAATGTGGTTGGCTCAACGATTGCGCGAGAAACTGATGGTGGAACGTATATTCATGCAGGACCAGAGCTTGCTGTTGCTTCGACCAAGGCGTATACCAATATGGTTGCGATTTTAATTCTCTATGCGCTTCAATTTGGTCGATTGAAGCGACTCACTCCTGCTACCGGACAACGAGTACTTAAAGCATTGCTTGAAGTGCCTCATAAAATGAATAGAGTGCTTGAAATGCGAGAAAAAATTAAGGAAATTGCACGTACCTATAAGGATTATCACAATATGTATTTTTTGGGCCGAGGTATTAATTATCCGATTGCACTTGAAGGATCTCTTAAACTTAAAGAAATTGCGTATATTCATAGTGAGGGATATCAGGGTGGGGAAATGAAACACGGACCAATCGCGCTTCTTAGCAAAGATTTTCCAGTGGTGGCTATCATGGCCAAGGATCAATTGTATGAAAAAATGAGAAGTAATGTAGAAGAGGTTCGAGCGCGAGGAGCTCGGCTGCTTTTGATTGCAACCGAGGGAGATGAGTCTGCGAAATCACTTGCCGATGATGTGATCTATGTTCCGGAAACTATGGAATTATTACAGCCACTCGTGAACACACTTCCACTTCAGATTTTTGCTTATGAAATTGCAGTGGCTTTGGGGCGAGATGTGGACAGGCCTCGAAATTTGGCAAAGAGTGTGACGGTAGAATGATACTATGAAATATGCTGCAGTAATTTTTGATTTTGAAGGCACTATTACACAGGGTGATGTGGTGTATGGTGATGCACGTGATTTGATCATCAAATTACATGAAACAGGAATGTTGTGTGGCATTGCTTCAAACGCGTCTACTCATTCGATTATACAGCGATTGGAAAAACACAATATGATTCATTATTTTGATACGATTGTTGGAATCGATCAGGTGGGGTTTGTAGGAAAACCTGCTCCAGACATCTTTATACAGGCGGCTGAAAATTTGAATTGTGCACCGGAAAATTGCATTGTGATTGAGGATTCTCTTATTGGTGCTGAGGCAGCTCACCGAGCTTCTATGGATGTGATTATGGTTAGGGGAGAACGTGTAGAATATGCAGTGTTTTCGTGCGCCACATTAGATGTGACGGAGTTGTACAATATTTTATTTTGATGGTATGAGTGTAAAGAAAAAAGTGGTAGTTTTAGGTGGAGGAAATGGCGGTTCTATTTCTATTCGAGCACTGAAAACATATCTTGAGTATTATTCAATTTCTGCAGTTATTGCCATGAGTGATTCTGGAAGTTCTAGTGGAAGATTGCGCGATGAATTGGGAGTATTACCTCCGGGAGATATTTTGCGTGCAGTTTTGGCAATGAGTCGGTATGAATATACACTGCTCAAGCGAATTTTTTATGACACTCGTTATGCTGAGCGGGGAAAGCTCCAGGGTTTTGGGGTCGGTCATTTATTTCTTGCATTGGTTGAAAAATACAATGGGGGTTTGATTGATGCTGTACGCGCTCTTGCACAGGCGCTTGATACGGTAGGACCGGTTTTTCCGGTAACACTTGAGCGGGCTGATTTGTGTGTGGAGTTACAGAGTGGTAGTGTGGTAGTGGGTGAGCATCATATTGATCGGCCAGTGTATGATCGAACAGATTTGATTGTGCGTGCATGGCTTGCTCCAGATGTGTCTGGGTACGCCCCTGCGTTACATGAGATTAGAGAGGCTGATGCGATTATTATTGGTCCGGGGAGTTTTTATACCAGTCTTATCGCAACACTTCTTCCTGATGGGATGAAAGAAGCTCTTGCGGTATCCAGTGCAAAAATTATTTTTATTTCAGGAAATGTAATTGAATCTGTGGGTGAAACGGGTCCACTATCCACGAGTGAGATGGTGGATGTGTTGCATAGGTATATTCCTCGTTCTGTGGATGTGGTCATTTCAAACACGGCAGAACTTGATTCTGTGAGAAAAAAGTTTTATGAGGAAAAACAGTGGAAGAAGATTGTTATCGATCATCATCGTATTACTGTTCCAATTATTGCGTCTCCGTTTGAGTATACTGAAGGCGGTCTTGACCCAGCTGTACTTGGTGAACTTATTCATAATTATATCCAGAAAGAGTAAGTATGCCTGAATATTCTTTTGCTCAGAGCGAGTCATGTGCATCTGGTGTCCGTATTTCAGTTCATGATGAACATTTTCGTGAATGTGGTCATGTCTTTGTATATTTTATTCCGCATGAAACAAGACGGCGGACCTATGCGCTACTTGAAGATTTATTCGTAGTTGAATCTGAACGAAATCGAGGGGTGGGAACAACATTGCTTGATCGAGCGATCGTGGTTGCAAAAGAATATGGATGTTATAAAATAATTGGAACTTCTCGATTTTCTCGAGATGGTGTGCATGCGTGGTATGTACGCAAGGGATTTGAAAGATTTGGGTATGAATTTAGAATGAATTTGGATTAATCTATATTATGTCACATATTACACTTGCAATTACTAAACCATCGGAAGGGTATGAACTTCTTGATAGTGGAGACGGTGAGAAACTTGAGCGCTATGGAAACGTAATTTTTCGACGTCCTGATCCACAAGCATTATGGGACAAACATTTATCGTCTGATGAATGGAGCCGGGCACATGCGTCCTTTAGTCGAGAAGGTAAAAAAGGTGACTGGAATCTTGCAAAAGGAGTGCCTGAACGTTGGTATATTGAATTTAGTGGATTGAAATTTTGGATTAGACCAACATCTTTTAAACATACTGGATTGTTTCAAGAACAGTCTGCAAATTGGGACTGGATGCGGGACAAAATACGCAAGCGAGGTGATGGAGTGCGTGTTCTTAATTTATTTGGGTATACTGGTGGAGCGAGTCTTGCGTGTGCTCAGGCTGGTGCTTCGGTCGTACATGTGGATGGGTCAAAAGTTGCAATTCAGTGGGGCAAGGATAATGCGAAAATATCAGGTTTGGAAGATAAGCCTATCAGATGGATTCTTGATGACGCACGAGCATTCGTAAAACGTGAAATCAAACGCGGAAACAAGTATGATGGAATTCTTCTCGATCCGCCGGCATTTGGTCATGGACCAAAAAAAGAATTGTGGAAAATTGAAGACGATTTGCCTGAATTATTGAGATTGTGTACTGAAATTTTATCAGACAATCCACTGTTTTTCCTTATTAATGGATATGCATCAGGATATTCATCAATTGCGTATGAAAATAATTTGAAGCAATTATTACAAAAATTTGGTGGGAGTTTTGAAAAAGGTGAATTGGCAATTGAGGAATCACACTCAGGAAAATTATTACCGTGCGGAATTTTTTCACGCTGGAGTTCTATATAGTCTATGAAAGTTCTCTACGAAGACAATCATGTTATTGCAGTGTGGAAGGAAGCTCGTATTCCGGTGCAGGGTGATGAATCGAGGGATGTATCTTTGATGGATATGGTAAAAGAATATCTGAAAGAAAAGTACCAGAAACCAGGGGCGGTTTTTTTGGGGCTTATTCATCGTCTGGATCGTCCGGTAGCTGGAATTGTGATTTTTGGAAAAACAAGTAAGGGAGCTTCTCGGCTTTCTGAACAATTTCGAATGCATACGGTGAAAAAAATATATCATGCGCTTCTTGAGGGTAAGCTTGAAAAACAAAAAGGAACCCTTGTTAATTATCTTTTGAAAGATACTGAAAGGAATTTTGTGAAGGTGTACGACCATCCACGTGGAGAGGCTAAAGAGGCTGAGTTATCGTATAAAGTTGTAGAAATAAGAGGTGAAAATACGATTGTTGAAATTGAACTCAAGACTGGGCGCCCGCATCAGATTAGAGCACAATTTGCGCATATTGGACATCCGTTGGTTGGCGATCATAAATATGGATCGAAAGCGACCTATCAGGCAGGTGCTCTGGCGCTTGCAGCAGTAAAACTTGAATTTGATCAGCCAGTGAGTGGGGAGCGTATTGTCATATGCGAGGAAAAAATTTTTTAATATGAACCTCTACGAATTTGAAGGAAAAGAATTATGTGCAACTCATGGAATTGCAGTACCCAAAGGTATTGTGGTCCGTCGTGGAGAAAATATTTTTGCTGCGTATACTGCACTTGAGGTAGAGGAGGTTGTGGTAAAAGCGCAGGTATTATCTGGAAAACGAGGCAAATATAATGCAATACGATTTTGTTCTTCATTCGAAGAGGTGGCTACTGCATGTGAAGAGATATTTCAAATGCAGGTACAGGGACAATATGTTGCCGCGATAAGAATTGAAGAAAAATTAGCAATTGCAGAAGAACAGTATCTTTCGATTAGCTACGATAACCAGACTCGACAGCCAATTTTGGTGCATTCAAAAAAAGGTGGGGTAGATATTGAAGATGTAGAAGCGTGTGATATTAGAAAAGAAATTTTGGATATTAGAAAAGAAGATGTGGGTGTTGTTGATATTCCATTTGCACAGGAATTATGGAATTGTTTTCTAGGGGAAGATGCACGTCAGGTGGAAATTAATCCTTTAGTAAAAACGATTGATGGAACATGGATTGCTGCTGATGCCAAAGTAGCGCTTGATGACGATGCTTTCTATCGTCACGAATCATGGAAAAATTTTGAAGCTCGTACCATGATGGGAAGACTACCAACTGATCGAGAAAAAGAAGTTACCGCAATTGATGCAGGTGAAGATTATTATCGAGGTACGGCGGGGAAGTACATTGAAATGGATGGAGATATTGCGATTTTATTTTCTGGCGGTGGAGCAAGTATTGCGAATATGGATGCACTTATTAAAACTGGATTGAAACCTGCAAATTATACTGAATATTCTGGAAATCCCCCTCGAGAAAAAGTACGTGATTTGGCAAAAATTGTTTTATCAAAGCCGGGTCTTAGAGGGCTCTGGATTGCTGGAGGTGTGGCGAATTTTACTAATATTAAAGAAACATTTCACGGAATTGTGGATGCGCTCGATGAAATTAAGCCAGCATATCCGATTATTGTTCGACGTGCAGGACCCTATGAACGGGAGGGAATGGAGCTATTACGTGAATGTGCGGTACGCAATCACTTAGATCTACATCTTTTTGGGAAAGAAGTAAGCATGTCTGAAACAGCTGGTATTCTTGCTCGGCATGTGAACTAATACTGTTCTTCTTCTGGCTAAAATCTTTGGTTTGGTATAGTATATGGGTATAGTTAGTTTTATTTATTTTTATCTTTTCTCGTATGAAAGGATTGTTAGTTGGAGGAGGAATTCTCCTTGTTATCGTTATGTGGCTCGTGGGTACGTATAATTCATTTGTAACATTGAATGAAGATGTGTCTACTGCGTGGGCTCAGGTAGAGAATCAGTATCAGAGACGATATGATCTTATTCCAAATTTAGTATCAACTGTACAGGGAATTGCAAATCAGGAGCAGGCTGTATTTCAAGGTGTGGCTGAAGCTCGGGCAAAGGTTGGGCAAATTACCGTAACTCCTGAGGTGTTGTCTAATCCTCAATTGTTTCAGCAATTTCAACAAGCGCAGGGCGAACTTTCATCTGCACTTTCCCGATTGCTCGTAGCAGTGGAAGCATATCCGACACTTCGATCAAACGAAAATTTTATGGCACTTCAGACTCAGCTTGAAGGTACTGAAAATCGAATTTCGACTGAACGTATGCGTTATAACGAAGTTGTGCGAGCGTATAATATACGTGCAAAGGCAATTCCAGGTGTTTTCTTTGTTTCAATTTTTGGATTTGATAAGGAGCGACAACTCTTTGAAGCTGCTCAGGGTGCGGAGAGTGCTCCAAAGGTTGAATTTAACATTGGTTCATAATTTTTCTGTATGCGTCGTATCTGGTACGTGGTTTGTTTGGTATTTTTTGGATTAAGTGTATGGTGGGTAGATTTGTCTGCGGCTCCAAATTATCCCACGGTAACTGGATTTGTGGTCGATCAAGCACAAATTATTGATACTAATACTGAGGCGCGTATTACGGCACGTCTCGAGACTCTCGAAGCTACGTCTACAAGTGAAATTGCTGTTGCAACAGTATCTAGTCTCGAGGGATATACAATTGAGGAGTATTCTACGGGATTATTTTCGTATTGGGGTATTGGTAAGGCAAAACAGGATAATGGTGTTTTATTGTTGATTGCTCCAAATGAGCGTGAAGTACGTATCGAGGTGGGGTATGGTCTCGAAGGTGCTCTTACTGATCTCGAATCTTCTCAGATTATTGATTCGATTTTGATTCCAGCGTTTAGAGCGGAGAAGTATAGTGCAGGAATTGAAGAAGCGGTGAACGCATTGATTCAGGCTGTCGAAGGTGAGTATTCGGCATCTTCAAGCACTTATTCGGATGAATCGAATGTGGTCGGATGGATTATGGGAATTATTATAGTGTTAGTGCTTTTGTTTTTTGCGTGGGCTATTTTTTCTGCAGCCTTAATGGAATTTTCTCGGTCAAAGTCGGTTTTAGGTGGCTCGATTTTGGGTGCGTTGATCGGGTCTTTTGTGGGCGGTCTTACCGGATCGTGGATATATGCAGGTATTTTTGGGGCAATAATTGGAGGACTTGTTGATTGGGCTATTTCACATTTATCTATATTTAAACGTTTCAGACAAAAAGCAGAAGAGGAGGCAAAAAATCGTCCGACAGGCCCTCGTAAGGGTGGATTTGGTGGATCGTCTACTAAATGGGGTGGTGGATCGTCTGGAAAGAGTTCAGGAGGGTTTGGGGGGTTTGGTGGAGGGCGGTCAGGTGGAGGAGGGGCCTCGGGACGATGGTAGGTGCTAAAGTTATATATGGGGATTTTGATTACACCTACAACTAATGTTTTGGTTCAAGGAATTACAGGAAAAGAAGGGCAGAAAGCTGTCGTTGCCATGCGAGACTATGGAACCATGGTTGTTGGTGGGGTGCGTCCCGGAAAAGGTGGTGAAACTATTGAAGGTGTTCCAGTTTTCGATACCGTGCGTGAGGCGTGTGAAATGATTTCAGATATTTCTGTTACCACTGTTTTTGTACCTCCTTTTGCTGCAAAAGCTGCAATTCTTGAGGCAATTGATGTGGGAATTCCACAGATTAATGTAATTGTCGAACGAATTCCAATTAAAGATACTGCATACTGTCTTGCTGCAGCACGAGAGAAGGGGTTGCGTATTATCGGACCCTCTTCTCTTGGACATATTACACCAGGAATTGGGCGGATTGGGGTTGTTGGGGGTCCGAAATCTCAGGTTGATGAAATTTTTACTCCCGGATCAGTAGGTGTTATTTCTCGTTCTGGTGGTATGACAAATGAAATTTCATGGCAAATTCGAAAGATGGGACTTGGTCAGTCGACAGCGGTACATGTGGGTGGTGACATGTTGATGGGTACGACATACACTGATTTACTTCGGATGTTTGAGAATGATGAACAGACCAAGGGAGTTGTTATTTTTGGTGAGCATGGAGGAGTGTATGAATTTGAAATAGCAGAATTATGTGCGAGTGGTGGGTACACCAAACCTCTCGCAGTATATATCGGAGGGAAGTTTGCTTCAGCTTTTCCTGAGGGTGTAAATGTCGGACATGTGGGGGCAATTGTTGAGCGAGGGAAGGGCGTGGTCGAAAAAGAGCGTGCGCTTTCTGAAGCTGGTGTCATGATTGCTGAGAAGTATGAAGATTTGGTATCACTAATTAGTGCACGTATTTAGATTTGAATGATATGAAAATAAAAACATCACTTACTCGTTTTGTGGATGAGAAAGAAATTATTCGAGGTAAAACACTTGAATCATTGATGAAAAAATATTCGTTTGTTTCTACTATTTTTTTACTGTTGTTTAATCGGTTGCCAAAGAAAAATGAAGAGGCGATGTTTAATGCTCTTTTTGTTAGTGCGATTGATCATGGCCCAGGTACTTCTTCTGCAATGAATGCTCGTATTTCAGCATCAGTTGGAAATTCTGTTCACGCGTCACTCGCTGCAGGAATTTTAGGATTTGGAAATAGACATGGTATGGCAGTTGAAGATGCGATGAATTTTTTTTCTGAACATATCGATCACGCTGATATCCCTACCAAACTGCGGGAATTAAAAGCTCAAAACATTAAAGTGCCAGGGTATGGCCATAAGGTTTTTACGCATACTGACCCACGTTCAACAACACTTTTTTCCATTGCAAAAAAACAAAAAATTTTTGGAACATATTGTGTTTTTGCACAGAGTATCCACAAAGAGTTACATACGTTTTCATCAAAACCACTTCCACTTAATATTGATGGGGCTATTGCGGCGATTCTTCTTGATATGAATATTCCGAGCATGCTTGGAAATACTATTTTTCTTATTGGAAGAATTCCGGGATTATTAGCCCATATTTATGAAGAGCGACTGAATGATGTAGGAATTCGTCGACTTGAAGATCGTGATATTGAGTATATGTGAATTATTGCGTAGCGTATGTGGCATAAGTCATGTAACACGTGTTTTTTATGGTGAACGTACCAGAATTACTGAGCACACCATTCGAACGTTACGATTTTCATCGCATTGTGTTACATGAATTGAAAAAACGAAATTTTCGATATCGATTTAAATATGGTGTGCGAGTGAAAGGAATTTTCGTAGATTTTTATTGTCATGAATTACGTGTGGTTATGTTCTTTGTGTCCGAGGGTGTGCGTGAGTATGAACGGTATGAATGTATATTGTCTTCTTGTGGATATCGTGTAATGAAGTTTACTCCTGAGCATGTGATTTGTGGAAGTGAGTATATATTTGAGAAAATTTTATTTGTTTGTCTACATCTTTCTTCTCATTAGGTGTGTTATCATGAGTGGGATAATTTAATTTTTTATGATTTCTCGAATTATTGATTTACATAGTCATTCAAAATATTCTCGTGCATGTTCCAAAGAGTTGGTACTTCCGAATATTGCACGTGCGTGTGAAATTCGAGGAATTGATATTATGGTCACGAGTGATTTCACGCATCCTGGATGGTTTGAGCATATTCGTAGTGAATTGACTGAAGATACTGAAGGGGTCTATCGGCTTACTCACCATAATTCAACAACTCGATTTATTATTGGTACTGAGATTGCTTCGATCAAAAAACACGGAGACCGAACACGACGTGTGCATCTTTTGGTTTTTGCGCCACATATTGAAAGTGCACAAAAATTCAATCATATGCTCGAGGAGCGAGGGTTTAATCTCAAGGCTGATGGAAGGCCAATTCTTGGGCTCACTTCAAAACAGATATTGGAACTCATGCTTGAGTGCGATCCTCGTATGAAATTGATTCCGGCACATGCGTGGACCCCATGGTTTGGTATTTTTGGATCGAAAGGCGGGTATGATTCTCTTACTGATGCGTTTGAAGATTTGACTCCGTATGTTCGGGCAATTGAAACAGGGCTTTCGAGTGATCCCTTGATGAATTGGCGATGGAGCCATCTTGATGATATTACATTGATTTCGAGTTCAGATGCACATAGTTTGCAAAAACTGGGAAGAGAAGCAAATATACTTTCTTTTGATTCTGAATCAGAAATTACGTATGATGAGATTATGCGTATTATTGAAACAGGAGATCGTAGAAAGTTTGAGCGCACACTTGAATTTTATCCTGAAGAGGGAAAGTATCATTATGATGGACATCGTGAGTGTGGATTTTTTTGTGCACCTGAGGAAACTAAAAAACGACGTGGTATATGCCCGATTTGTAAAAAGCAAGTAACAATTGGAGTAGAATATCGAATACACGAATGTGCTGATCGTACGGTCGAAGAGGCAAAAAAAATTGCACATGAACGAAATCGTATTCCATATACGTCGATTGTGCCATTACCTGAGATTATTGCTGATGTATATCATGTGGGCGTTGCTTCAAAAAAAGTAAAAACTGCGTATGAAAATTTGATTGCCCAGATTGGAAACGAATTTCATATTCTTCTTCGTGCATCTCATGAAGAAATTAAATCTGCATCAGATGAGCGCATTGCGTATGCGGTGGATCGTGTTCGAAAGGGGGATATTTATGTGCGACCAGGATATGATGGAGAGTTTGGTGTGGTGAAAGTGTTTCACGAAGGGGAGTCTCGTGGATTTGGAACACAAACATCGCTTCATATCGAATAATATAGTTTTTGCAAAATAAAAAATCCCCATGATGGGGATTTTTTATTTCAAGGAAATTTACTTTTTCTTTGAAGTTTTTCGCTTTGCAGTTTTCTTTACAGCTTTTTTAGCTGGCTTTCGCTTTGCAGTTTTCTTTACAGCTTTTTTAGCTGGCTTTCGTGCTGCTTTTTTCTTGGTTGCCATAGTAGACACCCCCTCTCAGAATAGGTTTGTATATTTGCTTATTTAATGATGTGACCATGGTGCACACCAGTTGATCACGCAAATATGTGTGAAATATTTTTTTACATGACAAGCATTGACGTAAAAAAATTTTATAATCGACCTTTGACATGTAGTATAGAATTTTTTTCAATTAAATTGAATAGGAAAACATATTTTTTTGTGTGTACCTGTGAATAACTTTTTATGTGCGTTGTTTTTTGTATCATGTATTACTGTGTGGAAAATATTTTATATGCATAGTATGTATACTTTTTTTCACACATAAAAAATACAGAAATTAATTTCTGTATTTTTTATTTTTTTATATACTTTGTTGTATGGGTGCAAGTTTGCGATGAAGTAATTTGAATTTTTTTATTGATTCTCTGATCCATACTTCTTCAAAAAAACGTGCATATCGAGGATCGTGTTGTCGTTCTTCCATCCATTGTATAATTGCTTCTATTGATTCTATAAGATAGTGATGGGCGATGGAAGTTTTCATACGCATTGCTGATTCTCGTGTATTGTATAGTAGAAGACACCGGAATCCCCACCAATATTTTTTTGAGGTTTGTGAAAGTTCACATACACGAGTGAGTCGGTCGATATGTATAATATCTAGCATGTCGGAATCTCTGAGAATGTGTATCAAGATTCGTTCGCGTTTGGTGAGAAGGAGTTTGGTAAATACGGCTCCTGTACCTACGGTTTTTGACAAGATTAGTTTGGTAGCTATTCCACCACTGTGTTTCCAGAAACCATACCGAATGCTGTGTAAACACAGCATGATTGCTGAGAGTATGTCGTCGACACATGCCATCCAGACAAATGATGGTTTGCGAGTAAGAACTCGTGCGACATCGTGCCACCATGCAGCAAGTTTTACTGCTTCACATTCCTCTTTTGTGAGTTGATATGCTGTACTGATGCGTTCAGCGTTGTGAACCACGCGTTGCACATGGGAGAGGTCATGAATAGGGTCTCGAGAGAGGCTCATGAGTTTTTTTGCTTTTTCTATGAGAAAATCTATTTTTGTATCTGACATATGGCTATCAGTATAGCGTATCGTATGATTTTATTCAATGTTACTTGATTTTGGAGCGTTCCTCTGCTAGTATGGAAGCATTTCCCATAGATGGGCCTATAGCTCAGGCGGTTAGAGCACAACGCTTATAACGTTGGGGTCGATGGTTCGAGTCCATCTAGGCCTACGATATGCAAAATCAAAATTCAAAATTTAAAACTCAAAAAGACTCCCATGAACATGGTAGTATTGTGGTACCTGAGATTACCAGTCGACAACGTTTAGATATATTTCTTTCTGAGCATGGATGGGGTGCACGTTCGCAGATACAGCGCATGATTGATGAGGGTCGTGTTGTAGTAAATGGGGATGTATTTTTTAAAGCGTCGTATCGGGTGAAAACTGGTGATCAGATTGAGATTCGTGGTGCACATGAATCATCGAGTGTGATTAGTGTGGCTGAAGTAACAGAATCTACAGAAATTTTTCGTCGCATTCGTGTTATTCATGAGGATGCAGAGTATCTTGTCGTGGAAAAACCAGCTGGCTTATTAGTACATCCTACTGAGGCACATGAATCTGTAACACTTTCATCATGGCTGGTATTACAGTATCCGGAAATTATTACGGTGGGGGAATCAGACATGCGACCAGGTATTGTTCATCGACTTGATAAAGAGGCTTCAGGACTTCTTGTTATTGCTCGAACTCAGCAAATGTTTGAACACTTGAAGCAACAGTTTAAAGAACGTACTGTTGAAAAAGTCTATACTGTATTGGTATATGGTTCAGTACCTACCGAGCACGGTGTGATTGATTTTATTATTGATCGCGGACGAGAAGGACGAATGGTGGCACGACCAAATACTGAGATGACCTTGCGTAATATTACAGAAGATCGTAGTGGGAAAGAAGCTTTGACCGAATTTGATGTACTCACTCGATTGGTGCGATATACACTACTTTCTGTAAAGATTCATACCGGACGCATGCATCAGATTCGCGTACATATGTATGCGTATAATCATCCAGTGGTGGGGGATACATTATATGCACAAAAAGGATATCTCAAAAAGAATGATAAGGTGTTAGGGCGTCTTTTTCTCCATGCATCGAAACTGTGTTTCGAAACTCTTCAGGGTGAACGAGTGTCTTATGAATGCGCACTTCCTCATGAGCTTCAGGAATTTTTAGATACGTTGACATAATATTTTTTACACAGTGCGTGAAATATAGAAGTGCGTGCGTGGTATTTTTTTAATGATATGAATAAAAAAGGTCTTCTCGTGGTTATTTCCGCACCTTCTGGAGGGGGAAAAGATTCTGTAATTAGAGAGCTTATTAAACGAATTCCTCATTCAGCGCGCTGTGTTACTACGACGTCTCGTCCTCCGCGTCCGGGTAATGTGGAAGGCCTAGATTATTACTTTATATCAGAAGCTGAATTTTTGGAAAAAATTAAGCGTGGTGCGTTTGTCGAATATAATACCTACGCAGGGAATTATTATGGTACAGAAAAAGCGGTCCTCGAACGGGCACTTGAAACCTATGATGTAGTGTATACCCAAGTGGAAATTAATGGTAAGCGATCGTTTGATCGTTTACAGATTCCACATCTGTCCATTTTTCTAAAACCTTCGGATCTTGAGGTGTTGCGCGATCGAATTATTGCACGGGGGGGACATACACGAGAAGAAATTGATGAGAGACTTGAGATTGCTCGTCACCAGATTGCGGAAGCAGGTATTTATGATTTTTGTATTGTGAATGAACAGGGGAAATTTGAAGACACTGTCTATGCGGTAATGCAGGCAATTATGGGTGCTCAAGTCCGGAAATGACCCCTTGACAATTAGAGTGTGTTGTAGTACATTATCCCCACTTATAAATCATGTGTAGTACGACGTTGGCAGACGTACTTCCAACCTCTCGATTTAATTATTTGTATATGTCAACAGACATGAGACTCACGCTTGAGCCCGGCATGATTGTCAAGGTTCATCAGAAAATTAAAGAATTGAATACTAAAGGTGAAGAAAAAGAGCGTATTCAGATCTTCGAAGGTATTGTACTTGCAGTGAAGCATGGAAATGAGGCAGGGGCAACGGTAACTGTTCGAAAAGTTTCAGACGGAATCGGAGTAGAAAAGATTTTTCCAATTCATTCCCCTGTAGTTGATAAGATCGAACTTGTACGCGCAATGCATGTACGCAAGTCTCGACCATTTTATCTCCGAACGAGTAAGAAAAAATTGAAAGAAGTGAAAAAGAAAGAAGAAAAAACGTAAACAAAAATCCTCACTTACAAAGTGGGGATTTTTATTGTACACGATATTTTTTAATCAAGTTTTGTGTGGGTATGTTGACAGCTTTTTTATCTATATGGTACTCTCTTATTCAGAGAGGGGGACTGGTGTGTATTTACATACCAGTCTACAAAAAACCAAGCTTCAGTGCCTGGTTTTTTGTTTATATCGTGTAAAATTATCCTCGTATAACTAAATACCCTACATACCCGATATACATAAGTACGAACATTGCTCCCTGCCAGCGATTCAGTTTGTGGCGTGCGCCTACAAACATAAACAAGAACAGTAATATGGTAACACCTACATTTACCAGAATGTCAGTCTGGACTGCATCAGAGATAGGGAGTGGAAGGATGGTGGAAGTGACACCAAGAATCCATAGGATATTGAAAATATTTGATCCCACAATGTTTCCGACTGCCAGATCATCGTGTCCGTGACGCACAGCAATGATCGATGTTACGAGCTCAGGAAGCGAGGTCCCGACAGCGACGATGGTGAGACCGATGAGAGCTTGAGACATTCCGGCTAATTGTGCAAGCACAATTGCATTGTCGACTAATAATTTTCCACCATATACGAGACCAATAAGTCCGCCGATGATGAGAAGTGTTGAGGTGAGTGCGGAATACAGTTTCACCTCATCTTTGTCTGCGTCTCCGGTCGCTTTTGCGATACCGAACGTATAATACATGAAAATAGCAAAAATACCGATTAGCGTAAGTCCATCGGTGCGTGTAAGTACATTTGCGCTAGCACCGTCAAATAATCGGTCATTTGCCATAACAAACACGAGCAAGACTGCAAGAAGTGCAAGGGGGATTTCTTTCCAGGTAGTGTTTTTTTGTACACGAATCGTACGGATAAGCGCTGAAATTCCGAGAATGAGGAGAATATTTGCGATATTACTTCCGATCACATTTCCGACTGCAATATCTGCTGAGCCCTGGAGTGCAGAGAATAGATTTACAGCCAGTTCAGGTGCAGAGGTACCGAATGCGACGATGGTGAGCCCGATAACGATAGGGGCGACTTTGAGACGTTTGGCAATAGACGAGGCTCCACGAACCAGTGATTCACCACCGACAATGAGGATGGCGAGGCCGACAAGTACGAGAATAATAGAAAGTATCATACTGTGTATGTATTAGAATATTGTACTAGTATAGGGATAAAATTGTTTTTGTACAAGATGGCGATTAAAACAAAAAACTACGCTTCATCAGTGTAGTTTTTTGTGTATCGAGGATTCCTACTTTCGCCGGAATGACGTTAAGAATTAGTTTAAATTCAACACACATAACCCCTCAATATGCGGTGTTCTCGGGAAGAAATTATAGAGTCGAGAAAATGATATTGTGTATGCAGGATGAAGGAGGGAGATATCACGTGCTTGGGTCGATAAATCGCACGAGAGATAGATAATCGTCTTTGGCTTGGTCTCAAGTATTCGCTCGACTACTCGATGGTGAAGTCCAATACGAGGCGGATCGAGAATCACTACAGAATCAGAAGTGATGAGTTCAAGAATATTTTCAGTAGGTTTGCAAATGGCTTCAGCATTTTTTATTTTATTGAGTTCAATATTTTCGGTCGCATATTCGATTGCTTCGGTATTATTGTCTACCAAGGTTAGTGTCTGTGCTTGTTGTGCTACGGGCAATCCGATTGATCCGACACCAGAATAGAGGTCGAGTAAATTAGACTTTTTTGGAATATATTGGTAGATATCATCAAGTGCGTGTTCAAAGACTGGTAAATGAACCTGGAAAAAACTGAGTAATCCAACTTTGAATTTAATATTTCGGAGTGTCACAATAATATAATCCTGTCCCTTGGTATAGAGCATCTCAGTTGGAACTGAAGCAGGGGATTTGTGTGTAGAATAGTAGAGTTGGAATCCAATCATTTGTTCGGTCAGTTCTGGATAATCTGAAAACTCTAATCGATCTTTAATAAATAAAGCTGCGATGGTTTTTCCATTTCCATCACTTCGTACCATCAGACTTTTGAGACTTCGCATGGGAATTTGGTGTTTGCGTACCCAGGCGAGAATAATGGCTGATGTTTCATTGATCGCATTGTCTGCAAGCTCTGATTTTTCTACAGCAAATTTATTTCGTTTCCCTCGTTCAAAAAACCCAAGACAGGTGCGACCGGTTTTGTCTACCGCAAAGCTAAATTCCATCTTATTTCGATAGCTGTAATATTTTTCTGGATCAAATACAAGTTCGGGAGCTATGTTTACAAACGCATCTTTTCCAATACGTTTATATACTTCAATCGCAATTTCTTTTTTCCATTCATTTTCTTTTTCATAACTCATGATCTGCCAGGGACTGGTTGAGAGAAAGTGTTCATCTTTTGGTTCTACTCGAAATGGTGAAGGATTGATCACTTTGGTTGCGACCGCCTCGACATATTCTTTTTTCTTTTTTAAAATTTCAATTTCTACGGTTTCTCCAGGTAGTGCGTTCCAAACAAAATAAACTACACCGTCTACACGAGCGAATCCTTGTCCTCCGAATATTAATTTTTCAATAGTTATTTGCATATAGTATTTGTATTATTCTGAGTCGTAGGTGGTGGATTTCTTAACGAATGTTATGTATCGTTCCTTCTTCAAGGGATTTTTTATTCCACTTTGCTACATTTAGAATGATAATTAGTATAATCTGTTCTTTTTTAAAATTTGTACAATAGGGCAGTCCTCATGTGCACATCTCGCAGGACAATACATTCGTCCATAGTCTATCATACGATTGGTGAGATGAAACCATTCATCTTTTGGGAATAATTTTTTCAAATCCTCTTCAATTTTTTCAGGCTGAGTATGTTTTGTAAGTTTGAATACGTTCGATAGTCGCTGTACGTGTGTGTCTACCGCGATACCCTCGGTGATATTGTAGGCATTTCCGAGTACTACGAGTGCTGTTTTTCTTCCTACACCAGGAAGTGTGAGCATTTCTTCGAGCGTCTTAGGGGGTGTTCCTTCAAATTTAGAGTCGAGTATACGAGCTGTTGCTAGAATGTGTTTTGATTTTGTTTTGTAATAATTTATCGCACGTATATCTTCTGTAAATAGCGCATCATCTGCATTAACATAGTGGGTAAGCGTAGGATATTTATTGAATACTGTTCGGGTAACTACGTTTACCTGTTTGTCTGTTGTCTGTGCTGAGAGCATGACGGCAAAGAGTAATTCGATGGGAGTGCTAAATTCTAATACAGTGTGTGAGTGTGGAAAATAGTTTTTTAGTTCGGTCAGTACGATATTCGCACGTCGATGATATGAAGGATGCATATATGTCGTATACTACGCAGTATATGAAATAAATTCAAGAGTGATGTATAAAAAAGTGAAGTCCGGAACATATATCATGATTCCGGACTGGGGGATGTGACTTGCTAGCGTGACTTACTTCGGCTTTCAGACAGCAGGAGTACTGTGGTGAAACACCCGAGACCCAGCCAGAACCACGTCTCGTCTGTGGTCGCGAATCCTGCGACGAGCGTGGATACAAGTGTGAGCGCAAGAAGTGGGACTGCAAGCACTGGACGAATTTTGATTCGAGAGATAAAGAACATGGACATCGATGTCTCCGTGGTGGGTAACTGTACGATGGTGTACCTGAATTTGGCTTATTTGTCAAGAGTTACGATATAGTGTATTTATTTTTTGTGAGTACAACAAGTCCTTCTTTGGTGAGTGTTGAGAGGGTGGTATGTGTGATCTCGTGAGAGAATGCAGGAGAGCATGCTATTTCAATTTCTTTGCGAGAGAGTGGGTGAGGGGTGTTTGTGAGTAATTTTAAAATCATGCCACGTAATTTTCGATTTGATCCTTCAAATGTGCTTTGTTTGGTATAATGTTTACTTTTTCTGCTGGGGTTAGGGCGGGTTGCTTTGAGCCAGGTTCCGTAATCCATGAGTGCATTGTACCAGTCTCGCGGATTATTTCTATCAAGAACTGCTTCGATGTATGGGAGTAGTGCTTTGTCACTTATGTCTGTGGTATCTCCAAAAAATTCATGAATAAAAATACTTCGGATGTTGGTTTCGATAAAGATAGATGGATAATTAAATGCATATGCAGCAATTGATCCAGCAGTATGTGGCCCTATCCAGGGAAGGTGTACAAGCTCTTCTGGTGTTTTAGGTAAACGTCCGTTGTATTTGGTGACTATTATTTCGGCAAGTTTTTTTAATCCGAGCGCACGGCGATTGTATCCGAGACCTTGCCATACGGTAAGAATATCTTTCAGTGGTGCATGTGCGAGAGATTCAAAATTGGGAAATGTTTTGATAAATAGTTTGAATTTTTCGATGACTCGCGGCGCTTGTGTTTGCTGTAACATGATTTCTGATACTACGATTTTGTAGGGTGTGATTGCTTTTCGCCATGGGAAATCGCGTTTGTTTTTTCTATAGTGTGAATAAATTTTATTCTGGAATTTTTTAATTTGTGTTGGAGTAAGTGGTGACAACATACTATGTAAGTCAGAACTCAAAACTGGAACTTAAATCTTAAAGTTTAATTCTAACCTTCTTATTAAAGATTTTAGTTTTTAGCTCTAGTTTTGAATTAAATATCTATTTCTATACCTACTGGGCAGTGGTCTGATCCCATCACCTGATCGAGGATAAATGCGCGCTTCACGTTTGGTACGAGTGAGCTACTCACCAATACGTAATCAATACGCCAGCCCACATTTCGTTTTCGCGCGCCTGCCATGGGACTCCACCAGCTATACTGCACCTTGTCTGGATTGAGTGCGCGGAACGTATCTACCAAGCCTCCTTTGATAAAATTTGTCATGTCTGCTCGCTCTTCTGCAGTAAATCCGTGTGTTTTATGGTTGCTGTCTGGGCGTGCTAGATCGATTTCTTCGTGCGCTACATTATAATCCCCGACAATAATTACTGGCTTTTTCTTTTCAAGTTGTTGTGCTTTTTTCAAAACCATGGCATTGAACTCTTGTTTGAATGGAATCCGAGAGAGATCGGGCTTTGCATTCGGAAAATAGATATTGATAAAGTAAAATTTTGGGAATTCAAGGGTCTGCACACGTCCCTCGTAATCAAACTCCTGTTTGCCAATACCCACTTCATGTGAAAGGACTTTGAGTAGACTATTTTTTTCTTCATTCACCAAAGTCATCGTCCCTGAGTAGCCTGGGCGCTCAGCAGAGTTCCAGTGTTCAGCGTATCCACCGAAGTCAAATCGTTCTTTTTCGCGTGCGTCATTTGAAATTTTTACTTCCTGAAGACCGATAATATCAGGGCTTTCGGTATACAAAAAATCGGTAAATCCTTTTTTTATTGCAGCGCGGATTCCATTGACATTCCAGGATATGATGGTGAGGGACATGGGTGGGTATATTTAGTGACCTTTTACAGCCAAATAAATTTGAACAAAGAAAACTATAAACATGAGTATCATACCTAATGCCATACTATTGATCATGTTTTTAGAAGTTGCATATTTGGGGTTAGTATTTTTTAAATATTGTGCACAAAATAAAAAAGATAGTCCAAAACACAAAAGACTTGTAAACATTATATAGGCTGAAATACCATGGAGAGTTTCAAAATGTACATTCCCACCTCTTTTGCTAGGCGGGATTAAAAATTTATGTGTAATGAGACCGTAGATAGCATAGCCAAAAAGAACTAGCGCAATAAGTGTGAGTGATCTAGAAAATTTAGATAAGTTTTTTAAAATTGAAGACATGTTGTATTAAAGCTCTGCTAATCTTCTTAATAGCATATAGTAAAAATAGACTCATGGCAACAGGTATTTTTACGCACAACTTATAACTGATTTTCAACAACAAAAAAACAGGGTTGTGCGTCCCTGTCTCTTATTTTTAGCGATCGTTTCGGCGTGGAGGTCGGTCTTCGAGAGGTCGAGCTTCGTTAACTTTGAGGCGTCGTCCTTCAAATTCTTTACCATCCCACATTTCGATTGCAGATTGTGCGCCGGCTTCATCAGCCATTTCCACAAATCCGAATCCGCGTGATCGGCCGGTAAATTTGTCGATCATGATTTTTACTGAACTTACGGCACCAGCCTGCTCGAAAGCAGCGCGTACACCGTCTTCAGTACTCGAGTATGGCAATCCGCCAACGTAGAGCTGTTTTGACATAAGTGAACTGTGTAGTCCTGTGGCATAGAGAATCTATGCGTAAGGATATGTAAATAAACGGTAAGGTCCACGTATACTCGTCGATTGATGTCCAGAGCTCTAGAGAGCGGCGCCGCACAAGCGCATTGGTTGACGATAAGAGACGAAATTTCGATAAAACACTTACACATCTAGTAGTATAGCATATTTTAGGGAAAAAATCAAGTCCTTCTCGTCTGATGCATAAAATACGCCTTTTCTTTGGGTGTGCAGTGTTCGAGTGCGTAGCGGAGAGAGGTGCGAGGCATTGAAGCTCCGTATGTGTTCAAAAATTCGAGTAGTGTCTGTTTATGTCTCTTTCCCACCTCTCGAAGCATCCATCCTACAGCTTTGTGAATAAGATCATGGTTATCTGCGAGCAGAAGTCTGGAAAGGTGTACGGTTTCATCGAATTGTCCTGCTCGAATAAAAGCGTGTGTGGCAACAATCGCGATTCTTCGTTTCCATATATTTTTTGAACGTGCGAGTGTGTGTAGAATTTTTTTATGTGTAGGGTGGAGAAGTAGGTATTCTCCCACAATTGTGTGTGCTGATGTGTCTACAAGATCCCAATTATTGATACATTCAATTTTTTTTAGATAGTATTGGTAGATCTGTTGCTTTTTTGCATGATCACCTTTTTTGAATTGATACGTGAGTATAAGTAATGCTGTCAAACGATATTCGTGTGTAGCACTTTCTAGCAGTCGTTCAATGGTGCGTAGATCGATATCGAGATGTGCTCGTGCAATCGTGCGTTGTGTAGGTACTGTAACCCCGATGAATCGGTCACCGTATCCATATTCTCCTTTTTTTGTTTTGAAAAAGCGGGCAAGAATAGCCGCTTTCAGAGGATTGCTCTCCTTTTTGAGTTTGCGTGTAATTTCACGGTACGACATACTGTGTTTGAATTTTATCTGACGGTAGGGGCGGGGCAGTGTTTCAGACGTTTTTGTGGCTTCGGTCGTAAATATAGCTAGGCATGCTGATTGTGTGGGTTTTATATCCGAGCTCCGTGAGATGTGAGCGTAGGTCGTACTGAGGAAGTTCGTCGAGTGCGCTGCATACATGTTCTCGTATAAATGTTGTGCCCAGTATTGGGTTTTTGTGAACATGATGAACGGCGTGATGGTCAGTGTCTTCGTAATAGGGGCTTCCTATGATTGTAGGTTTTCCGAATAGTATATCAAGATGAGGGTGGGAGTGTAGAAAATCATGGTGTGTTTCTAGATGTGTGGGGGATATATAATCATCAGGAAGAAGAAACGTGATCACATTACCACGAGCAGCGTGCATACCGATGGCGCATGCTCCATGTGTAGAGATGGTAGGTCGGGCAATAAAACGAATTCGACGATCTTGTGGGGCGTGTGCGGGTGTGTGATGGAACATTTCATCGCCAATTACAATTGCCTCCCATTGGTCATATGTTTGGAGCAATAGAGAAGATAGTGCATGTGAGAGTGGTCGATTTCGACGAGATGCGGGAATAATAATCGAAAATAGCATATAGATCGTGGTGTCTATAGTTCTTTGATTTCGTCTAAATTTTTATCAGGAAGATAGAGTAATGCAAATCCGGCGATAACACCAAAAATGGCAGTACCAATGTGCTGTCCATTAAAGATAAGGGTATCGATAGAATCAAGGATGTACCAGATTCCTCTCCAGATAAGTACCATTCCGAAGACAATACCAAAATTTCCAGCAAAATATCGAACAATATGTACGCGTCGGCGTTTTATTTTTTTCTTTCGTGGCATACTTTTTATATATTCAAGTATACCATACTATCGGTGTTTGTGTAATTTGTGAGAGAATACACACTGTCGTTTTTTACGAAGATTGTGTGACGGTGCGTGTATAATTTTCTTCGAGGATTTTATATGCACGTGATCGACGTGCAATTCTCGTGACCATAAGTCCTACCATACCTGCTGCCATGAATACGAGCGCAATACCTCTTCCAGAACCCGTACCAAACCATTCTCCGATGAGTGTCACTCCATTTCCTGTGGTCATAAATGGAATAAAAATGAGTTGTGCTATGGGTCCGATTAAAAATGCTGTTATGGGAGATGCGGCCATTTCGATGCTTTGTGCAAATCCAAACACGCGACCTTGTCGCTCAAGAGGAACTACTTTTTGTATAATCGTTTGTTCGGTGGCTTCTACAAATGGCACAAGACAGATGTAAATTGCCATCCCAATGAGAAGAAGTGTAAGCGAGGGCTGTATCACAAAAAGAATGCAATCGATCCATAGTATTGTATTGATGGTGAATAATTGTTTTAGTGGAGTGGGTCCGAGCCCTTTTTTTGCAATCCAGAGTCCTCCTACGATGAATCCAAGGCTAAGAATTCCCCAGAGTGTTCCCCATACTTCAATTGATACGAGGGACAGACCGTATGGATCCATGAGTGACATGAATACACCTCCAAGGAAATTATTGAAGGTGGTAAAAAAAATAAGAGGGAAAAGTCCAGTGATTGATTTTACTACTGTGATAGTACCGGCGATATCCATTTGTTTTGGTTTTGTGTCGAGATGAATAATCTCTTGTTCGGGAATTGAGAGTGTCGAGAGGTGTAGTAGGCCGGTAACCGAAAAAATGAGCCCGCATAATAGTATCCAGAATAGTCCAGCAAATCCGAGTGCGAGACCGCTTGCAATTGAAGAAATAGAAAATGATAATCCCATGACCATTCCCATGAGACCATTTACTTTGTCTCGTCGATCCTCTGGAACTAGTATGGTGGTGAGGGTGGGCATCGCAATGTTTCTGATGTTTCCTGCGATAACCCCAAAGAGAATGAGTATAATAAAAATCCAAAAATGTGGATTGGTAATTGAGGTAAGTGTTGTTTCATCCATGAGGAGGAAATAGAAAAAAGCTATAGAAAAAAAGATGAGTGTTGCGATGTTTGAAATGATCATTGCTGTCTTTTTTTTGTAATGATCAACAATTGAGCCAAACCAGAAACCCGATACGGCTACGCTCACTAAAAAAATACCAGACATGACTGAGGTGGTAATCACCGATCCGGTTTTGAGATATGCCCAAAAACTTACTGAGAACCACACAAACGTGTTTGTGATAGTGGTAATGAGAGAATTTCCGAGCAATTGAAAATACGTTTTCATAGCAGACAAAATAATGGTCGCTACAATATATACGAACTATTTCAAAAAAGCAAGGATAAGGGGGGTGGGTTTATTTGAATGTGTCTATTTTAAGTGGAGCTTTATTTGTTTTGTTTCGAAATAATTGTATGAGAAATTTTTTTCTATCACGGTCAAGGGTTAGTAAGATGAGTGCGCTTATAGTACCAAAGCAAAAAATTATGATGAATAGTGTGTTGAATCCAAATGTGCTGACGATCAGGGTGCCTATGGTAGCACTTGCTGCAGTAGCGATTCCTACTCCCACATCTTCGAGTGACCATTCAAAACCTACAATTGCGCGGTCTACGTGATTGGTAAACATGATACGCCATGCAGGCACTGCCATAGCATGAGCTAATCCATTGAATATCTGTAATATGTAGATGTGCCAGGGCATCGATGCTAGGGTGTAGAGCAGAGCTACGAGTGAGATTAGAAATGTGCCAATTATCATAAAAAAATATTCATCAGTTTCACCCTTCACGCGATCCATGATCCAGCTACATGGAAGTACCATGAGTACACGAGTGAGCCAGTAGCATGTAATCGCATATCCAATGATGGTGAGATCGTTGCTGATATGTTCAACAATAAAAATTGCGTAAATTGGAGTGAGTAATCCTGTGGCAAAAAATAGAAAAAAATCTGAAATGATAAGTGTGCGAATTATTGTGTTGACACTGTGGCTCCTGAACATAGAGATATTGTTATATATAATAAATAAAAAACCGATCGTGTGTACGTCGGATTTGTGTGGTAGTACAAAAGAGCCGACTATGATCCGGCGATATGGTGTAGAGTGATTGTGTGGTGTGTACTATGTGTGTTCATGGTGAACAGTATATCTTACGATGATGGTTTTTTCAAACGTAACGATGATTGAAATGGGCTGATATTATTTTTTTGGATGCACTTATGGATTGCAATATTGACAATAATGAGGATTGGCACCTTCTGTTTCATGTGTGTGTAATTTTTTTTCTCTATTACCACAAGTGTTACATTGGTATATATTGTTAATTGGCGGAGAGGGAGGGATTCGAACCCTCGGTACCCTTTCGAGTACACCGCTTTTCGAGAGCGGTACCTTCAACCACTCAGACACCTCTCCATGGTGTTACCGAGTATACTAGTCGATAGATGAGGGAAAATCAAGGGTTGGTTTGGGTGTTTTTCTATAATTTGATATGATGAAAACCGAATAATGATATTTATATGACTATTCTTGCGTTATTATATTTTGCATCGGTATTGGTATGTGCTTTTAGGAAGTTTGAGTGGTCGGTGTATCTATGTGTCGCGTTACCACCTTTGTATATTATTCGACCTAGTATTGGTCTATTGCCCACGACCGTTCTTGAATTGACCATTATCGCAGTACTGGTAGCTGGAGTGGTGCGGATTACCAGACATGATTTTGATTTGTTTAAGGTTTCTATTACTACGCATGCACCGTTTTGGATCGCAGCCGCAGCGTTTTTGTTTTTTTCATGTATCGGGGCGATTGTGTCTATGAATGGTGCTAATGAACCTGTGCAGAAACTTATTCAAGGACTCGGGGAATGGAGGGCATTGTTTCTTGAACCGATTGCATTGTGCGTGTTATTGATTGTATATCAGAAACGTTTGAAGGTGGACCTGATTGTGTGGGCATTGCTTGGAAGTGCCATGGCGGTGAGTGTGGTCGCAGTGGTCCAGAAATTGACTGGTGCCTGGTTTCCTCCTTCGATTGCTGACACGTATTTATTTGGACGCGTAACATCTGTCTACACGTCTGCAAACGCACTTGGTCTTTTTGTCATACCAATTGTGTGTGTGTCAGCACTGCTATGGAAAAAATACGCTGTTGCAGTATCAGTGATGTGGGCATGTATTCTTTTTGCAGTATTTTTTTCTCAATCACAAGGTGCCTTTATTGCGTTTGGGGCAGCGTTGTGTGTGTTTTTATTGGTGCAGAAGTATTATAAAACTGTGGCAGGGATTGTGATCATGGGAATTTTAGCTGTAATGCTTATACCTTCACTTCGGGCCGCGGTTTTGTTCCAGGATCGCGCAGGTCAGAATCGAATTATGGTATGGGAACATACGATAGGGTATTTGATGGAGCATCCACAGCATTTTGTATTTGGTACAGGAATACGAAATTTCTTTGATGCAATTCAATCTCCGTGGTATGACGTTACTGTGCTTGAAGCCCTTAAATATCCGCACAATATATTTTTGAATTTTTGGACTGAAATTGGGCTGTTTGGAATGCTGTCCTTTGTATTTCTTTTTTTGTATCTTGTACGGACCACTCTTTTGATTCAAGATAGGCTGGTCAAAGCTTCCTTGTTGGCCTCACTTACCGCGATTATGATTCACGGTCTAGTGGATGTACCATATTTCAAGAATGATTTGGCGGTATTGTTTTGGATACTTGTTTTTTTGGTACTAATTTTTTCAGTACGTACTGTTGACACTAGGAAGATTTCTTGAGTGTAAGAACTTCAGCAAGAGTTTCGGGAGAAATTGCTTTGGTCAGAATGATTGTTAGTGCATAGACACTGCCACCACTAAGAATAGAGAAACATAACAGTAAACCTTTGGTAAGTGTGTGTGTGGGTGAATATGGATCAAGTCCGGTTGTCAGTGAAACAAGAAAGGGGATTGTGTTCATGATCTCGAGTACGGTGGTCATACATAGTCCTGCAAGTAGTGCTTTTATTGTAACGTCAAATGATAGTGATAAAGAGGTGAACTTACTAATGGTAATGTATAGTAGGATTCCTGCACATAACTCTGAAAATACACGTCCCCATGCTGCGCCTGTTATTCCAAATATGCTGTCTCTTATACACATCT